>NZ_DASZCQ010000101.1:0-20653 GCF_035942955.1 Actinophytocola sp. | reverse complement strand
GAGCAGCGGCGCGCGCCGCCCGGCGGTGTGGAGCGGACGCGAGGCCTGGGTGGTCGGGGGAGCGACCATCAGACGCAGGCGGCGGTCCGCTTCTGCCGCCTCGGCCATGGCGGCATCGGCGCGGACCCGGCGGAACGCGTTGAGCTTGGGCTGGGTGGCCTCGATCCAAGCCAGCGCGTCGGTGGTCAGCCGGGTCGACGTGACCTCGCCGGCGGCCAGGCGCTCGGCCAGGGCCTCCAGGCCGGCGAAGCGGAGGTCCTCGGTGCGCGGCTCGAGCATGGCGACCTCCTGTTCGTTCGAACGAACGGTACCGCGGGAGGAGTCGGGCCGGCGAGCCGCGTCATGATGGAAGGCGATGACGACGAGTTCCACGACCGCGGCCCCGCACGCTTCCCGCCGCCCGCCGGTGCGACTGTGGCGGGTGCCGGTCCGCCGGGTCGAGCGGGTCACGCCCAGAATGGCCAGGGTCACCGTTGCCGGCGACGAGCTGGCCGACTTTCCCGCCGCGGGCACCGACCAGAACGTGATGCTCTACTTCTATCCCGACGGCGTCACGCTGCCCGAGCCGCTCACGCTGGAGTCGGCCAGGGCCATGTGGTCCCGGGTCCGGCCGCTGACCAGGACGTACACCATCCGCCGGTACGACGGGGCGGCGTGCGAGATCGACTTCGACTTCGTGCTGCACGGCGAGCACGGGCTGGCGTCGGCGTGGGCCCAGCGCGTCCGGCCCGGCGATCAGGTGATCTTCGTCGGCCCGTCGCCCGCCTACCGCCCTGCCCCGGACGTCGACACCTACCTGCTGGCCGGGGACGAGACCGCGCTGCCGGCGATCGCGGCGATCCTGCGCGAGCTGCCGGCCGGGGCCCGCGCGCTGGTGTACGTCGAGGTCGCCGACGCCGCCGAACAGCAGCCGCTGCCCACCGCGGCGGCCGCCGAGATCACCTGGCTGCACCGCGACGGCCGGCCCGACCTGCTCGAGCGGGCGGTCCGGTCAGCCGTGTTGCCCGAGGACCGCACCGAGGCCTGGGTGGCCGGGGAGCGCTCCGCCGTGCTCGCCGTGCGCCGGCACCTGCTGGACGAGCGGCGGCTGGAACGGCACCGGGTGCGGCCGACGACGTACTGGCGCCGCGGCCAGAGCGGCAACTAACCACCAGGTCAGCGGGTCGGCAGGAACCTCACCGGAATCCGGTTCGTTCTCCCGGACGGACAACCCGCTGAAACCCATGGGAGGCGCCACGACGTGCACAGGCACTTCAACGGGCTGAAGACAGCGCTCCTGCTCGGCGGCATGAGTGCGCTCATCCTGTTGGTGAGCTCGCTGTTCGGACGTACTGCGCTGATCATCGGCTTCGGCATCGCCCTGCTGATGAACGGCTACGCGTACTTCAACTCCGACAAGCTCGCCTTGCGCGCCATGCGGGCCCAGCCGGTCTCCCAGGCCGAGCAGCCGGCGATGTACCGGATCGTCCGCGAGCTGGCCACCGCTGCCCGCCAGCCGATGCCGCGGCTCTACGTGAGCCCCACCATGGCCCCCAACGCGTTCGCCACCGGCCGCAACCCCCGCACCGCCGCCGTCTGCTGCACCACCGGCATCCTCGAACTGCTCAACGAGCGCGAGCTGCGCGCTGTGCTCGGCCACGAGCTGTCCCACGTCTACAACCGCGACATCCTGATCTCCTGCGTCGCCGGCGCCCTGGCCAGCGTGGTCAGCGTTCTGGCCAACCTCGCCATGCTCGCCGGCCTGTTCGGCGGCTCCAGCGACGACCGCCCCAACCCGCTCGCCATGCTGCTGATCGCCATCCTCGGCCCGGTCGCCGCCGGCGTCGTCCAACTGGCCGTCAGCCGCTCCCGCGAATATCAGGCCGACGCCTCCGCCGCCGACCTCACCGGCGACCCCTTGGCTCTGGCATCGGCCCTCCGCAAAATCGACATGGGCACCAAGGTCGCCCCCCTGGCCCCCGAACCCCAGGTGGTCTCCCAATCCCACCTGATGATCGCCAACCCCTTCCGCCCCGGCGAACGCCTAGCCCGCTGGTTCTCCACCCACCCCCCCATCGAAGACCGCATCCGCCGCCTGGAACAAATGGCCCGCGGCCACTGAGCCCAGCTCACCCACCCCTGATCGCCCGCCCCGCAACCGAATCGCTGGTCCCCCGCCAACGAACCCACGCTGGGTCGAAAGGAGCGAGCACCGTAGGGGGTTTGGGGGGCTCGGCCCCCAACATCATCCGGGTCGACGCGGTCCGCGCTTTCCGCGGACACACGTCGCCCGAGACACGTGCCGGGTGAAGGATTCGAACCTCCGTAGGCTGTGCCGGCTGATTTACAGTCAGCTCCCTTTGGCCGCTCGGGCAACCCGGCTTGGCTGGCGAAACGATACCTAATGGGGTGGGGGCGGTGCCAAGGCGGTATGGGTGTGCGGGGGTGGGGCGGCGGTAGCATCCGGGCTATCAGTCCTCGAGGTGGAGGTGCAGGAATCGTGGCGGACCCGTCGTTTGACGTGGTGAGCAAGGTCGATCGGCAGGAGGTGGACAACGCGCTGAACCAGGCTAGTAAGGAGCTGTCCACCCGCTTCGACTTCCGCGGCACCGGGGCGCGGGTGAGCTGGGCGGGCGACGAGGCGGTCACCATCCAGGCCGAGACCGAGGAGCGGTGCCGGGCGGCGATCGAGGTGTTCCGGGAGAAGCTGATCAAGCGGAACATCTCCCTCAAGGCGTTCGACGTGGGGGATCCGGCGCCGTCGGGCAAGGTGTACAAGGTGACCGGGACGATCGTGCAGGGCATCGCCTCGGACAAGGCGAAGCAGATCGCCAAGAAGATCAGGGACGAGGGCCCGAAGGGGGTCCAGGCGCAGATCCAGGGCGACCAGCTGCGGGTGTCCGGCAAGAAGAAGGATCACCTGCAGGAGGTCATCTCCCTGCTCAAGAGCGAGGACTTCGGCATCGCGCTGCAGTTCACCAACTACCGCTGATCCTGGGTGATCTCGTCGAGCTGGCGGACGAGGTCGGCGAGATCGGGGTTCTCGGTGTGCCCGGCCCTGGCGCCGTAGAAGCCGATGAGGTAGGCGACGCGGCACAGCTGCTGGTGGTAGCGGTCGGCACGGTCGCGTTCGCGGGCGGCTCTCGTCATGGCGTCGGTCATGGCGACCCTCACACGTTCGTGCCTGAAGGTAACGTCGCCGAAGTTATCGCCGAATGGGAGGTCAATGAAAGGCATCGTGCTCGCCGGCGGCAGCGGCACCCGCCTGCACCCGATCACCCAGGCGGTGTCCAAGCAGCTCCTACCGGTCTACGACAAGCCGATGGTCTACTACCCGCTGTCGGTGCTGATGCTGGCCGGCATCCGGGAGATCCTGATCATCTCCACCCCGGTCGACCTGCCCAACTTCCGGCGGCTGCTCGGCGACGGCGCGCACCTGGGGTTGCGGTTCGACTACGCCGAGCAGCCCGAGCCCAACGGCCTTGCCGAGGCGTTCCTCATCGGCGCGGACTTCATCGGCAGCGACGACGTGGCGCTGGTGCTCGGCGACAACATCTTCTTCGGCACCGGCTTCTCCGGCCTGCTGCAGCACGCGGTGTCCACCCTGGACGGTGCGGTGCTGTTCGGTTACCAGGTCAGGGATCCCGGCCGGTACGGCGTCGGCGAGGTGGATGCCGACGGCCGGCTGGTGTCCATCGAGGAGAAGCCGGCCAAGCCCCGGTCGAACCGGGCGATCACCGGCCTGTACTTCTACGACAACGACGTCGTCAAGATCGCCAAGAGCCTGACCCCGTCGGCACGCGGCGAGCTGGAGATCACCGACGTGAACCTGGAGTACCTGCGCCAGGGCCGGGCCCGGCTGCTCGACCTCGGCCGGGGCTTCGCCTGGCTGGACACCGGCACGCACGACTCGCTACTGGAGGCCGGGCAGTTCGTCCAGGTGCTCGAGCACCGCACCGGCGTGCGGGTGGCGTGCCTCGAGGAGATCGCCCTTGATCGAGGCTTCATCGACGCCGACGCCTGCTACGAGCTCGGCCGCAACCTCGCCAAGTCCGGCTACGGCGACTACGTGATGTCGGTGGCCATGGCGGCCGGCGCCGCGGGCTGACCCGCCGGTTCTTCGAGCTCGATGCAGGCGATTCTGCCGATGTGATCCGGGATTTGACTACCAGACCTCCGATGTCAGCAGGGATGGGAGTCAGAGGTGGTGCGAAAACTGAGGGGCACAGCCTGCCAAGCGCCGCCCGCAGGTAAGCCTTTTCTCGCCGCCGCCCACCTGCATCCCGGTCCCCCTCCCGCCGGTAGATCGGGCCGACGGGCCGCGGCATGACGGTCGTCACCCGGGGTCGGGGAGGCGGGCGGCGCGGGTGTGGAGGTAGCGCTGCTGGGGGAGGCTGTGGGTGAGGCGGGCGGCGGCCTGGTAGGCGGCGCGGGCGTCGGTGAGCGCGCCCGTCATCTCGAGAAGGTGGGCGCGGACGGCGTGCAGGCGGTGGTCGTCGGCGAGGCGGGGGTCGGTTTCCAGCTCGGCGAGCAGGGCCAGGCCGGCGGGGGCGCCGTCGGCCATGGCGACGGCGACGGCGTGGTTGAGGGAGACCACGGGGTTGTCGGAGGTCTGGCGGAGCACCTCGTAGAGGGCGACGATCTGGGGCCAGTCGGTGTCTTCCGGGGTGGGGGCCTCGTCGTGAAGGGCGGCGATGGCGGCCTGGAGCTGGTAGGGACCGGGGGCGCCGCGGGGGAGGGCCTCGGACAGCAGGGCGACGCCCTCGGCGATGTACGCCTTGTTCCACAATGTGCGGTCCTGCTCGGCCATGGGGATCAGCGCGCCGTCGGGTCCGGTGCGGGCGGGGCGGCGGGCGTCGGTGAGCAGCATCAGCGCGAGCAGGCCGGTGACCTCGGGGTCGTCGGGCAGCAGCGCGTGGACGAGGCGGGCGAGGCGGATGGCCTCGGTGGACAGCTCGACGCGGTACAGGGTCGGGCCGGAGGTGGTGGCGTAGCCCTCGTTGAAGATCAGGTAGAGGACGTGCAGGACGGCGGCGAGGCGCTCGGGGACCTCGGCCGGCGGGGGCATCCGGAATCCGACCCCGCTGCTCTTGATGCTCTGCTTGGCCCGGCTGATCCGCCGGGTCATGGTCGACTCCGGCACGAGGAACGCCCTGGCGATCTCGGCGGTGGTCAGGCCGCCGACCGCACGCAGGGTGAGCGCGATCTGCGAGGCCGGGGACAGCGCCGGGTGGCAGCACAGGAACAGCAGGATCAGGGTGTCGTCGGAGGGCGCCGCCGGACTGTCGGCGGGGGGCGCGATCCGGTCGGTCGGCAGGGTCCACTTGGCGACGGTGTCCTCCCGGCGCTGGCGGGCCTGCTCGGAGCGCAGCAGGTCGGTCAGCCGTCGGGAGGCGACGGTGAGCAGCCATCCCATCGGGTTGGTCGGGACGCCCTCCGTTGGCCACTGCGTGGTGGCGGCGAGGAGCGCCTCCTGCACCGCGTCCTCGGCGGTGTCGAAGTGCCCGTACCGCCGCACGAGCGCGCCGAGGACCCGCGGCGCAAGGCGGCGCAGCAGGTCCTCGACCTCGGCGTCGGCCACCAGCGGTCAGACGTCCAGCTCGGCGGCGGAACCGACGACCGGGCGCACGTCGACGTACCAGTCGCGGCCCAGGCTCGCCCCCTCCGGGTGCGGTGTGTCCGCCAGGCGTGCGGCGATCTCGGTAGCCCGGTCGAAGCTGTCGCACTCCACGATCGTGTAGCCGGCGAGCACCTCCTGGGTCTCCGCGTACGGCCCGTCGGTGACGACCGGAACGCCGTCCTTCAGCTCGATCCGCCGCGCGTGCACGGGCGCGGACAGTCCCTGGGCGTCGACGAACTCGCCGGACTCGACCAGGGCCCGGTTCCACGACTCCATGAACTCGTGCAGCTTGGCGACGTCCCCGGCGGACCAGGCCGGCTTGTCGGTGTCCTTACCGGTGAGCATGTCGTAGTCCCGCTGCGAGCCGAACATCATGATCATGTACTTCACGGTCTCTCCTCCCTGCCGGCACCCGGCGGTGCCTCTCACCCCAGACGTCGAGGCCACCGTTCCCACCCGGACACGGCCTGCCGACCGTGTTCGCATCCGGCCGGCGATCACCACGGGAATCTACTGCCGACCGGGCGTGCCTGAGCTGCCGCGGCGCTACCGTCGCCGGCGTGAAGGCGTTGACGGCGGCGCGGACCAGGGCCGCGCGGGCGCGGGCCCAGGGCCTCGGGGCGGAGCGGTCGGCGAGCACGGCCGACGCGGTGCGCCGGGTGGTCGGGCTGCAGGCGCAGGACGTGCGGGCCTGCCGGCTCGCGGTGCGGGTGCGGACCGCGGGCCTCGTGCAGTCCGATGTGGACGCCGCGGTTCGTGCTCGGCTCGTGGTGCGCACCTGGGCCATGCGGGGAACGCTGCACATGCTGGCCGCGGAGGATCTGTCGTGGACGGTCGGGCTCCTCGGGCCGTACTTCGCCGGGGGACTGGCCGGCCGCCGGCGGCAGCTCGGGCTCGACGAGGCGACGTGTGAGCGGGGCGTGGCGGCCGTCGACGCGGTGCTTGCCGAGTCCGGACCGCTGGTGCGGGCCGAGCTGGTGCGCCGGATCGCCGACCGCGGGGTGGTGCTGGACCCGCGGAGCCAGGCGCCGGCGCACCTGCTGGCGTACGCGGCGATGACCGGGCTGGTGTGCCGCGGGCCGGATGCCGACGGCGACGAGCCGACCTACGTCCGGGTCGCCGACTGGGTGCCCCCGCCGCCGCCCGTGCCGCCGGACGAGGCGCTTGCCCGGCTGGCGCGGCGCTACCTGGGCGGTCACGGGCCGGCGGCGGCCGAGGACTTCGCGTCGTGGTGCGGGCTGCCGCTCGGCCGGTGCCGGGCCGCGTTCGACGGGCTGGCCGGCGAGATCGAGGCCGTGGCCGTGGCCGGGAAGCGGGCGTTCGTCCTTGCCGGGCAGGATGTCGCGGTGCCGGCGGGGTCGCGGCCCGAGGTCCGGCTGCTCGGCCACTTCGACACCTACCTGCTCGGCTACCGGAGCCGGGAGCTGGCCGTGCCCCGCGAGTTCGACCGCCGGATCCAGGCCGGGGGCGGGTTCATCATGCCGGCGGTGCTCGTGGACGGGCGGGTGGTCGGCACCTGGCGGCAGACCCGCCGGCGGGACCGGGTGACGGTGACCGTCGATCCGTTCGACACCCTCGCCCGCCGGGTGTGGACGGGGGTGCGGGCCGAGGTGGCAGATCTTGGTCGTTTCCTGGGCGCCACCGGGGTTGTCGGCGATTCGTGGGTTCCGCTCCGGAGTCATGATCTTCGCACGTGACGCGGCCCGTGGTGGGCCGGCCGGAGGCATCCGGGCGGCCGGTCGGCGCAGTCGGAATCTTCGCCCGATCGGGGTACAGTAACGCGACCGTGACGTGCCCACCGTATGCCGTCATCAGTGGTGGGACAACAGTGTCTAGTTGCTCGGACCCGGACGGCCGAGGAGGTGTGCATGCCGGACCAGTCTGGTGCGAGCAACACCGAGGTTCTGCCGGCCGTCGTGCCGGCGCCCGCGTTACCCGTCCCGCACCTGACTGAGGATCAGCTCCCGAACCGCCGGTTCGTCGTCTTCTCGATGACCGTGTTGATCTTCGGGCTGATCGCCGCCGCCCTGGTGTCGTGGTGGCAGCCGATGGAGCCGCGCGCCGAGTGGATCTGGGTGGGCATCCTGCTTGCCATCGGGTTCCTGGTCGCCGAGCAGCTCGCGGTCAACATCGACGTCCGCGGCGGGGTGTCGTGGACCATCTCGTTCACCGAGATCCCGTTGGTCATCGGGCTGTTCGTGGCGCCGTTCCAGGTGGTGCTGGCCGCCCACCTGGCCGCGGGGGTCGGCACCTACCTGGCCCGCCGGGTGCAGGACCGGATCGTCTACAACACCGGCGTCTTCATCATCGAGATCGCCAGCGCCTTCTCGGTGGCCGCGCTGCTGAACACCACGCTCGGCGGGCTCGGGCCGCAGTGGCTCGGCGTGCTGGCCGGCGCGCTGGCCGCGCCCGCGTCGAGCACGCTGCTCGCCCTCGTCGCGGTGCACATACTCGGCCGGCGGATGCGGGTCGGCGCCGCGATCCGGCTGGTGTCCCGGATCCTCGTCCTCGGCGTCGTGAACGCCTCCGTCGGCGTGGTCGGCTACCAGGTGGCCGCGCACATCGAGGCCGGCTGGCCGCTGGTGCTGATCGCGCTCGGCGGGCTGTCCGCGCTGTACCTGGCCTACTCCGGGCTGGTGCGCGAGCAGCGGGACCTCGAGGCGCTGTCCGAGGTGAGCCTGATCGTGGCCCGCGCGGGGCACCGGGCGGCCGCCCGCCCGGCCACCGGGCTGGACGACACCGCCGACATCGACATCGACGAGTGGCAGGGGATCGCCCACCGGATCAAGGATCAGCTGGGCGCGGCCCGGGTCGTGATCCGCCTGCAGCTGGGCGGCCATGGTCCGATGCGGGCGTTCGTGTCCGGCGAGCCGCTGCCGGCCGAGCTGTACACCCTCGAGGTGAGCGGTGTGAAGGCCGACCCGCTGCTGCGGCTGCCCGGCTCACACGTGCGGCACTTCCGCCGGTCCGACTCGGTGCCCGAGATCCGCCAGTCGCTCATGCGCCGCGGCGTCGATGAGGCGCTGGTCGTTCCGCTGCGCAGCGCCAACCACCTGCTCGGCTTCGTGGAGGTGCACGACAAGCTGTCCCGCTGGCGCGGGTTCGGGCAGGCCGACCTGCGCATGATCGGCACGACGGCGAGCCACCTGGCCACCGCGATCGACAACCGCCGGCTGCTCGCCACGCTGCGCCATGACGCGTACCACGACCCGCTCACCGGGCTGCTCAACCGGCCCGGCTTCCGGCAGGCGGCCGGCGAGCGGCTGCGCGTCGACCCCCGCTCCGTGGTGCTGCGCATCGACCTCGACGTGCTGTCCACGATCAGCGACGCGCTCGGCTACGCGTGGAGCGACCGGATGGTGATCACGGCCGGCCGGCGCCTGCGCGACGTGCTCGGCACCGACGTGCCGCTGGCCCGGCTGGAGAGCGGGGCGTTCGCCGCGCTGATCACCGACGTGTCGCTGGAGGAGGCGCACGCGGTGGCGGAGCGGCTGTGCACGGAGCTGTCCGCGCCGTACCCGGTCGACCGGCTGACCGTCGAGGCCGGCTCGGTCATCGGCTACTCGTCCCCGTCGACGATCGCCGGCGGCCACGGCGGCGCGGAGATCGACACCAACCCGACCGTCGCGCTGGACGTCGACACGCTGCTGCAGCGGGCCGACGTCGCGCTGCGCGCCGCGCGCTCGAGCGGCGAGAAGGTGCGCGGCTACCTGCCCAGCATGGGGCAGATCTTCCTGCGCCGGTTCCAGCTCGTCAGCCAGTTCCGGGCGGCGCTGGAGACCGGCGAGGTCAAGGTGCATTACCAGCCCAAGGTGGCGCTGCCCAGCCGGCAGCTGCTCGGCGTCGAGGCGCTGGTCCGCTGGAAGCACCCGGAGTTCGGGCCGCTGGACCCCGACGAGTTCGTGCCGGCCATCGAGGCCGCCGGGCTGGTCGACGCGCTCACCGACTTCATGCTGGACCAGGCGCTGGTCCGGGTGCGCAAATGGATGGACCGCGGCCTGTGGCTGTCCGCGGCGGTGAACATCTCCGTGCGGTCGCTGGCCGAGGCGAGCTTCCCGGACCGGGTGGCCGAGCGGCTCGAGCGGCACCGGGTGCCGGCCGAGCTGCTGACGCTGGAGCTGACCGAGTCCGGCGTGATGGCCGACCCGCAGCGGGCCCTTCCGGTGCTGCGCCGGCTGCACACGCTCGGCGTGGTGCTGGCCGTCGACGACTTCGGCACCGGCTACTCCTCGCTGGCCTACCTGCGCCAGCTGCCGGTGGACGAGGTGAAGATCGACAAGAGCTTCGTCCTCGGCATGGGCTCGGACCTCGGTGACCTCGCGGTGGTCCGCTCGATCGTGGAGCTCGGCCACTCGCTGTCGCTGACCGTGGTGGCCGAGGGCGTCGAGGAGGACATCGCGCGCGACCAGCTCGCCGCGATGGGCTGCGACGTCGCCCAGGGCTACCTGATCTCCCGGCCGCTGTCGGAGAACCGGCTGGAGGCGTGGCTGCAGGCCCGCACGACGCAGGCGCCCGGGCTGCGCAACGAGACGGTGCTGACGCTGTCGTCGTGAGCAAGAACCCGGTTTCCCAACCCCGGGCCACCTTGTGTACCCTCGTCAAGGCCTGCCCGCCCCAATAGCTCAGTCGGCAGAGCGTCTCCATGGTAAGGAGAAGGTCTACGGTTCGATTCCGTATTGGGGCTCGATGACAAGATCGCGGTGCACCGCTGTGGGGTACCGCGGCATAGTCATGTCGGGGCGGTGTAGCTCAGTCGGTAGAGCAAGCGGCTCATAATCGCTGTGTCGCCGGTTCAAGTCCGGCCACCGCTACTCGAGGGAAGAAGGAGAGGCCAGGCCGTGGCTGCCACTGACGTGCGACCCAAGATCACGATGGCGTGCGAGGAGTGCAAGCACCGCAACTACATCACCAAGAAGAACCGGCGTAACGACCCGGATCGCATGACCCTCAAGAAGTTCTGCCCGAACTGCGGCAAGCACACGTCGCACAAGGAAACCCGCTGAGCGACGCCGCCTGACCGATGGCGCTCGATCAGTCGTTCAAGGGGCGGACCTACCCCCCGACCTGGGTCTACGAGGTCAGCCGGGAGAAAATCAAGGAGTTCGCCGACTCGATCGGCGACTCCAACCCGCTCTACCACGACCCCGAGGCCGCAAGGGCCGCCGGCCACGAGGACGTGCTCGCGCCGCCCACCTTCGTGACGATCATCAACCTGCGCGCCATCGACGTGATCATCCACGACCCCGAGCTGGGCCTCGACTACGGCCGGATGGTCCACGGCGACCAGACCTTCAGCTACGCCCGCCCGGTCCGGGCCGGCGACCGGCTCACCGTCACCAGCTACGTCGACGACATCATGACCAGGGCCGGCAACGACTTCCTCGCCATCCGCGCGGAGATCAACACCGAGGCCGGCGAGCTGGTCGTCACCGCCCGCGCCTCCCTCGTCGTACGGGGAAAACAATGATCAACCCGGCCGCCGCCTCCGCCTCCGTCGGCGACGAGCTCCCACCGCTCAACGTCCGGATCACCCGCAAAGATCTGATCAAATACGCCGGCGCCGCGCTCGACTTCAACCCGATCCACTGGAACGAGAAGCTCGCCCGCGAGGTCGGCCTCCCCGACGTGATCGCCCACGGCATGCTCACCATGGCCCTCGGCGGCCGCCTCGTCACCGACTGGCTCGGCGACCCCGCGTGCATCGTGGAGTACGGCGTCCGCTTCACCCGCCCCGTCATCGTCCCCAACGACGACCTCGGCGCCCTCGTCGAACTCACCGGCAAGATCGGCGCCCGCCGCGACGACGGCACCCTCCGCATCGACATCACCGCCCGCTTCGACGGCCGCACGGTCCTCGGCAAAGCCACCGCATTCGTCCGGGTTCGGTAGTGGCGGCGCGGCCAACGCCACGCCGCCACCACCGAGACGCTCACCCCCGCTTCGGTTCAGCCGATCGCCGCGACCCAGAGAATGCAGATGAACAGGCCGACGACGGACACCGCCAGCCCCGCGATGGCAATACCCTTGTTGTTCGCCTTGCCGTTGCTGGCGTAGTTCAGGCCCACCGCCGACAACACGATCCCGATGATGACCAGCGGCCACGCGATCACGCCAATGATCGGGATGACGCTGAAGATGAGCCCGATCAAACCGCACACGAAGCCGGCCACGCCCAGCCCGTTCTGCGGCTGCGCTGAGTGGTACGGCTGGGAACTCCCTTGTGGTACTTGCATCTCATCCCTCAGTTCGTGCGTTCCGTACCTGCGGAACGCCGGATCGTCGAAACACGGCCGGCTCGTCAATCAAGATCAAAAAGCACGTTGCACTACGCGAGTTGCGAGCCGTGCAGGATTGTATGTGTGATCTTCGTGAGGGGTTCGGCAGCCCTCGCGCAGTAGATCGCCAAGCCGAATCACCGAGCTGGAACCCCCGCCCACCAACGCCCCCAGCCCCGGGCCCCCGGATCCAGCCCGCCGGGCTTACCGCGCCTCGCGCAGCAGGTCTCCCATCCGCGTCACGCCGGCGGCGAGGTCGTCGTCGCCGAGGGCGTAGGAGAGGCGGAAGTAGCCGGGGGTGCCGAATGCCTCGCCGGGTACCACGGCGACTTCGGCGTGCTCGAGGACGAGGGCGGCCAGCTCGACGCTGGTCTCCGGGCGTTGGCCGCGGATCTCCTTGCCTAGCAGGGATTTTACCGAGGGGTAGGCGTAGAAGGCGCCTTGCGGGGTGGGGACGTCGACGCCGGGGATGTCGCTGAGCAGCTTGATGATGGTGCGGCGGCGGCGGTCGAAGGCCTCGCGCATCTCGGCGACGGCGTCGAGCGGGCCGGAGACGGCGGCGAGCGCGGCGCGCTGGGAGACGTTGGCGACGTTGGAGGACAGGTGGGACTGGAGGTTGGCGGCCGCCTTGGTGATGTCCGGCGGGCTGATCATCCAGCCGACCCGCCAGCCGGTCATGGCGTAGGTCTTGGCGACGCCGTTGACCACGATGCAGGTGTCGGCCAGGTCGGGCACGGCCACCGGCATGGACACGGTCTGGACGCCGTCGTAGACGAGGTGCTCGTAGATCTCGTCGGTGATCACCCAGATGCCGTGCTCGACGGCCCAGCGGCCGATCGTCTCGACCAGATGGCTTGGGTAGACGGCGCCGGTGGGGTTGGACGGGGAGCAGAACAGCAGCGCCTTGGTGCGCGGGGTGCGGGCGGCGTCGAGCTGCTCGACGCTGGCAAGGTAGCCGCTGGACTCGTCGGTGACCACGGGCACCGGGACGCCGCCGGCCAGTGCGATCGCCTCGGGGTAGGTGGTCCAGTATGGCGCGGGCAGCAGCACCTCGTCGCCGGGGTCGAGGAGCGTGGCGAAGGCCTGGTACACGGCCTGCTTTCCGCCGTTGGTCACGACGACCTGGCTGGCCGTGACCGGGTAGCCGCTGTCCCTCGCGGTCTTGACGGCGATGGCCTCGCGCAGCTCGGGCAGGCCCGCGGCCGGGGTGTAGCGGTGGTTGCGCGGGTCCTTGGCCGCCTCGACCGCGGCCGCCACGATCGAGGCCGGGGTCGGGAAGTCCGGCTCCCCTGCGCCGAACCCGATGACGGGTCGGCCGGCCGCCTTGAGCGCCTTCGCCTTGGCGTCCACCGCCAGGGTGGCCGACTCGCTGATCCCACCGATTCGCGCCGAGACGCGCCTTGCCGCCATGGGCACATCGTCTCAGACCGGTCGGTTGGGGGGATCCCCAGGTGTTGCCGTAGACTTCGGAACTTGGAACGTCACCGCCAGCCCCACGGTGCGAGTGGGGAGGGTCGATGGCGTCCACCGAACGCGGCTACGCACCCCCTCGCGGCGGCCGCGGAGGGGCGTAGCTCAACTGGCAGAGCAGCGGTCTCCAAAACCGCAGGTTGCAGGTTCAAGTCCTGTCGCCCCTGCACCAGACCAAGAGGTGAGCGGAGGAGCTGGCGTGGCCGACAACACGGAGCGGGAAAACGGGCAGGAGCGCCCCTCTCGTCCGGTCACAGCCGCGTCGCGGCGCGAGCGCCGGGCCACTGCGCGGCCGGCCGCCCGCAAGGACCCGGTCGAGACCGCCGAGACCACGAAGGCGAGCCCGAAGGGCAAGACCGGCCCGGACGCCAAGGGCAAGGTCCGCCGCGCGGCCAAGCCGGAGCCGGCCGAGAAGGCCGCCGACGCCAAGGGCCGGCCGACGAGGGCGCGGGACGACAGCAAGGTCGCCAGGCAGGGCCTGTTCGCACGGATCTTCCGCTTCCTCCGCGAGGTGGTCGCCGAGCTGCGCAAGGTCATCTGGCCGACCCGCAAGCAGATGATCACCTACACCGCCGTGGTGCTGGTCTTCCTTGCCATCATGGTGGCCTTGATCGCGGGGATGGACTTCGGTCTGGCCAAGGGTGTGCTGTGGGTGTTCGGGTGAGCCGGACGACCCATCGATGAAAGGAAAGCGAGACCCATTGTGAGCTCCGAGAACGGCGCCGTCGGCAGCGACGAGCTGACCAGCCTGCCCGACAGCGTCGGTGACGACGCTGACGCGGCGGTCGTGCCCGCGCCCGCGGAGGCCGAGGAGCCTGCCGAGTCCCAGGACGTCGCGGACGGCGACGGCGAGATCGCCGACCCGGCCGCGGAAATGCGTGAGGCGCTACTCAAGGCCGACGGCGAGTGGTACGTCGTGCACTCGTACGCCGGCTACGAGAACAAGGTCAAGGCCAACCTCGAGACCCGGATCCACTCCCTGGACATGGAGGACTACATCTTCCAGGTCGAGGTGCCAACCGAGGAGGTCACCGAGATCAAGAACGGGCAGCGCAAGCAGGTCCAGCGCAAGGTGCTGCCCGGCTACATCCTGGTCCGGATGGACCTCAACGACGCCTCCTGGTCCGCGGTGCGCAACACGCCGGGCGTCACCGGCTTCGTGGGCGCCACCTCGCGGCCGTCCCCACTGTCCATCGACGACGTGCTGAAGTTCCTGCTCCCGCAGGAGCAGCAGGCCAAGCCCGCCGGCGCCGGCAAGGCCGCGGCCGCGCCGGCCAAGGGCCCGGTCGTGGAGGTGGACTTCGAGGTGGGCGAGTCGGTCACGGTGATGGACGGCCCGTTCGCCACGCTGCCGGCGACGATCAGCGAGGTCAACCCGGACGCGCAGAAGCTCAAGGTCCTGGTGTCGATCTTCGGCCGGGAGACGCCGGTCGAGCTGTCGTTCAGCCAGGTCTCCAAGATCTGATCAGTCTACTTCGGACTGGCAGCCGCCCGGCCGCCGCCATTCGGCCGTGCGGAACGACGGAAAGTAGGAACACAGGAATGCCACCCAAGAAGAAGAAAAAGCTTGCGGCGATCATCAAGCTGCAGATCACGGCCGGCATGGCCAACCCGGCGCCGCCGGTCGGTCCGGCGCTCGGCCAGCACGGCGTGAACATCATGGAGTTCTGCAAGGCCTACAACGCCGCGACCGAGTCGCAGCGGGGCACCGTGGTGCCGGTCGAGATCTCCGTGTACGAGGACCGGTCGTTCGACTTCAAGCTCAAGACGCCGCCGGCGGCCAAGCTGCTGCTCAAGGCCGCGGGTGTGGAGAAGGGCAGCGGCGAGCCGCACCGCAACAAGGTCGGCAAGGTCACCTGGGACCAGGTACGTGAGATCGCCGAGCAGAAGAAGACCGACCTCAACGCCAACGACGTCGACCAAGCCGCCAAGATCATCGCCGGCACCGCTCGGTCCATGGGCATCACGGTCGAGTAACTCGGGTGCGAGTCGGCCGGCGATGTCTGGACTGAGGAGCAGCGCAGGTCGCCCAGCGACCGAGCAGCGACGAGGGAAGACATCGCGTCAAGGCCGCGAGCCGTCCGAGCGAGGAACGAGCGAGGACAATTCAACACCGTGGGAGGGCCCGCGCTGGCCCGCACCACAACTGATCCACAGAATCGAGGAACAGCAATGGCAAAGCGCAGCAAGGCGTACCGCTCCGCCGCGGAGATGGTGGACCGGACGAAGCTGTACTCGCCGCTGGAGGCCGTCCGGCTCGCCAAGGAGACCAACAAGGTCAAGCTGGACGCGACCGTCGAGGTGGCCATCCGGCTCGGCGTCGACCCGCGCAAGGCCGACCAGATGGTGCGCGGCACGGTGAACCTGCCGCACGGCACCGGGAAGACCGCCCGCGTCGTCGTGTTCGCCGCCGGTGACAAGGCCGCCGAGGCCGAGGCCGCCGGCGCCGACTGGGTGGGCGTCGAGGACCTCATCGAGCGGGTCCAGGGTGGCTGGACCGACTTCGACGCGGCGATCGCCACCCCGGACCAGATGGCCAAGGTCGGCCGGATCGCCCGGATCCTGGGCCCCCGCGGCCTGATGCCGAACCCGAAGACCGGCACCGTGACCATGGACGTCGAGAAGGCGGTGCGGGACATCAAGGGCGGCAAGATCAACTTCAAGGTGGACAAGCAGGCCAACCTGCACCTGGTGATCGGCAAGGCGTCGTTCGAGCCGGAGAAGCTCGTGGAGAACTACGCCGCCGCGCTCGACGAGGTCATCCGGGCCAAGCCGTCCGCGGCCAAGGGCCGGTACCTCAAGAAGGTCACCTTCAGCACCACGATGGGGCCGGGCATCCCGGTCGACCCGGCCCGCACCCGCAACCTGCTGGTCGAGGAACCGGCCTCCTGAGCAACGACGACGAGGGCCCCACCCGGCGTGGGGCCCTCGTCGCTTTCAGACCCCGACCGGGGACTCCCAGTCGATGTGGTGCTCCCACATCCAGGTGAGGTCCTCGGTGTCGCGCTTGAGCTTGAACACCAACGGAAGCAGCAGTCGCAACAGCAGCCCCGGCGCCTTCCCGTCGCCGTTGCGCTTGCCCTGCGCCACCGTCCGCTCGACCCGCTCCCGGCGGAGCCGCTCGTAACCGGCGAACGCCGCGTCGATGCTTTCCAGGTCGCGCAGGCACTTGGCCAGCACCAGCGCGTCCTCCATGGCCATCGCCGCGCCCTGGCCGGCGGCCGGTGACATGGCGTGCGCCGCGTCGCCGATGATGATCATCCGGTCCCGGTGCCAGGTCGGCACCGACGGGAAGTCGTAGGTGCTCCACGGTGCGGCGATGTCGTCGGTCGCCTCGATCAGCCGCACCGCGGGCGTCGCGTCCCTGCCGAACAGGTCGAGCAACCGCGCCCGCCACGCCTCCGGCGAGATCGCGGCGAGCTCGGCCCGGCTCAACTCCTTGGCCTGCGGGGGATTGGCGAACCACCACACGGCTCCGTCGGGATGCAGGATGTAGGCGAAGAAGCACCGCCTGCCGAAGATCATCTGGAACACGCCCGGCTCGGCGTCCACGGCTACGCCCCGCGCGATGCCGCCGGTGTTGAGCAGCGGCACGTACCGCGCCTCGGGTGCGGCAGGGTCGATCAGCCC
The DNA here is from genome assembly GCF_035942955.1 of Actinophytocola sp. Taxonomy (GTDB): domain Bacteria; phylum Actinomycetota; class Actinomycetes; order Mycobacteriales; family Pseudonocardiaceae; genus DASYTH01. The sequence continues at coordinate 3,679 of NZ_DASZCQ010000101.1, read as the reverse complement.
GCGGGTCACCGACCGCAGCCCGTCGGCGCCGATCAGCAGGTCGCCCTCCGCCTCGCTGCCGTCGGCGAACCGGGCCACGACGCCGGTCGCGGTGCGCTCGGCGTCGACCAGCCGCTTGCCGTGCTCGACCGGCACGCCCCGGCACCGGGCCTCGTCGCGCAGCGCGCCGTACAGGGTGGCCCGCATGATCGTCTGGGTCACGGTGCCGTCCGGCAGCGCACCGGTGGGGAACTCGGCGAGCCGGCGCCCGCCACCGGTCAACAGCGCGATCGTCGGGGTGTCGAACCCCTTGTCCCGCACCAAGGTGTGCAGATCGAGCGCGCGCAGCGCATCCAGTCCATTGACGGCCAGGGTGAGGAACGCGCCGACGCCATTCGCGTCGCGCGGGTAGGCCTCGTACACCACCGGGTCCATGCCCGCCTGCCGCAGCGCCATGGCGGTCACCGGCCCGGCGATCCCGCCTCCAATGATCAGTGCCTTGTAAGTCATACTATGACTATACATACTATAACTATCGACGGCAAGGAGGGTCGGGATGACGGTGGCTAGGGTGGCGGACGTGACGGGTCGAGCCCATTCCCCGCTGGCGTTGGTGGTGCTGGCCCTGCTGGCCGAGGCGCCGATGCACCCGTACCGGATGCAGCAGCTGATCAAGGAGCGGGGCAAGGATCAGATCGCCAACGTCGCGCAGCGCAACAGCGTCTACCAGACGATCGGGCGCCTCGAGCGGGCCGGCCTGATCGCGGTTCGGGAGACCGCCAGGGAGGAGGGCCGGCCGGAGCGCACCGTCTACGAGATCACCGACGCGGGCCGGGCCACGTTCACCTCCTGGGTGCGCACCATGCTCTCCGCCCGCGCTCGCGAGTTCCCCGAGTTCCCCGCGGCCCTGTCGGTGCTGATGCTGCTGGAGCCGGAGGACGTGCTGCGCCAGCTGGAGACGCGGGCCGGCGCCCTCGAGGCCGAGCTAGCCTCGTCCGGCGCGGAGATCCCGGCCGGGCTGCCGCGCCTGTTCCTCCTCGACGACGAGTACCGCGACGCGGTGACCCGAGCCGAGCTGCGCTGGGTGCGCTCGGTGATCGACGACCTCAGATCCGGCCGCCTCACCTGGAACGAGGAGCTGCTCCGCCGCTACGGCGAGCCCGGCTCCTGACCGGAGTCAGCAGCTCTCCAGCCGGTGCCCGGTGATGATCCACTGCCCTAGCTCGACCCGGCTTACCGTGAACTCGCCCAATCTAGGACCCGCGCTGACTCCCAGCTCGCACGAGCTGATCGCGATCATGTCCCCGTGGGGCTCCCCGCGCTTGCCACGGAAGTCGGGCTCGGCGTAGGCGTTCATGCTTCCGGGGGCCTTGTCCACCTGCGCGTTCAGCTTCGCGACTGCGGCGGGACAGTCGGTCGCGTTGTAGTTGTTGGCGAATTGCTGTGCGGCCTCATCGGTGAAGACACCACAGGCGAACGTTTCCGAGTTGTCCGCGATGCGCTGGTAGACCTGGCGCACTGACTCGTAAGGGGAGTCCTTGAGGATGTGGTTGGTGTGGTAGGTCCCGCCGCCGCCCCCCGTGCTCGACTGCTGGTCGCCACTCGCGCCGAAGGTGAGCACCGCGAGGCTCACGATCGAGGTGAGCAGCAGGGGCCACCACAGCGGCGCGGTGAGCACGATGATCGCCAGCAGCGCCAGTCGGCGGAACAGTTTCCCACGCAGGATCCGTTGCCACAGCGGGCGTTTCGGTGCGGGCGGCAGCAGCAGCTCGTTGCCGCCCTGCTGGCGCATGAGCTCCTGGAACTGTTGGAACTGCTGGAACTGGCGGACCTGCTCCGGGTCGATGGGTTGCGGTGGTGGGCTGGGCGAGGACGGCGCCGGTTCGCCTGGCGGGCGGAGCGCCGGCGGTCCGGACTGCTGCTCGTTCTCGGGCACGACCTCCATCATGCAGGGTGAGTTGGAGCGCCGACACCCGGTCACGTACTCTTGGCGAGGTTCTACCGAAGACCGCTGGTTCCTCCCTCTGGAGGCGAAGGTCCCGCGAACGCGGGCGGCCCGCGCAGGAGGACGTGGTTATCCGAGCGCATCCGCGCTCATGACGCCCCGTGCTGCTGCGCCGGGGCGTTCGTCGTCTCCCGGGGTCGGACTCCTGCCGGCGGTCACGACACCCAGAGAGGAGGCGACGCCATGGCGAAGCCGGACAAGGTGGCGGCCGTCAGCGAGATCGCGGAGAAGTTCCGCTCCAGCTCGGCGGCGGTCATCACCGAGTACAGCGGCCTCACCGTGTCCCAGCTGACCACGCTGCGTCGCTCTCTCGGCGCCGGCGCGACCTACCGCGTTGCAAAGAACACCCTGGTCAAGCGCGCCGCCGAGGATGCCGGCGTGCAGGGTCTCGAGGAGCTGTTCATCGGGCCCACCGCGATCGCCTTCGTCACGGGCGAGCCGGTGGACGCGGCGAAGGCGCTTCGGGACTTCGCCAAGGACAACAAGGGGCTGGTCATCAAGGGCGGCTACATGGACGGCCGCCCGCTGAGCGTGGACGAGGTCACCAAGATCGCCGACCTCGACTCGCGTGAGGTGCTGCTCGCCAAGCTGGCGGGCGCCATGAAGGGCAACCTCTCGAAGGCGGCCGGCCTGTTCGCCGCGCCCGCCACGAAGGCGGCCCGCCTGGTCGCCGCCCTGCAGGAGAAGCGCGCCGCCGCGGAAGGGCCGGCCGAGGCCCCCGCGGAAGCCCCCGCCGAGAGCTGAACAACCACCAGTAGTACAGAGAGGAACCCGCCATCATGGCGAAGCTGAGCAACGAGGAGCTGCTCGACGCGTTCAAGGAGATGACGCTGCTCGAGCTGTCGGACTTCCTGAAGCAGTTCGAGGAGACGTTCGACGTCACCGCGGCCGCCCCGGTCGCCGTGGCCGCCGGCCCTGCCGGCCCGGCCGCGCCCGTCGAGGCCGCGGAGGAGAAGGACGAGTTCGACGTCGTCCTCGAGGCCGCGGGCGAGAAGAAGATCCAGGTCATCAAGGTGGTCCGCGAGGTCGTCTCCGGCCTTGGCCTCAAGGAGGCCAAGGAGCTGGTCGAGGCCGCGCCGAAGCCGGTCCTGGAGAAGGTCAACAAGGAGCAGGCCGACGCCGCCAAGGAGAAGCTGGAGGCCGCCGGGGCTTCCGTCTCCCTGAAGTGACCCGTTCGGCATTCCGGCCCCCGACTGGCCGCACAGTACGTAACTGGGTAACTTGCCCACCCAACTGACGAGTAACCCACGCGTGCCGCGGTCGTTGCACGTAGGTGAGGCCCGAGCGGATGCGGGAGGTTCGATGGGCGCCGAGGTCGTCGTCGAGGGCCTGACCAAATCGTTCGGCCGGCAGACCATCTGGCGGGACGTCACGCTGACGCTGCCGCCGGGTGAGGTCAGCGTGATGCTCGGCCCGTCCGGCACCGGCAAGTCGGTGTTCCTCAAGACGGTAATCGGCCTGCTCAAGCCCGACCGGGGCAGCTGCGTGATCAACGGCGTGGACATCTGCACCTGCTCGGAGCATCAGCTTTACCAGACGCGCAAGCTGTTCGGAGTGCTGTTTCAGGATGGTGCGTTGTTCGGGTCGATGAACCTGTATGACAACGTGGCGTTTCCGTTGCGGGAGCACACCAAGAAGTCCGAGGCGGAGATCCGGCGGATCGTGCTGGAGAAGCTGGAGATGACCGGGCTGCAG
>NZ_DASZCQ010000100.1:0-9467 GCF_035942955.1 Actinophytocola sp. | reverse complement strand
GCGTGGCGACCGTGCTGCCGCCACGCCCGAAACCGTCCGCCGTGGACACCCCGGCGCCGGTGCCGCCGCCGGTCGTGGTGCACCGGCCGGCCCGGCCGCTGCCGGCGGAGGTGCCGGCGCTGACCGAGGCGGTCGACGAGTACGTCGGTGCGCCGCGGGAGCCGGCCGAGCCCTACCGCGCGCCCGGCTGGCTGCGCTTCGCCCCGTCCTGGCTCGAGCAGGGCGGGCCGGGCCTTGACCCGCTCGCCGGGCTGGGACTGCCGGTCTCGCCACCACCCGCGGAGGCGCCGCAGCTGATCACCCCACCGTCGTTCATCCCGTCCAATGTGGAGATCGAGCAGCCGCCGGCCCCACCGCCGCTACCGCTTCCGCCACCGGTGCAGGAGGTGGCGACGCACCAGGGTGTCGAGCAGCCGCCGACGGTGCTCAAGCGGCGCAGGGCCAACCTGGGTGAGTCGCGCCGCCTCGGCCTCGGCACGCCGATCTCCCGGCCGGCCGGGGAACCGTTCACGCTGCCGCCCCAGGAACTGGTGCTCCCGCCAACGGCGCCGCGGCAGACTCCGGAGCCGGTCGCCGAACCTGACGCTCCCTCCATCGTGGAGGATGACGAACCCGTTGCGGTAGCGGAGGAACCACCGCCACCGCTACCGCCGCAGTCACTCGAACCGCCGCCGCCACCGGCGCCCGTCGCGCCGGAGCCACCGTCGGACCGGACCGAGCCGCCACCGCGTGTGGTGCAGCCGAAGTACCGGGCGACAAGCTCCGCCCGGCCGGCAAGCGCGGCCAAGCCGGTCAAGCGGGCGGTCGTGGTCGAGCGGGTGCCGCCCCAGCTGATCGACGCGGTGCGCACCACCCAGCGGGCCGACGTGTCCGAGGTGCCGATCTACCGGGGACCCAAGGTGAGCGAGGCGGCCAGGGCCCGCGGCGCAAGGGCGTTCGCCGCGGGGGGAGCGGTGTTCCTGCCGGACGAGGCCGGGCCGACGGACTCGCCGGCCGCGCGCGGCCTGCTCGCCCACGAGCTGGTGCACGCCGTGCAGCAGCGCACCCTCGGGCCATCGCTGCCCGCACTGTCCTCTCCGGAGGGTCAGGCGCTCGAGGCCGAGGCGCGGGTGGCGGAGCGGTACTACGCGGGGGAGGCCGGAGCGCCGGTGCCGCCGCCGCTCGTGCACGCCCCGCGGCCGGTGGTCGCCGCTCCGGCGGCCGAGCCCGAGGTGTCCGAGGTCGAGCTGCCGCCACCGGCACCGGCGCAGCTGGCCCCGCTTTCGCCGGCGCCGCCCCAGACTTCCCAGGCGACGCCGGCTCCGGCGTCCACATTGCACACCCCGTTCGACGAGCCGACCACGCAGGCGGTCGGCCAGATCGCCGAGACCAAGGCCAAGAAGGTGGTCGAGGAGTGGACCAACCCGGCGCTCGGCGGGAAGGGGTTCACCACCGGTGGAAAGCAAGCGGGCCCCGGCCGGGCCGGCGCCATGGGGACCGCGGCCGGGTTGGCCGCAACCGGTGTGGCGTTCGACCCCGAGGCCCGCCGGCAGCAGCTCATCGACGACGAGCTGTTCCGGATCAACCATGGCCGGGTCGGCGAGGTCGAGACGACCGAGCTGACCCCCGACCAGTTGCAGATCATCGACGAGCAGGTCGCCGCCGAGGCGGAGCAACGCGGCGTTTCCGTTGCCGGAACGGCGAGCCAGACTCCGGAGAAGCCGCTCACGGCCGGCGAGCGGTGGCAGCGGGCGTTCGGCATCTACGAGCACGACGGCAACATGGGCTTCGCCGGGGCGTTCACGAACAAGGGCGTCAAGCCCGGCGACGAGGGCAGCTGGTACGCCAGCCAGGACACCGACCGCAGCGCGAACGACGTCATGGCCACCGTCGGCCTGACCGGTCACGAGCCGAACTCGTTCAACTACAAGGACTGGCTCGAGGGATCGGGCGACCAGGGCCAGATCCCGGACGTCGACGCCGGCCACTCTGGACCGAGCCACACGCAGGCCGACGCCGAACGCAAGGCGCACGGCCGGACCAGCCAGGAGAACCAACCGTTCAACCTCGACCAGGTCGACCTCGACGAGCTGTCCCAGCGGCTCTACGACAGGTTGCGCAGCAAGATGCGGCTCGAGCTGCTCGTGGACCGGGAGCGGTCCGGCCGGCTCACGGATTTCAGATAGAAGGCGGATGCCCAATGGACCTCGCGGCAAGCAAGGCGGCCACCGAGTGCGCCCCTCGCCGAAGGCACGCTATCGCTGGCAGGGCGCGAGTGGTGCCAACCGGGGGATTTGCGGATTGTTGCCCTGCCGGCGCGATTGCGTCGGCGCACAAGCCGCGATAAGGACAGATAGGAGAGAACAAGATGCTGACCGACGCTTCCAAGATTGGTCTGGCCAACCGGTTCCTGGTGACCATGTCCGGCAAGTCCGAGTACGACCTCGGGAGTTGGACCAAGGTGGAGGGGCTCGACGTCACGTGGGATGTGGCCGAGTACCGGACCGGGGACGGCGGCAACGACCGCTTCTACTTCCCGGGGAACACCAAGTACTCCAACATCAAGCTGCACCGCGCCGTTTCGGACGAGACGTCGAAGGTCCGCAAGTGGCTCGATGACAACTCGTGGAAGAGCGAGCTGTTCGTCGGCAAGGTCGAGCTGTTCACCTCGCACAAGGATGATGGCCCACTTGTCGAGTGGGAGCTGCGCGACGTCATGCCGGTCAAGTGGAACGTCGGCGGCTTCGACGCCGGTGCGAGCGCCGTGTCCATCGAGACGTTGGAGCTGGCCCACCGCGGGTTCCTCAAGGACGAGATGAAGCTCGGCGGTTGACGCGGGTGCCTGTACCGCACGGGAGAGGTTAGGTCATGGCGATCAGTCTGGACACGATGCTCGCGCTCACCACGCGCTTCCACGTGTCCGTGAGCGGCGTCGACCTCGGGGGCTGGGCGCGTTGTCAAGGGCTGCAGGTGAAGTTCAACCCTGAGCCGATCAAAGAGGGCGGCAACTACCAGTACGAGCCGATCCTGCCAGGGCACATCCAGTACCCCAACGTCACGCTGACCAGGGCGATGAACGCCGCGGACACCGCGAAGGTGCAGGCCTGGCTGCGGGACCGGGCGGCCAACTGGATCGACGGCTTGAGCAGCAGCACCGGCGGGGGCACCGCGACGATCACGCTGTACGACGCGCACGCCAAGAAGGTGGCGAGCTGGTCGTTGCGCAACGTCTACCCGGCCATGTGGAAGGGCCCGGACCTGGACGCCATGACCCTCGGCATCGCCACCGAGACCCTGGAGCTCGCCCACGAGGGTTTCCTGTGACGAACCGTCTTCTTTAGACCGAGTTGGAGAGAGGGATGCCACGATGAGCGTCGGAATGGCCGTGAGCGCCGGTGCGAACCTGGGAATCGGCGCCGCTATCGGCATCGCCGCGGTGGCCGGCGCCCGGGTTCCCGCGTCGCTGCGCTGCACCACGCTGCCGAACATCGGGTTCGTGCTCTTCGACTTCAACCCCAAGGAGATGACGTTCAACCGGTCCAGCTCGACCTCCACCATGCCGCGGGCCGGAGGCGGTTCCAACAACTCCACCAAGAAGGTCCCGACCGGGTCGAAGATCACCATCGGTGGCGTGATCTTCGAGGGTTGGGACACCAAGCTGCGCTGCGACACGCTGCTCACCTGGATGTCCCCGGACGCCGGTTTTCTCGGCCAGCTCCTCAAGGCCGCGGCGGGGCTGAACCTCAAGACGCAGCCGCCGGAGCTGACCTTCCAGTGGGGCCCGCCGATGGTCGGGTTCATGTACACGGTCAAGATGACCGGCTGCACGATCAAGTACACCCGGTTCACCTCGGCGGGCATCCCGATCCGGGCCGAGGTCAGCATGAACCTCCTGGAGATTCCCACACTGCTCGGCAGCCTCCCGCAGAACCCGACGTCCGGTGGGCTGATCGGGCGCAGCCGGCACGTGGTCGGCCACGGCGAGTCGCTGCAGTCCATCTCGAACACCCACTACGGCACGCCGGCGCTGTGGCGCAAGATCGCCGAGGTCAACCAGATCAAGGATCCGGCCCGGCTGCGGCCCGGCTCCACGGTCTACCTGCCCAACGCCGACGAGTTGATCAACGGAGGATCCTGATGCTGGGCGGGTTGATGGGCGGCAGCTCGACGGCGATCGTCTGGCCGACGGTCAAGGTCGGCTACCCGATCGGGATGCCGCTGTCGCCGACGATCGCGCCGAACCTGGTCCGCGCGGTGGTGGACACCCACCTGCACCTGCCGGACATGTTCGAGCTGACCTTCCACGACGAGGAGGGGACGGTCATCTCCGACGCCGGGCTGGAGATCGGCATGGTGGTGGAGATCGCCGCCGGGCGGGCCGACGAGGACAGCACCACGTCGCTGATCACCGGTGAGGTCACCGCGATCGAGGCGGTCTGCGCCGAGGGACTGATCTACTCGGTGGTGCGCGGCTACGAGAAGGCGCACCGCCTGCAGCGCGCCAAGCGCACCAGGACGTTCGTGAACATGAAGGACTCCGACATCGCCAAGCAGGTGGCCGGCGACGCCGGACTGAAGATCGGCACGGTCGAGGAGACCAAGGCCACGCACACCCACATCGCGCAGGTGTCGCAGACCGACTGGGAGTTCCTCACCCAGCGGGCAAGGGAGATCGGCTACGAGACCGGCGTCGCCGGCGGGAAGTTCTTCTTCCGCAAGGCTTCCGGGCGCAAGGACGGCGGCGGCGGGCTCGGCGGGTTGGCCGGGGCGGTCGTGGACGCCGCGGCGTCGATGCTCGGCCTCGGCTCGAGCAAGCTGACCTTCAAGGACAACCTGCTCACGTTCCTGCCGCGCATCTCGGCGGCCAACATCACGCCGGACGTCGAGGTCCGGGTGTGGGATCCCAAGGCGGCACGGGTCGCGGTGGCCAAGACCGATGCCGCGACCGGGACCGCGACCATCGACGGCCAGGAGCCGAAGAAGCTGGCCAACTCGTTCACCGACGGGTTCAAGCTGCCGCTGCCGTCGTTGCCCGCGCTGCCCCCGATCCCGGGTCTGCCCAAAATCGACTTCGGGCTGGCCGCGAGCAACACCGCCTACCTCGTCGTGGACCGCCCGCTCGCGGTCGGCTCCGCCGCGGACAACGCGGCCGAGGAGGCGGCCAAGGGCCTTGCCGACCACATCTCGAGCAGCTTCGCCGAGGCCGAGGGCGACGCGCTGGGCGACCCGAAGATCCAGGCCGGGGCCGAGGTGGAGATCGCGGGCGTGCCGGAGCACTTCGCCGGCAAGTGGGTGGTGACCAACGCCCGGCACGTCTTCGACCCGGAGGAACGCGGCTACCACACCAGGTTCTGGGTCAGCGGCAGGCAGAACCGCTCACTGCTCGGCCTGACCGACTCGGGCGGCGCCGGCCCGTCGGCCACGATCAACGGCCTGGTGTGCGGGGTGATCACCAACTGCAAGGACCCGGACAAGAAGGGCCGGGTGAAGGTGGCGCTGCCGTGGCTTTCGCCGAACTACGAGTCGGACTGGGCGCGGGTGGCCCATCCCGGCGCCGGCCGGCGCAGCGGCACGCTGTTCCCGCCCGAGGTGGGCGACGAGGTGCTGATCGGGTTCGAGTTCGGCGACCCGCGCCGGCCGTACGTCCTTGGTGGACTGCTCAACGACAACACCGACTTCGGCCACATGTCGTCCGCTGTGGACGGTTCGGGCGCCGTGGTGCAGCGCGGGCTGGCCTCGCCGGCCGGCAACCGGTTGCTGTTCACCGACGACCTGCCGCCCGGGCCGCCGGGTTCGTTGCCGCCCAACAAGTCCGAGATCGTGCTCGGCACCAAGGACGACAAGCTCTCGCTGGTGATCGACCAGGTGGGCGGCAAGGTCACGCTCACCTGCAACCCGGCGCCGCCGGTGAGCAAGTCGCCCAACGGGACGCTGACCATCGAGTGCCCCGGCCTCGGCGCGATCTCGATCAAGGCGGGCACCGGCGGGCTGAAGTTGGAGACCGACGGCCAGCTCGAGCTGACCGGGAAGATGGGCGTGAAGATCGAGAGCCCGGCGATCACCCAGGTCAAGGGCCAGATGCTGAAGCTGAACTGAGGTTATGGGATGAGGAGCAACCGGCGTGTTTGCGCGTGGCGTCGCCCTATTGGCGTCGTGTGCGGCCAACACGGCGACTTGAGAGGCCAACACGGCGACGTGAGGCGCAAACACGCGGGTGAAGGGGACGGGACATGACGCAGGACTTCATCGGCGCGGGTTGGGCCTTCCCGCTCGGGGTCGGGCCGCAGGGCGGCATCGCCCTTGTTCGCCGGGAGGTCGAGCTGGAGCAGGCGATGCGCCTGATCCTGTCGACCTACCCGGGCGAGCGCCCGATGCGGCCGGAGTTCGGCAGCCGCATCAGGGACTTCGTGTTCCGCCCGATCAACGTGGAGACGATCGCCGAGCTGTCCCAGGAGGTGCGCAACGCGCTGCTGCGCTGGGAGCCGCGGGTGACGATCGAGAGCGTCTACGTGATCCCGGATCCCACCGAGGACGGCGCGCTGTACATCGACATCCAGTACGTGGTCAAGGACACCAACGACCGCCGCAACCTGGTGTTCCCGTTCTACACGATCCCCGACGACGGGAGTGACTACTGATGAGAAAAACGTACGAGGAGTGGCGGCAGTCATGGTGACCACAGCGCAGAGGATGGCATAAGGCTATGGCACTGCCCGCCCCCAACCTCGACGACCGCCGGTTCCAGGACCTGGTCGACGACGCAAAGCGCATGGTGATGCGCCGCTGTCCGGAGTGGACGGACCACAACGTCTCCGATCCCGGCGTGACGCTGATCGAGACGTTCGCGTTTATGACCGACCAGCTGCTGTTCCGGCTCAACCAGGTGCCCGACCGGTTGTACGTCAAGTTCCTCGAGCTGATCGGGCTGCGGCTGATCCCGGCCACACCGGCGCAGGTGGGCGTCACGTTCTGGCTGTCGGCGCCGGCCATCACGTCGGTCGGTATCCCGGCCGGCACGTCGGTGGCGACCATGCGCACCGAGACCGACGAGTCGATCGTGTTCAGCACCGGGGAGGACCTGCAGATCATCCCGTGCGCGCTGGACCGGGTCGGCACCCAGGGCAACTCGGACGACGGCATTGCCGACCGCACCGACCAGCTGAAGATGAACCAGCCGTTCACCGCGTTCTCGGACACCCCGGCGGTCGGCGACGCCATGCTCGTCGGGCTGAGCAACGCCGTGCCCAACTGCGTGGTGCGGCTGGGCGTCGACTGCCGGGTGCAGGGCGTCGGCGTGCATCCCGACCACCCCCCGCTGGTCTGGGAGGCGTGGAACGGCAAGGAGTGGAAGAAGTGCCGGGTCAGCTCGGACGGCACCGGGGCGCTCAACACCAACGGCGAGATCCACGTGCACGTGCCGGGCGACCACGAGGCCGCGGTGCTCGGCGGTGAGCGCGCCGGGTGGCTGCGCGCCAGGGTGATCGAGGTCGAGGAGGACTTCCCCCGGTACAACGAGTCGCCCGTGATCACCGGACTGTCCGCGAGCACGATCGGCGGCACGGTGGAGTGCAACCACTGCGAGATCATCGCCGAGGAGGTGCTCGGCATGTCGGAAGGCGTGCCGGGGCAGGAGTTCCCCATCCAGCGCACCCCGGTGGTGATCGGCGCGGGGGCGGCGACGCTCGAGGTCTCCTCGGACGACGGCTGGCAGGAGTGGACGCCGGTCCAGCACTTCGCCGGCAGCGGGCCCGACGACCGGCACTACATCCTGGACGGCGCGTCCGGCACCGTCTACTTCGGACCCGTGATCCGCGAGCCGGACGGCGGAACCAGGCAGCACGGCGCGGTTCCCCCGTACGGCCAGACCATCCGGCTGCGCCGGTACGCCACCGGCGGCGGCCGGGTCGGCAACGTCGGCAAGGGCGCGATCCAGACGCTGAAGTCGTCGATCCCGTTCGTCAGCAAGGTGGAGAACCTCGACGCGGCGTGGGGCGGGGTGGACGGCGAGACGGTCGAGGAGGCCAAGGCGCGCGGGCCGATCCTGTTGCGCACCAGGAGCCGCGCGGTCACCGCCGAGGACTACGAGGCGATCACCCACGAGGCCGCGCCGGACGTGGCCAGGGTCCGCTGCGTCACCGCGGGCGACGACGAGGTGGACGCAGGCGCGGTCCGGGTGCTGATCGTGCCGGCGGCGGCCCAGGTCGGCGGCAAGATCGACTTTTCCGAGCTGGTGCCGGGACAAGAGACCCTTGAGCGGATCTCCGAGCGGCTCGACGAGGTGCGCCTGATCGGCACCCGGGTGCTGGTGTCGCCGCCGAAGTACCGCGGGGTCACCGTGGTGGCGCGGGTGATCGCCCGGCCGCGGCTGGACAAGGCCCGGGTGCGGGCGGATGCGTTGGAGGCGCTGTACAAGCACCTCAACCCGATCAGCGGCGGGCCGGACGGGAAGGGCTGGCCGTTCGGGCGTCCGGTCCAGGCCGGCGACGTCTACGCGCTGCTGCAACGGGTTCGGGGCGTCGAGCTGGTCGAGGACGTCCGGTTGTTCGGAGCCAACCCGGTCACCGGGGAGCGCGGCGAGGAGGCCCAGCGGGTCGACGTCGAGCCGCACAGCCTGATCTTCTCCTACGAGCACCACGTGCGGGTGGAGGACCACTGATGCGCGGCATGGTTCCCGGGCTGGCCAGCGCCGCCCCGTTCATCGAGATGCTGCCCGCGGTGTACCAGGAGGACCAGTTCACCGAGCGGTTCGTCGGCGGCTTCGACGACGTGCTCGCCCCGATTCTGGCCACATTGGACTGCCTGGTCGACTACTTCGACCCGCACCTGGCGCCGGAGGACTTCCTGGACTGGATGGCCGGCTGGGTCGGCATCGAGATGGAGGAGGGCTGGCCGATCGAGCGCCGGCGCGCCGTCCTGGCCACCGCCGTGGAGATGTACCGCATGCGCGGCACGGTCGCCGGGCTGCGGGCGAACCTGCAGGTGCTCACCGGCGGCCGGGTGGAGATCGCCGACAGCGGCGGCGTCGGCTGGTCGAAGAGCCCGAACGCGGACCTGCCTGGGGAGTCCAGCCCCCGGCTCGCGGTGCGGATCCGGGTGCACGACCCGGCCGGCGTGCCGATGGATCTCGTCGACGCGGCCGTGGCCGCGGCCAAGCCAGCACATGTCGTGCACAGAGTGGAGGTGGACCGCCCGTGAGCAAGGCGACCGGGGTTCGCCACCAAGCCTGCGAGGTGATCACGTGATCGTTTGCAAGAGCTGCGGCTACCACAACAAGGAGACCGACGCGTTCTGCGGATCGTGCGGCGCGTTCCTCGAGTGGACGGGGGAGAAGCTGAAGCCGGTCGCGGTGCCGGTGGTCGAGGAGGAGGACGAGGAGGAGCAGCCGAAGCGGGGCTGGTTCTCGCGCCTCCAGTCGGCGCTCTACCTCGACGTCGGCAACCGCGATCCGATCCCGCAGACGCCCCGGCCGGGCATGCCGGGCGCCGGCC
>NZ_DASZCQ010000099.1:0-21113 GCF_035942955.1 Actinophytocola sp. | reverse complement strand
GCCAACCGGGTCGCCGCGTCCAGCCGGCGGGGATGGCGGTCAGCAGCGGCCTTTGACGTGGGGCGCCGGGGGCGCGCCGGTGTCGGGCTCGGCGGAGGCGGCGGCCACCAGCTTCCGGTAGTAGCCGATCTTCGCCTTGATCAGGCGCAGGTGGCCGCGCACTTCGCGCCACTGCGCCTCCACCGCCTGCCGGTGCGCCTCCAGCAGCCCCAGCCGTTGCGGCACCGTCTCGACACCCCGCATGGCCAACCCGACGAACGTGGCGATGTCGGCGATCGGCATCCCGTTGCGCGCAGCCGGGTCACGAAGACCAGCCATTCCAGGTCGTCATCGGTCTACCGGCGGTAGCCGCTGCGGTCCCGCGCGACCGGCGGCACCAGCCCGATGCGCTCGTAGTACCGGACGGTGTCCTGGGTCAGGCCGATCCTGCCGGCCGCCTCCCGGATCGTGTATCCCGCCGCCGGGGCCACGGTCATCGTGTCAGTCCGTCTCTTCGTCGTCGAGCAGGGCGTCGATCTGTGCCAGCTGGTCCGGTGCGAGTGGACCGAACGCCAGCGCTCCGGCATTCTCTCGGCCTGGCGCATCCCCTTGAATCCCGGGATCGGCACGGTGTTGTCGCCGACGGCCCACAGCCAGCCCAGCGCGCCCTGGGCCAGGGTGCGGCCGTCGCTGGTGAGCACGTCTCGGATCGCGGCGAGGCGGCGCAGCCCGTGGGCGGTCGGGCGGCCGTCGCGAAACAGCGGGATCCAGCCGGATCCCGAGCCAGGAAGGTGGCAACGTCACCACACCACTCAGTCCACTCGGGATGTCCACACCGGATTTGTGTAGCCGGACGATTCTCGACGGGATCGCCACCGGCACCCGGCAGAGCCCCCGAGAGGTGGCCGAACGGCAGGTGCGCGGCCCGGAAAGCTCGGGCCGGTGCGCTAGACCGCCATGGCCGAGCCCGGGGCGTATACCCAGGCCCGTGTGTGGAATTCCTTGTCGGGGATCGAGCAATCGGTGGGCTGAAACTCGTAGGCCGGCAGGCCGTGGAAGCCATGCTCGATGACGTCGCGGTAGAGGTGGTCGGAGACGATGACGGCCAGGTCGCCGGCGTGGGACTCGTCCAGAGCTTGTCGTACGGGCGGGCTGTTCAAGAGCCGGAAGCATTCGATGACGGCTCTTCCGCCGACGCCCGCGGGGCCCGAGGCGATTATGCCTTCGGTGAGCGCCACCCGCAGTCGGGCACGCGCGCCTTCGGACAGTATCCGGTTCTGGTGGTGCAGCGCGACCCGCAGGCCCTGGATGAGAGCGGGGATCGCCCGGGTCTCGTCGATGCCGCTGGGCGCGATCACGAGCACGCCGTCGCCGTTTACCTGCGCGAACCTGCCGGGCAAGCCGGCGGCGGCGCAGGCGGTGCGGACCGCGGTGACGAGTGCGTGCTGGGCCTGGATCTGTTCCGGGACCGGCCGGCCGCTCCAGTTCTTGATGTCCACTGCCACACACAATGCCCGTCGTGCGGTGCCGGCGATACCGGCCGGGTCGGCCCATGAGTTCCGGGCGATGCCCTGGCCGAGGGCGGACAGGGCAGCCAGCCGGAGTCGACGGGCGACGATGCGAGGGATCGGGGCCATCTCGTGTGCTCCATTCAGGTCAGACCCGGATCCACCGGCGGGCGAACGGCGCCCGTCGAACGGCCCGGCGACGCGAATCGGAATGTATGTGCAGACGGGTTCGTATTCGTTCTGATCTCCGCTCCGACAGTCGCCAGCGTGATTCGCACGGGGCTTGTCGTTGGCGGCGTCGGAGCGCTTTTTTGTCGGCCTTGGCACGTGGCTACGAGCAGCAGAAGTACGAGCAGGATTCCCATGAGTGCCAGGCAGCCGGCGGCGTTGTTCGTGTTGGGTCGGACCTCGACCTGGCCACCGGGTGGAATTCCTGGGTGATTGTTCGCGTAGTGGTCGATTTGCCGTTCGGCGCCTTGCGTCTCGCTAAGCCATGGTGTCCGGTAACTGCATTCGCCGCAGTGGTACCGGTAGTTTCCGGCCATGCCGGTCCTTTCTCGACGGAATTGGGAATTGTGGGCGCCGGGCCCGTCGGGTGATGCCGGGCCCGGCGCGGGTTGGTGCCCGTGAAACGTCAGGGATGTTGGAGGCGCCGCATGATCAGTGGGATGAAGTGGTTCATGTCGGCTTGCAGGCACGGTTCCTGGCTGTGCTTGCCGGTGCAGCCCGGTGCCCAGGTGCCGCCGTCGCCGTAGTCGATGAAGTCGTAGGGGATGCCGGCGGCGGTGAGGTTGGCCGCGGTGACGAGGTTGGTTTCCCTGGCCCGGTTCTCCACGATGGCTTGGATCGGGTCGACGGTGAGGTCGCCACCGTTGCCGACGTACATGGCGACCCCCATGCCGCGCAGTGGCTCGACGTGCTGGGCTGGGCTCTGCGCATTCCATACGCCGTCGAATGGCCAGAACGGCGGGCCGAAGATCGAGTCGATCCCCGCGGTCGGGGTGCCGGAGGACGGGTCCAGTTCGGTCTCGACCACGGCGAGGCGCTGTTCCTGGTTGAGAAGGTCCAGACCACCGGAGAGGCTGCCGACGTAGCTGAACAGGTCCGGCCGGTGCTCGGCGTAGTGGAACGCACCGAAGCCGCCCATGGAGTGGCCGACGATGGCTCGGCCGTTCCTGGTGGGGATGGTCCGTAGGTTGGCGTCGATGAGGGGGATCACCTGGTCGAGGTGGAAGGTCTCCCAGTTCTGCGGGCCGAGCGCACCGGGGCTGACCCAGTTGGAGTACCAGCCGCGCCCGCTGCCGTTGGGGTGCACCGTAATGAGTGGCGCCGTCTGCGTCGACTGCTCGGTGATCCGCTGGTTCCGCAGGGTGTTAGGGTAATCGGCGTTGCCGTGCAACGCATACAGCACCGGGTATCGCGTAGCGCCGGTGCTGTCGTAGTCGGTGGGCAAGGTGACCATGATGACGTGCTGGCCGGCGGTTTGGCCGGGCAGCAGGGTGGGGGTGGGGACCTGGTCGGAAGCCACGGCGAAGGTGAAGGTGCGGCGGGTGGCGTCGACCCACGCCGGCTGGCTGACGACGGTCAGGCCGAAGCCGCTGTCGAACAGCGGTGGTGCTGTCTGGGCGGTCGCGTCCGCGGTGGCCGGTGCGGATGTGATGGCCAGGCCGGCCACCAGGGCGAGTCCACGCCGGATAGGTTTCTGGGGACGAATTGTCATGGGAATTACCATTTCTCGGGGATTGACCTTGCTTCGTGCGGCGAGTCCCGCCCGTTCTCGGCTTCCAGGGCGGTGTCGACAATGGTGGTGTTCCGGCTGGTCAGCCGGCCAGGCCGCTAGTCGGCCGAATTTGGCCGGTCATCGCGGTAAAGTCAGCTCGGACGACCCGGCAGGGTGGGAGGCGCCGACGTGACGAGGCAGTTCGGTGCGCTGCTGCGTCAGCTGCGGCGTCGGGCGGGGATGACTCAGGAACAGTTGGCGGAGCGGTCTGGGATTGCGGTGCGCACAATCCGACGGCTGGAGACCGGCGAGCCCACCGACCCGCGGATCGGCACGGTGACACGGTTGGCCGATGCCCTGGATCTCGCACCGGACGAACGGCGGAAACTGCTCGCCGAATTCGGTGAGATCCCCTCCCCGGACGGCATTGACCACAGCGGTTCGGCTGCGGCGGTAGGCGATCCGGCGAGTGTTGTCGACCCGGTCCCCGGCCCGGCAGCGCACGGCGCACCGTCCGCGTCCGCGGACGCGCTGGCCGAAGCTGCCGACCAACTCGCGCAGGCGGTTGCTCGCCGCTGGCAATGGGAGGAGGAGCAACGCCGTATCCACGATCCGTTCCCGCTGCCCATACGGTGGCGTACGGCCCCCACGCGCCTGACCGATCACTGGGACAACATTCACCGCATGCCGCCCGGGGCCACAGCAAGCCCGTTGAACCTGACCGGCGAACTGGACGAGATCGCCAACAGATTCCGGCTGATCCCGTCCGGGCGGCTGGTCGTGCTGGGCAGCGGCGGGTCCGGGAAGACGGTCCTGACATTGCGGTTCGTCCTGGACTACCTCCGGACCCGCACGAGCACCGACCCGGTACCGGTGATCTTCCACCTGGGCTCGTGGAATCCGGCGAGCACCGAGTTCCGAGACTGGCTGACAGGTCAGCTGCTGCGCGACTACCCCGGTCTACTCGCCTCCGCCCCTGGTCGGTCGACGCTGGCCGCCGCGCTGGTCGAGACCGGCCGAATCTTGCCGGTTCTCGATGGGTTCGACGAGATCGCCGACGGCCTGCGGCGTACCGCACTGGAGGCGCTCAACCGCACCTCGCTGCCGCTGGTGGTGACCAGCCGTCCCGACGAGTACGACCAGGCGGTCCAGGAGACCGACGTGCTGACCTGGGCCGCTGGTATCGAGCTGACCCCGCTTACCCCCACCGATCTGATCAACTACCTTCCCCGCACGGCGAGGAGGATCGCCCGGGGCGACGAACCCGGCGCAACCGGCACCGTGTGGGATCCCGTCCTGAACGAGCTGCGCAACCCGGGCAGCCGCGCCGGCGCCAACCTCGCCGCGGCGCTGAACACCCCGCTGATGGTCGGCCTTGCCCGCACCGTATACAGCGACACGCCCGGCCAGAACCCGACCGACCTGCTGGACACCACCCGGTTTCCGACGCGGAAAGCCCTCGAAGACCACTTGCTGGGCAGGTTCGTGCCCACCGTCTACCGCACCCAGCCGCCACAGCAACCCGGCCCCGGCCGCCACGGCCCATTCCGGACCTGGGATCCGGAACGCGTCCAGCACTGGCTGGGCTACCTCGCCCAACACCTCGACCGGCTCGACACGCGTGACCTGGCCTGGTGGCAGTTGGGAAGCACTCTGCGCGACTCATCGCGCATCCTGATCGCCGTGGTGGTGTCCACGCTGGCCACCGTCTTCTGCGACTGGCTCGTGTACCTGCCCCAATACATCATCCGCTACGGGGTGTCGCAGGGACTTCGAGCCGGGCTGGTGGAAGGACTGGTGATCGGGCCGGTCGCCGGCCTTGCCGCGGGGCTCGTGTACGGCCTCACGATCCGCTACAGCAGGGTGACGTTCGAACCGTTCCGCGTGCAGATACGGGGGCTGGGCGGCAGAACCAGAACACCGCTCAGGCGCACCTACACGACGAGGTTCGCAGCCGGGCTCCTCGGCGGCCTCGTGTTCGGCCTAGGATTTGGACCCGCGGGCACGGTGATCCGCGGACTGCTCTACGGATTCCCGCCCGAGCGCGCGGTGATGATCGAGACAACCCTCAACAACATGCTCGCGTACGGACTCGTCTTCGGACTCGCCACCGGACTGGGATTCGTTTTGGTGACCGCAATGGAAGCACCAATGAACATCCGGTTCGCCGCCAACCCGACCAGCCTGCTGACCGCCAACCGCACCACGGTGCTCCGCCAGATACTTCTCCTCGTCCCCATCGGCACGCTCGTGATCGCATTCGGTGGCCGGCTCGTGATCGACCTGCTCCACGGCGTCCTGGGCCTGCCCGTCATCTGGGACCTGCCCGACGCGCTCCTCCTCGGAACCGTCGCGGGGCTCAGCCTTGCTTGCTTCTACGCCTTCGTCTTCACCGCCTGGGGACAATGGGTGATCCTGTCTCGCATTTGGCTACCCTTTACCGGACGGCTGCCCTGGACAATAACCGCCTTCCTCGACGACGCCTACCACCGCGGGATACTCCGCCAAGCCGGCGCCGTCTACCAATTCCGCCACGCCCGCCTCCAAGACCACCTCAGCCATACCTACCGAAACCACAACCCACCCACCACTCCCCGAACACCTTCGGCCATTCCGGCATCATCACCACCCGATCGCCCGGCCGGCCCGAACCCGATCCCCGCAACCCCAGACCAAACCTGATCTTGAACCTCGCGTGTTGGTCGCACAACAGCGTTACCATCGACGCCGTCATAGAATCCAAGCTCATTGCGCGGCGGAGTTAAACTCTTGATGCCGACGTGCCGATGAAACCGAGGATTCACTCCGGAGCTCGGTGAGTTGCCGGCGTGGGAAGTATCGACAAATAGCCCTCATTTGCGCACCCGAAACCCAACCCGCTGACGACGATCCCACTGCGACCCCACGTACGCCTGACCATGATTCCCTCCGCGTTCCTACCCGGCCCGCACGCTCAAGGCTGGAGCGCACTCCAGGGCAAGGCCTGTTCGCCGTGGCCGGGCGTTGCTATGGGTGGCGGGCGGCGGAGGCGCTGGAGCGGAGGGCGTCGGAGAGGGTGATCAGTTCGTGGACGTCGGCGTCCAGGCCGTCGGCCGCCGGGATGGCTATGGGGACCGCGCGGGCGGGTACGGGGGTGCCGGATGCGTGCGCCCGCAGGCCTGCGTGGAGCCGGTCGGCCAGGGGTAGGTCGCCGGGGTGGCCGTTGCCGGCGAGGTACGGGCTGAGGCGCACCAGCCCGTCCCGGCATTCGATCACCCGGCGGTAGTAGCGGCGGTGCACGCCACGCAGGCTGAGCGCGTCGCGCCACCGGGCGGCCGGCACCCGCCCCAACGCGTCCTCGGGGAACTGCCGGTGCAGCAATGTCCACAGTGGAGCAAGGCGGTGGTACATCGTGCGGTGGTGCCACCAGACGCGCAGGGCCGCGAGCCGGGTGACGGCCGCGGGGTAGGCGAAGCCGAGCATGAAGGCGACGCTGCCGGGCAGGACCAGCAGCAATCCCATGCCGAACAACCAGGGTGGCAGGGCGACGCCGGCCCAGCTGGCGAGGGTCGCAAGGATGAACACCGTCAGGCCGAGCACGAGCGCGACCATGCCCACCGCGGTCAGCGCCAACCCGTGCCGCAGGCGCGGCTCGGCTCCCCGCGCGTACCGGCGGATCCACAGCAGGGCACAGACGAAGGCGTAGGCGAGGTACAGGTTCGGCGTCACGTACTGCAGCGCGATGGTGAGCTCGTCGAGCGGCGTGGCCCCCGGCCGGGCGAAGGCCAGGGTGGCCGCGGCGTCGCGGATCCCGGCCGGCATGAGCACGGTGTCCGCGGTCAGGATCACCGCCGCGGCGCCGACCGGTATCGCCTGCCACATCGCCCGCCGGCGCGCCGCCGGCCGGTCAAGTGCGGAGAACAGGAAGAACGCGATCAGGCTGTACCCGCAGACCAGCATGCCAAGGTGCTGGATCAGCCGGGACAGGATCGGCTCGAGGCCGAGAAAGATGGCGCCGGTGGTGGCGGCCGGTCCGAACACGACGGTCAGCACGAACGACGCGATCGTGACCGTGACCGCGCGCAGCGGCACGTTGCCCGGCGCGCGCACCAACAGGTACAGCAGCACGGCGAGCACGACGCAGGTCGCGATCGCCTGCAGCGCAAGCAGCGCGATCACAGCCAGCCCATCCGGTCGCCGAGCGCGGTCTCCATGCGTCGTGCGACGGCACCCGGCGACGTGGGCGGCACGACGCGGTCGAGCACCGAGGCCCACTCGAGGATGATCGTGGCGACGGTCTCGGCCTCCCGCTCGTGCTCCGTGTCGTACGAGGTGCGGGCCAACGCGCGGCGAACCGCGTCGGGCTCAAGATCGGGGTACCGCTCCCGCAGCCCATCCGCCTCGTCATCGGGATACAGCACGCAGGTCAGCCGGTCGTTCGCGACGTCGCTGCGGTGGCCGGCGAGGATGTGCCCCAGCTCGTGCAGCACGATGTGGCCCTGGTGGGCCTTGCTGGTCTCCCGCTGGTAGAGGATGTAGTCGGCGGTTCCGGTGGTGATCCAGACCCCGAACGGGCCCGGCACCGGGATCGGATGCGGCACCAACCGGATCGGCCTACCCCGGCGGTCGCTGACCCGACGGCAGAGTTCGACGACGTCCAGCGGCGGGCGGACGTCCAGCTCGTTGAGCAGCCGGCGGCAACGCCGGCGCAGCTCCCGTTCCCGCAATGCTCACTCCTCGCCCGCGTCGCGCCGTTCGGCCTGCTCCTGCCGGTAGACGACATCGAGCAACTCCATCACCAGCCTTCTTCGGTGTGGCGACAGTTCACCGGCTCGCATCGCCATCAATTGGACGTCGCTGCGGCCGGCGAGCTCGTCGAGGCGCGCCTGCTCCTCCTTCAGCCGTTCGAGCTGCCGCTCGACCCGGTCGGTGACCTCGTCGGCGAAGAAATAGCTGACCGGGACGCCGAAGAAATCGGCGAGGCCCTGCAGGTGCTTGAACGTTGGGTTGTCCTTTTTGGACTTTCGAAGCTGCCAGACATAGCTCTGGGAGATCGTGACCTCGCCCCGCCGGCTGATCGCGGCGGCGACGTGCTCGTTGCTGTACTCCTGGCCGCCGCGCGGTGTGTAATGTGCGAACAGGTAGTTCAGCTTGTCGGCCAGACTGCGGACACTGGCCGGCTTTTCAGCCATGACAGCCCTCCTGGCGGGCGTGCGGTTCCACTTGGGTGAAGCCATCTGAGTGGCGACCCTTTTCGCAGGTCGAACGCGGTTCAGCAAGTTTAGACTTTGGACAGTTCCCGGACAACCGGGCGGCGCACAGCTACCCACTCCAAATCTGGAGGGACTCAAGAAATTGTCGGAATGCGGATCCATAGCAGACTCCGCATCGCCGAGCACCCGTGCGCCGTTTCCTCAGCGTGGGCGCGGATGTCGAAGTTCATCGTGCGGAAGTCTCGATACCAGGCGTTTTTGCTTTGCGGGGCGCGGTCGGTCACCTCGACGGGTGCCCGGGAGAACGGTGTGGCGCCGTCGCGGGGGCCGGATGAAGTACGGATGCCCGGCGCGGGTGACGGTGGCCGAGGCGTGCCAGCGGTCCGGGTAGCCGGCGGCCGGCGCGGGGGCAGCTGGGCGTGGAAAGTCGTTCTCAGCGGCCATCGGGGTGTGTACAACCGAATCCAGCACCATCCGATCGGCGTGGAGGACGTGGGATGGGATCTCGGCAGTTGAGGTTCGGCGGGGTGGCGGTGCACGAGCGGCTGCTGGGGCGGGTGGCGGAGCTGAGCGGGGTGGTCCTGGCGGCGGTGGTCGAGCAGGTGGCGTTCTACCGGGAGATGCCCGGGGAGGAGGTGGCCGGGGAGCTGGTGGCGACGACGCAGCGGATCGTGCGCACGCTGGGCGAGGTGGTGCGGGACCGGCGGGTGCCGGATGTCGCGGAGTTGGAGTGGTTGGCCGAATCCGTTGCGCGGCGGGCGGAGGAGCGGGTGCCGCTGGAGAGCGTGCTGTCGGCGTACTACGTGGGCGGGCTGGAGGCGTGGCGGTGGGCAAGTGCGGAGGCCGCGCCGGGGGACGTCGACGACGTGCGGGCGGCGATCGAGCTGTGGGCGGGGTTCCTGCGGGCCATGACGGTGGCGGTGACCGAGGCCTACGTCGCGGAGCTGCGGTCCATGCACAGCCAGGAGCAGAGCGCGCGGCAGACGCTGCTGTCGGCGTTGCTGGCCGGCGAGCCGGCCGAGGAGGCGGCCGGGCGCTCTGGGATTCGGCTGCCGGCGGGGTATCTGGTGCTGGCGTTGCGGGTGGGTGCGCATCCGGACGAGAAGGAGGGCGGGGTCGGCGCGGCCATCGCCGGCCGGCGCAAGGTGCGGCGGATGCAGGCGGAGCTTGGGCGGTTCGGCGGGGACGGCGTGCTGTCGCTTGTGGACTCACGCGGCGGCGTCGTGCTGATCCCGAGCGAGCGGGACCTCGACGGGTGCTGGGGCGAGCTCGGCGATGTGGTTCGGCGCGCGGCGGAGGCGGCCGGGGTGGAGCTGACCGTGGCCGCCGGGTACGCCGTGCCCGGCGGGGTCGCCGCGGCGACGGCGCGGACCAGGGAGGTGCTCGACGTCGTGCGGGTCACCGGGCGGCCGGCCGGACTCTACCGGCTCGCCGACGTGCTGCTCGACTACCAGCTCACCCGCGCCACACCGGCGACGGCCGGGCTGGCGGCGTTGCTGGAACCGTTGGCGTGTAACGAGGATCTCCTGACGACGCTGCGGCTGCACCTGGACAACGAGCTCAACCGCCAGCGCACGGCCCGGATGCTGCACGTCCACCCGAACACGCTGGACTACCGGCTGCGCCGGATCGCGGCGCTGACCGGCCTGGACCCGGCGGTGCCGTCACACCTGCCCGTGTTGGTCGCCGCGCTCGCCGCCCGGCAGGTGCACGACGGCCGGTAGCCCGGGCCACCGGCCGTCTACTGTGGACCTCAGCCGAGCGCGGCCGGGACCACGCCGGTGCGGATGCGCTGCGGGTGGTCGCCGACGTCGATCCGGGCGACCTCCTGCGCGGTGTCGAAGGAGATCACCGAGACCTGGTCGAGGCCGCTCCACGACACGTAGCAGAACCGGCCGTCGGCGCTGCGGGTCGACCAGTACGGCTTGGCGTCCGGCCCGCGGTTGATCAGCGTGTGCGCGAAGGTGACGCGGTCCACGATCGCCGCGTAGCCCGACATCGTGCCGGCGACGCACAGCTTGGCGTCGCTGCCGTCCATGGCGATGCCGTGGTGGGCGGAGTCGAGCAGGTACTGCTCGCGGGACAGGCCGGGCACGAGGTTGGGCAGATTCGCCACCCGGGTGACCCGGTCGCCGGCCATGTCGTACTCCACGAACCCGTGGAGGAACGAGACCTGCAGGTAGAACAGGCGCTCGTCGGCGGTGTGCGCCATCGGCCGGACGGCGGAGCTCATGTTCCGGTGGCCCGCCTCGGCGAGCTTCTGCGCCATGTTGATCCGCTTGACGACCGTGTTGGTCGCCGCGTCGACGACCTGGAAGAACCGCTGGCCCTTGGTGAAGTCCAGGGCCGGCGAGTCTAGCGCCGTGTAGACGAACCCGATGCTGGCGTGGTAGATCAACCGCCCGTCGCGCGCGTAGTTGGACTCGTGCGGCGAATCGCCGGAGGGAAACCGGCCCACCTCCCGCCCGCTGCGGGCGTCGAGGATGTGCACCACGTTCGCCGTCGACGCCGAGACCGCGACCCTGGTGCCGTCGGGCGAGATGGCCATGTGGTCGGCGCGCTGCCCGGCCACCGGGAACCGCCACCGGATCGCACCGGTCAGCGGGTCGATCGCGACCACGTCCGCAAGGCTGGGCCGCGACACGATCAGCAACGCGCCGTCGGGCGTGCTGAACATGTCGTCGACGAACTGGTCGTTGCCCTCACCGATCTGGTTGCGGACGAACAGGAAGGCCGCCAACCGCACCGGATCGAGGAAGATCTCCCGCAGCCGCTCGTCGATGTCGGGAATGACGTTGATCCGGGCGATCCGTTCGTAGCCGCCGCCGGGCCGGAGGACATCGGCGGTACCGTCCCAGTTGTTGCCGACGAAGATCGCCGGCTGGGTGGCGAGGGCCGTGGCCGCCGGCGCGCCGCTCGCGGTGGCACTCCCGGTGGCGGCGAGCAGCACCGCCGTGGCGAACGCCGTCAGCCGGATTCTCGTTCCAAACATGGCCGTGTCTCCACATTACCGATGAGTAACGCTTGCGCTCCAAGGATGGTCGCCCACCCGTCCGGGCAACACTGGGAGCTGGCTCGAAAGCCGCGCCCGGCCCGTTGTGACGGGTCACAAACGACCCACCGGTTGCGTGACGGCGTCGGTCAGCGCAGGCGGAGAACGTAGAGACCGCTGTTCATGTCGGAGGCGAGGACCAGACCTCCTTCAAGTGCCACGCCCCATACCTGGGCGCAGGGTTCCTCGCAGAAGAAGTCGGGGTTGATGTAGTCGGTGTCGGGGACGAACTGGGCGAGCAGCGTGGGCCGGGTGGGCACCGCGGACCGGGCGGCGACGACGCCGAGGGAGTACCACGAGAAGAACGTGGTGGCGCCGCGCACCTTCGGGTCGTGCACGGTGTCGTTGCCGAAGCCCTCGACGCTGAACGTGGATAGCTGCCGGGGTTGCGACGGCCGGGAGATGTCGTAGTAGACCGGCAGCCCGGCCTCGGTCTCGTGCGTCTCGACCAGCAGGGTGCCGCCGCGGGTGACGAAGCTGGAGTGGGTGGCGCCCTGGGTCGGCGTGGTCCGGCCGAGGAACCGGGGCCGGGCCGGGTCGGAGATGTCCAGCAGCACGGTGCCGAGGTCCCAATAGGACAGATAGGCGCGCCGCAGGTTGTCGTCGACCCGCACGGAGTGCACGAAGTTGGCCCGACCGTCGGCGTTGGGCTTGATGCCGAGCTCCCGCCATGCGCCCCACTCGCCGGTGTCGCGCGGCCGGCGCGGATCGGTCACGTCGACGATGCGGAAGTCCGCCCGGCCCGGCACGGTGGCGTCCCTGGTGACCGGGTCGAAGGTCGGCGACGTGGTCAGCTCGGAGCGGATGATCGCCGTGTAGACGAACGCCCGCCCGCCGTGCGCGCCAAGCCAGATCTCGTGCGAGCCGCGGGTGCCGGGCGCCGAGTAGCGGGACAGCTCGCGCGGGTGCCGCGGATCGGTCACGTCGTACACCCCGAACCCGCGGAATGCCTGCTGGTCGGTGCTCGAGCAGGACTGGAACGACACCGCGGCCAGCACGCCGCGGAACGACCGGGTGTGCACCCGCTGCACGATCACCTTCTCGGTCCAGGTGCCGGCCAGCGCCGGGTTGGACGCGGCGTCGGCGAAGGTGGACACCTGCGTCGGGTGCCGCGGATCGGACAGGTCGTAGACCCGGATTCCCTTGGACAGGCAGCCCTGGCCGATCCAGCTGCCCAGGTAGGCGAACCCGTCGAAGGCGTAGACGTCGCCGGTCGACCCGGTCCCCGGATTGGCCGTCCCCAGCAGTTCGAAGCCCACCTGCTTCGGGCTGGCCGGCGCCGGATGGACATGCTCATCGCCGTCGTGCGCCGATGCCACCCCCACCGGCAGCGCCAGCACCGCGCTCAGCGCCACCACACCCATCCGCAGCACAAGCCTGTTCATCACCGCGCCTCCCTTCCCAGTCCGACCAACCTACGGCCCGGCACGGGGTGTGGACTACCGGCGAACGGAGGCATCGGGGCGGCCGCGAACCCCGACGCCAAGGCGCTCGCACGACGGATCGTCGACGCCCAGCGGGCGGAGATCGACGAGATGGGGGAGCCGCTCGGCGCCCCTGATGACCGTGGCCGAACCCGAGCGGCGCCGGCGAGCGACACCCCGCCGGCGCCGCGCGGGCGACTATGCTCGCTGCGACGTCGGTGTTGCCGTGGCCGCAGGGAGGTGTCGTGTTCGGACTCGGCGAGCTCGAATCCGCGATCATGGACGTGCTCTGGCGGACTCAGGAGCCGGCGAAGGTCCGCGACGTCCTCGACGGGCTCACCGGGCGGAAGTTGGCCTACACGACGGTGATGACCGTGCTGGACAACCTGCACCGCAAGGGCTGGGTGCAGCGGGAGCTGGACGGCAAGGCCTACCTGTACCAACCCGCGGTCGGCCGGGAGGAGGCCGCCGCCCGCACGGTGCGTGCGGTGCTCGAGTCGTCCGGGGATCCCGAGGCGGCGCTGCTGCACTTCGCCCGCACCGCCTCGGAGCGCGAGACCGAGCTGCTGCGCAGCGGCCTGCGCCGCAAGTCCCGCCGCCGATGACCGCGGCGCTGGCGCTGCTGTCCGGCGCCGCCGCAGTGGGCTGGTGGCTTCCGCGCCGCCTGCGCCGGGTGGATCTGTGCCGCCGCGATCCGTTGGTGCTGATCGTGTGCTGGCTGCTGGCGATGACCGGCGTCGCGCTGGCCGCGGTGGCCGGCGTCATCCTGTTGCTGCTGCCGGGCCACGGTGAGATCGGCTCGCTGCTTGCGGTGGTGCACCACTGCTGGGACGCCGTGCAGCACGGCTCGCCGCCCCGGGTCGAGGAGTTCGGCGGCATGCTGGGAGTCGCGATCCTGGTGACCGCGGCCGCCCGCTCGGCGGTGGTCGGGATCCGCGTGTACCGGCGCCGCACCCGGGCCGGGCGGGAGCACCTGGCCGTGCTCCGGTTGGCCGCCAGGGTGGACGAGGGAAGGCCCACCACGCTGTGGATGGCCTACGACCGTCCCCTGGCGTTCTGCGTCGCCGGCCGGCCGGGCACCGTGGTGGCAACCGAAGGACTGACGCGGCACATGGCGGCCGACAGCGTGGCCGCCGTGCTCGAGCACGAGCGGGCGCACCTGCGCGGCCGGCACCATCTCCTGATCGCGATGGTGGACGCCACGTCGACGGTGCTGCCCTTCGTGCCGCTGTTCCGGCAGGCCCCCGCGGCGATTCGGGAGCTGGTCGAGGTGGCCGCCGACGTCGCGGCGGTGCGGGTCTGCGGGGTCGCCGCCGTGCGCACGGCTCTGCGGGACGTTTCCCGGCACGGCGTGCCCGGCGGGGCGCTGGCCATGGCGCCGGACGCGATCGACGTCCGGCTGGCCCGGTTACGGCGCCCCGGGGCCGTTCCCGGCCGGGCGCGGCGCGCGGCGTGCGCCGGTGCGGCCGGGATCATCGCCGGCACCGTCCCGTTTCTCACCGCGGCCGGGTTGATGATCGCCATCGCCGTGCTGGCCTGCCCCCTCGCCAGGGCGTGACGCTCGTTCGGGCTTCCCGCCGGCCGGTGGCGTCGCGGCGGGGATCCGGACCTCGACGGTGAGGCCGCCGCCGGGTCGGGGGTGGGCGTGGACCCGACCGTGATGGGCCTTGGCGACGGAGCGGACGATGGACAGGCCGAGGCCCGCGCCGCGGCCGGGCGGGGCCGGGCCGGATTCGGTGAGCCGGTCGGTGGACGCCAGCCTGCGAAACGGTTCGAACAAACCGTCGACCTCGTCGGCGGGCACGGCGGGGCCGCTGTTGGCCACGGTGAGGGAGGCGTGCTCGCCGGCGGCGCCGGTGGTGATCGACACCCAGCCGCCGGCGGCGAGGTTGTAGCGGATCGCGTTGTCGAGCAGGTTCTGCGCGAGGCGTTCCAGCAGCACCGGGTCACCGAGCACGGGGGCGGCCGAGGTGGCGGCGCGGATCTCGATCCCGGCCTCACGCGCCGGGCCGGCGGACAGGGTGGCGACGCGCCGGGCGATGTCCGCGAGGTCGACCGGATCCCGCTCGGTAAGGCGGGCCTCGCTGCCGGCGAGCACGAGCAGAGCGTCGATGAGGTGCTCGTGGCGCCGGTTGACCTCCAGCAGGGTCGCGCCGAGCTCGCGGGTGGCCGCCGGGGCGTTCGGGGTGTCGAGCGCGACCTGGATCAGGGTGCGGCTGATCGTCAGCGGGGTCCGCAACTCGTGCGAGGCGTTGGCGACGAACCGGCGTTGGCCGTCGAAGGAGCGGTCCAGCCGTTCGAGCATGGCGTCGAAGGTGTCGGCGAGGTCCTTGATCTCGTCGTCGGGCCCGTCCAGCGCGATCCGCTCGTTCAGGTTGCGGTCGGCGACCCGGCGCGCGGTCGCGGTGATTCTTTGCAGGGGGCGCAGCGCCCGCCCGGCGAGCAGCCAGCCGAGCCCGCCGGCGACAAGGCCGACGACTCCGAGCGAGGCCAGCGACCACAGGAGCATCGCGCGCAGCGTGTCGTCGCGGTCCACTTGGAACTGGGCCCGCAGCGCCTTGTGCAGCTGGTCGGTGCGCGGGTCGTGCGCGTCGCCGAGGAACTCCGCGGTGAGCTGCTCGGTGGCGGCGGCCCGGTCGGCCGCGTGCCTTCCGAGTGACCGGTCGAAGTAGACGTACATCACCGTGATGAGCACCGCGCCGGCGAGGAAGAGCGCGGCCGCGTACAGCAGGGTCAGCCGGACCCGAATGGTCCACCGCCACGGGCGGGTCACCGGATGCGGTACCCGGCGCCGGGAACGGTGTCGACGACCGGCGGATCGCCGAGCTTGCGCCGCACCATCATGATGGTGAACCGGACCACGCCGGTGAACGGGTCGGTGTGCTCGTCCCATGCCTTTTCCAGGAGTTGCTCGGCCGAGACCACGCCGCCGGCGGCGCGCATGAGCTCGTGCAGGACGGCGAACTCCTTGCGGGACAACGACACCGGTGCGCCGTCACGGGTCACGGCGCGGCGGTGCGGGTCGAGGCGGATGCCGGCGCGCTCGAGCACCGGTGGGGTGGCCGGCCGAGCCCGCCGGTTCAGGGCGTGGATGCGGGCGATGAGGTCGGCGAAGTCGAACGGCTTTGTGAGGTAGTCGTCGGCGCCGAGGCCCAGCCCGGCGACCCGGGCCGGGACGGCCGCCGCGGCGGTGAGCATCAGGATCCGGGTGTCCGATCCGGACTCCACCAGCGTGGTGCACACCTGGTCGCCCGACACCACGGGCAGATCACGGTCGAGCACGACGACGTCGTAGTCGTTGACCGCAAGGCGTTCCAGCGCGGCGTCGCCGTCGTAGGCCACGTCGACGGCCATGGCGTGGTTGCGCAGCCCGGCGCCGATCGCGTCGGCCAGCAGGCGTTCGTCCTCCACCACCAGTACCCGCACGCCCACCATCGTGCCCGCGCACGACGTTAGGGGCGTGTGAGGAGTTCCCTAGCGCCGCTCTCATGGCCCGCTTGGTGAGGTGGGGCCATGAAAACCGCAATTCCCATCTGGGTGAGGGTGCCGGGCGTCATCGCGCTCGTTCTGGTCGGGGTGGTGGTCAGCGCGATGCTGCTGGGCGCCGCGGGCGTCGGTGGCGGCGCGGGCCCGGACAAGCACGCACCGGTTCAGCGCCACGATCCCGACCGGCACGGGCCCCGGTGACGCGGATGCCGAACCGATTAGGCCGCCCGCTCGGCGCCGGCCGCGACTGGCGCCGTCGCCTGCTGCTCCACCACCTGCCGCTGGCCGCGGCCAGCGCCGTGCTGCTGGTCGTGTTCATGGGCCTGCCGCCGTTCACAAGGGGAGGTTTCGCGCTGCTCGACATGGGCGCGCCGACGCCGTTCCCGACGGCGGCGTCGTACACCGGTGGCGGCGGCCACGGTCGCACCGGGGAAGCGGCGTTCACCCTCGCCTCCGGCTACGTGGCGACCGTGTTCCTGGGGCTGACGCTTCTGGTCGGGACGGCCAACCTGCTGCTGCACCGCCGCAATCCCGTGTCCACCTCGCTGGCCAGGGACGTCGGGACGTGGGCGGTGATCGCCAGTCTCGCCCACGTGATCGTCGGGCTCAAGGCGCACGGCAACGCCGGCGACCTGTTCAACTTCGTCAACTATTTCTTCTTCTCCGACGGCACGCCGCGGACCGACAGTTTCGGTCTCGGGAACTGGACCGGGCTGGCCGCGCTGGTGATCGCCGTGGGGTTGCTCGCCCTGTCCAACGACCGCTCCCTGCGGGAGCTGAAAGCCACGCGGTGGAAGAACCTCCAGCGCCTGAACTACGCCCTGTTCGCGCTCGTCGCCCTGCACGCCTTCTTCTACGGGGCGCTGCTGCGGATGACCTCACCCTTCACGGTTCTGCTCATCGGCATCGTCCTGGCGGTCCTCATCGGACAGGCGGTGGGCATCGGGCTGTGGCGGCGGAGCCACGCCCGCACCCGATCCTGACCGGGAGTGACCCACGTCTCGCTCGAGCACTTGCACACCTATACCCCCTATAGGTATAAATGAGGTGGGCGCTCGCCGCTCCCCCGGCCGACCGGGCCGGCCGCGCGGCGAGCCGGATCGACAGGAGCACGAGCAATGCGGGGCTACACCGAGACCAAGGACGCCCACCTGCGGCGGCTGCGGCGGATCGAGGGACAGATCCGCGGGCTGAGCCGGATGGTCGAGAACGACGAGTACTGCATCGATATCCTCACGCAGATCTCCGCGGCCACCCGAGCCCTGCAGGCGGTGTCCATCTCGCTGCTCGACGAGCACCTGCGGCACTGCGTCACCGAGGCGATCAGCGAGGGCGGCGCCACCGCCAACGAAAAGATCACCGAGGCCAGCGACGCGATCGCCCGCCTGGTCCGCTCCTGAGCCGAACGCGAGAAGGGAACGAGCGATGCCTCAGTCCACCTACACCGTGCAGGGCATGACCTGCGGCCACTGCGTCAGCTCGGTGACCGAGGAGGTCGGCGGGATCGACGGCGTGCGCAACGTCGACGTCGACCTGGCCACCGGCCGCGTCACCGTCACCAGCGACCGCCCGGTGACCGACGACGAGATCCGCGCGGCGGTCGCCGAGGCCGGCTACGAGCTGGCCGGCTGACCCGAGGGAGATCACGATGAGGACCGCCACCAAGCTGTCGGCGTTCGCGCTGGCCCTTGCCGCCGTCGCGGGCGGCGCCTTGGCGGTCGGCTCCGCGGTGGGCCCGCTCGACGAGAGCCCGGCCCCGGCCGCCGCCGACCACTCGATGACGGGCGCCGAGGCGGTGGCCGACGAGGCGCACGGTGACACCGGATTGCCCGGCCTGGCGGCGGCCGCCAACGGCTACCGGCTCGAGCTCGGCCAGGACCGGTTGGCCACCGCCACCCCGCAGCCGTTCCGGTTCCGCATCCTCGGGCCGGACGGCGCGGCGGTGACCCGGTTCGACGTGGAGCACGACAAGCGGCTGCACCTGGTGGTGGTCCGGCGCGACGGCTCGAACTACCGGCACGTGCACCCGGAGATGGCCCAGGACGGCACCTGGAGCATCGACCTGACCCTGCCGCAGGCCGGCAGCTACCGGGTGTTCACCGACTTCAAGCCGGAAGGCGGGGAGAAGACCACCCTTGGCGCCGACGTGCACGCACCAGGCGCGTACGAGCCGGCGCGGTATGACCGTCCAACTCGGACGGGCACTGTGGACGGTTATGAGGTCCGGTTGGACGGCGACCTGGTGCCGGGCCGGGAGGCCACGGTGACCGCGACCGTGACCCGCAACGGGACCCCGGTCGGCGACCTCGAGCCGTACCTCGGCGCCTACGGGCACCTGGTCTCGTTGCGCGCGGCCGATCTGGGCTACCTGCACGTGCACCCGCTCGGTACGCCGGGCGACGGCACCACCCCGGCCGGGCCGCAGGTGCGGTTCGCCGTCGAGGTCCCCACCGCGGGGCAGTACCGTCTGTTCCTGGACTTCCAGCACGGGGGAACGGTGCGCACGGCCGAGTTCACCCTGGACGCGGCGGGCACCGCACCGCCGATGCCGGCCCCGGCCCAGGCTCCGGCCGAGCCGTCCGGCGATGACCATGGCCACGGAGGCACCCGATGAGCACGGTCGAGCTGTCCATCGGCGGGATGACGTGTGCGTCCTGCGCGGCCCGGATCGAGCGGAAGCTGAACAAGGTCGAGGGCGTGACCGCGACGGTCAACTTCGCCACCGAGAAGGCCAGGGTCAGCTTCCCGGACACGGTCTCGGCCGAGGATCTGGTCAAGGTCGTGGAGGCCACCGGCTACAGCGCCGAGCTGCCCGCGCCGCCCGCCGCCGAGGCCGCGCCGGAGGCCGACGACCCTACCCGCTCGCTGCGGCAGCGGCTGATCGGCTCGGCGGTGCTGACCGCGCCGGTGATCGCGCTGGCGATGATCCCGGCCCTGCAGTTCACCTACTGGCAGTGGCTGTCGCTGGCGCTGGCCGGGCCGGTCGTGGTGTGGGGCGCCTTGCCGTTCCACCGGGCCGCCTGGACCAACCTGCGGCACGCCGCGGCCACCATGGACACGCTGATCTCGCTCGGGGTCGGCGCCGCGTTCGGGTGGTCGGTCTATGCGCTGTTCTGGGGCACGGCCGGCGAGCCCGGCATGCGGCACGGGTTCGAGCTGACCATCCAACGGATGACCGGGGGCGGCAGCATCTACCTCGAGGTGGCCACCGGGGTCACCACGTTCATCCTGGCCGGCCGCTACTTCGAGGCGCGGGCCAAGCGCCGCGCCGGGGCCGCCCTTCGCGCCCTGCTCGAGCTGGGCGCCAAGGACGTCGCCGTGCTGCGCGACGGGATCGAGACCCGGATCCCGACCGAGCGGCTGGCCGTCGGCGACCTGTTCGTGGTGCGGCCGGGCGAGAAGATCGCCACCGACGGCGTGGTCGTCGAGGGCGGCTCCGCGGTCGACGCCAGCATGCTCACCGGCGAGTCGGTGCCGGTGGAGGTGCGCCGGGACGACGCCGTGGTGGGCGCGACGGTCAACGTCGGTGGCCGGCTGGTCGTGCGGGCCACCCGGATCGGCGCCGACACCCAGCTCGCCCAGATGGCACGCCTCGTTGAGGATGCCCAGAACGGCAAGGCCGCGGTGCAGCGGCTGGCCGACCGGGTCTCCGCGGTGTTCGTCCCGATCGTCATCGCGCTGTCGGTCGGCACCCTGGCCTTCTGGCTCGGCGCGGGCGGCGGGGCGAGCGCGGCGTTCACCGCCGCGGTGGCCGTGCTGATCATCGCCTGCCCGTGCGCCCTCGGCCTGGCCACCCCGACCGCGCTGCTGGTCGGCACCGGCCGCGGCGCGCAGCTCGGCATCCTGATCAAGGGACCCGAGGTGCTGGAGTCCACCCGCCGCATCGACACCGTGGTGCTGGACAAGACCGGCACGGTCACCGAGGGCCGGATGTCCCTTGTGGACGTCACGGTGGCCGGCGGGGGCGACGAGGCCGAGGCGCTGCGGCTGGCCGGCGCCCTCGAGCACGCCTCCGAGCATCCCATCGCCAGGGCGATCGCCACCGCGGCCGCCGAGCGCACCGGCGACCTCCCCCCGGTCGAGGACTTCGGCAACGTCGAAGGCCTTGGCGTGCAAGGCATCGTCGACGGCCACGCCGTCCTGGTCGGCCGGGCCGCGTTGCTCGAGCAGTGGAGCATCCACCTCGACGAGGATCTCGAGCGTGCCCAGCGGGACGCCGAGCAATCCGGCCACACCGCCGTGCTCGTCGCCTGGGACGGCGCGGCCAGGGCCGTGCTGGCCGTGGCCGACACCGTCAAGCCCACATCGGCCCAGGCCGTGCGCGAGCTGCGTGCGCTTGGTCTGCGGCCGGTGCTGCTCACCGGTGACAACGAGGCGGCCGCCCGGTCCGTGGCGGCCGAGGTCGGCATCGACGAGGTGATCGCCGAGGTGCTGCCCGCCGACAAGGTCGACGTGGTCAAGCGCCTTCAGGACCAGGGCCGGGTCGTGGCCATGGTCGGCGACGGGGTCAACGACGCCGCCGCCCTCGCCCAGGCCGACCTCGGCCTGGCCATGGGCACCGGCACCGACGTCGCCATCGAGGCCGGCGACCTGACCCTGGTCCGCGGCGACCTGCGCGCCGCCGCCGACGCCATCCGGCTGTCCCGCCGCACCCTCGGCACCATCAAGGGCAACCTGTTCTGGGCCTTCGCCTACAACGTCGCCGCCCTGCCGCTGGCCGCGCTCGGCCTGCTCAACCCCATGCTCGCCGGC
>NZ_DASZCQ010000098.1:0-9702 GCF_035942955.1 Actinophytocola sp. | reverse complement strand
GTTACGCCACGTGGACCGGGGCTTCGTCAGATCAGGCCGAGAGCTTGCCGGATCCGGGTTGTGTAGACGTCGTATCCGCGGGCGTTGGGGTGGAAGGACTGCCCGATGGGGAAGTCTTCTCCGTTGGCCCACGGATCCGGGCTGCAGGGCTTGTGGCCGGCGAACGCGTCGTACATGTCCACGAGGCGGATCCGGGAGTTTCCGGCGGCGGCCACCGCGTTGGCGACCATGGTGCGAGCGGCTTGGACGGCTTCGTCGATCCGGTTCAGCTCGCCCTCGCTGAAACCGAACAGGTCGCCACAGCCGAAGGGCTCACCCTCGCGGGGCCGGGGCAGGAAGGACGGATAGTTCACCACGACCAGATACCCGTCCGGGCGCATCTTGGCCCGGATGTTCAGGTATACCGACCTGAGCCGGCTCTGGTTGATGTCCAGATCCACCTGCCTGATCAGTGGCTCCCCGCGATCACAGTTGTTGGAGAAGCAGTCCAGGAGCTTGTCGGCGAAGCCGAGATCGTTGCCCCCGATCGACACCGTCACCAGCCGGGTGGACTGCCGGTTCAGGAAGGCGAGCTGGCCCCCTGGCTCGGGATTGTTGTCGAACTGCGTGAAGTTCATGTCATCGATCTTGGCGCCGTCACACGCCCGGAACACCGGCTCGTCGATGGCGGGAAGACCGGTGACGCCGGGGGCGACCAACCCCTCCATCCGGTAGGGGTAGCTGGCCGAACTGCGCTTGCAGTTCGTGCTGCCGTTGCGGTCGTAGGGCGGCGCGCCGGCGCCCGCGGCGAACGAGTCGCCCAGCGCGACGTACCGGATCACCGCGCGGTTGAGACCGCTGGGGAAAACGTCGGTTCCCAGCACCGCGTGCAAGGTGCTCGTGCCGACGCCGTCGCAGCGCAGCAGGCGCTGTCCGGATGCCGGGGCGCAGCCGCCCCAGATTCCGGGGCTGCCGATGATGACGTCGAAGACGACCTCCAGCTGGCGGCCGCCGTCGTAGAGCTCACCGGGGATCTCCAGCGCGCCCTCGGTGAAGCCGTGGTAGTTGCCGAACGACTGGATGGGAGTGTTGCCGGTGGCCAAGGTTCGGCCGTCGAATCCCACGCTTCGGTCTACCAGGGCGACGGTGCCGATGGCGAAATCGAAGTAGAAGTTGCAGATCAGCTCGGCCGAGAAGTAGATCTGGGCGAACTGCGTCACGTTCGGCGGTGGGCTCGTGGGGGGCGTGGTCTGCTGCCGCAGAGTCGGGATCTTGGTCAGGAACACGTGGCAGATCCAGGGTTCCTCCGGCGGCGGCACGTCGCCCTGGGGCCGGACCTGTTCGGCCCGCCTGATCGGCCGGCCCGCCGGCTTGAGCGGGGCGCCTGCCACATTCTCGAAGCCGGGCAGGGCCTTCGGTGCGGTGGGTTCCATCGTGCTGAACGGCCGGATCTTCTCCCCGGTCCCCGGCAGGGTGAACTCCGGGATCTTCGGCTGAGGATTCCAGGGTCCGTGGGCCAACTCCTCCGGACTCGTCAGGTCACCGTCGGGCACCGAGCCCACCGCCGGCGGCGCGCCGGACAGCAGCAGGCCGAGGATGGCGGCGAGGGCGAACAACCATGTCCCCCGCCGGCGGGGCGGTCGCCATCGGCGTGAATTCAGCATCGCCTATTCCTTTCAGACGATGGTGACGGTGCTGACGGTGTAATAGGGACCGCCGCGGGCGATGCCGCCGCCCTGCAGGTACTCGGTGACCGCGACGACTCCCCGGTAGACGCCCGCGCCGACCTCGTGGGGTTGGAGCGCGATATAGCAGGATCCGGTCGGCCCGGGGTTGGGCTGGACGGTCGATTTGACGACCCGGGAGCCGTTCAGGATGATGCCGCAGTACATGGTGTTGAGCAGGACCTCGGTCGCCAGCGAGCCGTCGTCCGACCACCGGCAGGCGAGCCTGAACTCGACCTCGATGCCGCCGTTGGCGGTGGTGTGGATACCCAGCGGCGAACCCGTCTCACAGATGATCCCGGCGCCCGGCGCATGCGCGGCGACCGCCGCGTCCCCGGCCACCCGGGCAGGATCTGCCGGGGCCGAGGACTTCTGCGGCAGCAGGCTGGCATCCGTGCGGGTGCTGACCATCACGTCCGAGCGGTCGGTCGCCGCGCCCGCCGGGCCGGCCCCCAGACCGACCAGGGCGAGTCCGGCGAACACGATGAGCGCCACGCCGCGCCGAGCGCGACGGTATACAGGTTGGTGGGACATCAATTCAAACCCTTCGTGTAACGATGACGTGGAAACTGCCCCGAACTAGACGAAGCGATCAGCAGGTCGGGCAGGGATCTCTCCGGATGTGCCATTTTTCCTTGATCCACCCGGAGCGGCCCGTCGCATCGGTCGCGGTGATGGTGACGGTGTAGTCGCCGGCCCCGCCGAAATACCCGCCGAGATAGCCCGTGGTCGGGTTGATGGTCGTGCCCCCCGGCAGCCCGGTGGCCGACCACCGGTAAGGCCCCACGCCCCCGGCGGCGGTCAGCTGCAGGCCGATCCCGAAGCTCTGCATGCTGTCTACCTTCGGCAGTTGGGGACCGATCACGATCTGCTGGAGGTAGAGCGCCTGGAAACCACGCGTGTACGAGGTGGGGGGAGGAACGCTGGAGGTGGCCTGCCGCATCATGTCGTGTATCTGTGCGGCGTTCATCGACGGATGCAGCGAGCGGTATATGGCGGCAACACCCGCGGCGAACGCGGCGGACATCGAGGTGCCGTTGAGGAACTGGTCCGCGAAGTCGGTCGTGTTCCAGGTCGACCGGATGCTCGTGGCCGGTGCGTAGAAGTCCACGCAGGGGCCGAAATTGGTGAACTGGGTGTCGATGGGGTTGAAGGTGTCCAGGCCCGCCACGGTGATGGCGCCGGGAACGCGAGCCGGGGACACCGAGCAGGCGTCGATCCGGTCGTTTCCGGCCGCGACGGTGACGACGACTCCGTTGTTCACCAAACCGGTCACGAACGTCTCGAGCACGAAGTTGACCGGGCCGTCGAGGCTCATGTTGACGACCGCGCGCTCATGCCAGGGCTGGCGGGCGTAGACCCAGTCCAGCCCGGCGATCACGTTCCCGGTCGAGGTGAACTCGTCGCAGTCGAACACCCGCACCGGGGTCAGCGTCACCCCTTTGGCCACCCCGTAGGTCGCGCTGCCGATGATGCCGGCGACATGCGTGCCGTGCCCCGTGCAGTCGGTGGTCGCGGGAGCGGTGGTACCGAAGGAGGCGCCGTCGGTGACCCGGAACTCGAAGTCGAAATGGCTGACCTGGATACCGCTGTCGATCACATACACGCGCACGTCCGGCGCGGTCGTCGGGTACGTGTACCAATCGTCCCCAGGGTTGCCGACCTGGTCGATCCGGTCCAGACCGAAATTCGGCGGGTCGAACTGGCTGTCCTGCAGGCGCACGACACGGTTCTGCTCGACGTACGCCACCGCCGGGTCCGCGGCCAGCCGACGAGCCGCCGCCTCATCCAGGCTGACCTCGAACCCCTGCACCCCGTGCCGGTAGACATGCCCGACCCGGCCGTGCTCGCGGGTGGCCAGCCGGTGCGCCGTGGTGTCGGTCGCCGAGCGGATCACCTTGTCCTGCTTGAGGACCACGATGTAGCTGTTCTCGATCCCTTGCCCCGCGGGGGCGAGCAGCAGCGTGCCGGCGGCCGGCACCGCGTGTCCCAGATGGACGAACCCGGTCAGGAAGGCCGCCACCGACAAGACTGTGGTGACCACACGCAGAAGTCCGGCACTCATCGGACCCTCCAGATCTCGGTGAGGGTGCCGGACTTGCCCGTCGCGTCGCTCACATAGACGGTGGCGGTGAAGGTGCCGGCCGACCAGAACGGCCCGCTGAGATAGCCCGTGTTCTGGTCGATCCGCACGCCGCTGGGCATCAGGTAGGCGAACCAGCGGTACGGCCCGGTGCCGCCGGCGGCGGTCAGTTGGTGGGCGATCGTCTGGCCGGTCCGGCCGTCGATCACCGGCAGGGGTGGGGCGGGGACTAGCTTCTGGATCTGCAGCGCGGAGAACCGGGGCTGGTTCGGGAACCAGCCGACGTCTCGGGCGGCGGTCTGCCGCACCAGGTCGTGGATCTGCGCTGGGCTCAGCGACGGGTGCAGCGACCGGAGCATCGCCGCGACCCCGGCCGCGATCCCGGCGGACATCGACGTGCCGGTGAGTATCTGGGTGGCGAAGTCGTTCGTGTGCCACGTCGAGAGAACGCTCGTGGACGGGGCGTAGATGTCCACACACGAGCCGATGTTGGTGAAATGGTCCCGCTCGTCGTTGCTGGCCATGCCACCCACCGTGATCACTCCGGGAACGCGGGCGGGCGACACCGTGCAGGCGTCGACCCGCTGGTTCCCGGCCGCGGCGGTGACGACGACGCCGTTGGACATCAGGGCGTTCACGTACTGGTCTACAAAGGAGTCGGGCGGGCCGGAGATGCTCATGTTGAGGACCGCGAGCTCACCCGGACGGTGGTTGGCGTAGATCCAGTTGAGCCCGGCGAGCACGTAGGCGGACGAGGTGGTGTCGGCGCAGTCGAACACCCGCACCGGGGTGAGCGTCACGCCCTTGGCCGCGCCGTAGGTCGCGCTGCCGATGAGGCCGGCGACGTGCGTGCCGTGCCCCACGCAGTCGGTGTTCGCCGGCGCGGTGGTGCCGAACGAGGCGCCGTCGGTGACCCGGAACTCGAACTCGAAGTGGCTGGCCTGGATGCCGCTGTCCAGCACGTACACCCGCACGTTCGAGGCCGTCGTCGGGTAGGTGTACGAGCGGTCTCCCGGGTACCGCAGCTGGTCGATCCGGTCCAAATGGGACGGCGGGTTGAGCTGCGTGTCCTGCAGGCGCATGACACTGTTCTGCTCCACGTACGCCACCGCCGGGTCCGCGGCCAGCCGGCGGGCGGCCGCCTCGTCCAGGCTGACCTCGAAACCGCGCAGCCCATGGTCATAGACGTGCCCGACCCGGCCATGCTCACGCGTGGCCAGTCGCTGCGCCACGGACCCGATCGTCGACGTGGACACCTTGTCCTGCTTGAGAACGACGATGTAGCTGTTCTCGATCCCTTGGCCCGCCTCGGCGAGCAGTATCTTCGGTGACGCCGTCGCCGGCGCCGGGTGGGCGATCCCGGTCAGGACGACCGCGATTGTCATTGCCGTGGTGACGATCCCACGACACAGTCTGGCTCCCATGGTGGTTCCTCCCTCGCACGCGTCGCGGCGACGCTACGCGGGCGACCTTCTTCGTGGCCTTATCCGTTCGCTTCCGGTGCAGGTCACAGGGTCCCTTCATGGCAGTGTGACAATTCGATCAACGGCGGACCCGGGCGTTTCTCGCACGCTCACGAAGACCGCTTCGCCGATTCCTCGAAAGGATGGCCGCGCTGGCAGCCGTCAGCAAAGTCGAATGAAGGCCAACGATGACAACCTTGCGCGCCAAGAAACCTGGCATGGTCAAGGCTCTGCTTACCCTTGCCTTGCTCACGCTCTCGATCGCCTTCACTTCCGCTGCCGCCAGCGCTGACGTCGGCTCGCAGCAGTACATGTCGATAACGAAGGGATCCGGTGGATCTGAAACCGATGCGACCGGCAGTTGCAGCCGTTCGGGTACGGTTCCGTTCTACCAGCTTTTCATGCACTGCACCGTCAACACCGGCGCCATCCGGGTCATCGCCGAATGTTCGAACGGGACCAGGTTCCAAAGTGAAGTCATCTTCGCGCCCGACAGCTTCACGGCAACTATCACCTGCGGTCCTCCGGCTACCGTCGCCAGGGCCGGGATCCAGCACGTGTTCTGACGTGCCGACCTGATCGAGTAGCACATGAGCGGCGGGCTGGCTGGTCCGGGTGGCGACAACCGGGCCGGCCGGTCTTCCCCTGTCTGCGCGTCAGCTCCAGGCGCCAGACAGGGCGCGGGTGACGGTGGCGCTCAGGATCCGCACCCCGCGCACCGACGCGGGGTCCACCTCGGCCAGGTCACGCACCCGCTGGAGGCGGTAGTCGAGCGTCCGCGGGTGGATGTGCAGCGCGGCCGCGGTGCCGAGCCGGTTCATGTCGTTGCGGTAGTAGGCGTCGAGCGTGGTGACGAGGTCGGGGCCGTTCGCCAGCCGGTGCGCCACGGCACGCAGCGATTGGTCGACCTCGGGCACCTGCGCGACGCTCAGCTCGACGAAAACGTCGGCGACGCCGTACACCGCGCGCGGCACCTTCTCGACGGGTGCGACCGTGGCCACCCGCCGCGCCAGCTCCAACGCCTCGGTCAGTGCCGGCACCTGCCCGGTCGCCGCACCCACCTGGCACGGCCGCCCCAGCGCCGACCCGATGTCGCGGACGACCGACAGCGTCCGGTCGTCGATCGACCCCGGATCCCACAGGGATCCCTTGCCATCCCACG
Source organism: Actinophytocola sp. (assembly GCF_035942955.1). Lineage (GTDB taxonomy): Bacteria > Actinomycetota > Actinomycetes > Mycobacteriales > Pseudonocardiaceae > DASYTH01. The sequence continues at coordinate 3,291 of NZ_DASZCQ010000098.1, read as the reverse complement.
GGATCAGCACGACGAGCTCGTTGGGCTGCTGCCAGGTGACCGGCAGGCGGTACTGCTGGAAGATCGACTCGACGAGATCGTCCAGCACCTCGTCGTCCGATTCGGACAGTGTGCCGGCGACCCGGATGACGGCCACCCGATAGCGGTCCTGAACCCGAAGGCCGAGGCCTTCGGCAAGGCGGGACGCGGCCGGGTCGTTGGCGAGCAGGAGCTGGGTGGCCATGCGCAGGCGCCGCGGTGGTGTGAGGCGCTGCTCCTGTTCCGCCACATAGCCCTGGAGGAAGGCCGCCGTGCCGCGGGCGCCCTGCGGGCCGAACCACGCGGTCAGGCGCAGCAGGTCGGTCAGGTGGTCGTGGCACGCCACCTCGTGGATCTCCCGCAGCATCAGGTTGGCGTGCAGCGCGAGGACCTGCCGCGCGGTCCGGGTGGACATTCCCTGCCTGGCCCGTTTCTCCCCGATGGCAGCGATGTACGCCAGATCCTCGGCCAGGAGCGGCCGGTTCTCCCGAACCAGCTCGATCGTGCGGCGCCGGGACCACACGGCGTAGTCCAGCATCTCGGCACGCGCGTGCGCCCGGGCGGCCTTCCTGCGGTACTCGGGAAACTCGCGTATGTAGGCACTCACCTCCTCCCGAGCGTTCGCATCCACGCGTCTGCGCAGCAAGCTCAACAGATCACTCATCGGTCCCTCCCCGAAATCGATGAGCAGCACGTCAGGTACGGCGCCGGGCACGCTACGGGAGCCACCTTCCGGGGCTCTTATCCGTTCGCTTCCGGCGCAGGTCACAGGCTCGGCAGCGCCTCGGCCAGGGCACGCTCGGGGGGCATCGCGTGACCCGCCCGCCAGGCGCGGTCGACGGCGGCGGGGCCGAGCACGGCCCGTGTTTTCGCGACCGCCGCGTCGATCCACCGCTTGGCGAACGGCATCGGCGCGGCGCCGATGGACTCGCGCAACGCCTCCGCGGCCGCCAGCAGCGACACCGCGCGCCGCGGTTGACCGCGGGCCGCGGCCAGCTCACCGGCGAGGAGCAGGCCGAACGACAGCCCCCACCGGTGGCCGAGGCCGCGATAGCCGTCCACCGCCCGGCGCAGCTCCGCGACGGCCGCCTCGGCGTCACCGTCGCGCCAGGCGACGATCGCCTGCAGCATCCAGGTCCCGAACAGACCGTCCCGGTCGCCGAGGGACTCCATCACCGCACCGCACTCCCGCAGCAACTGCGTTGCCCAGGCGTACTCACCCCGGCCCAGAGCGGCACAGGCCAGGCATTGCAGCGCGAAAGCCTCCGGCCACCGGGTGTCGGCCCGCCGGGAGACCTCCAACGCCTCGCGCAGCACCTCGACCGCGCGGTCGAGGTCGTCGGCGTAGATGTCGACCAGACCGCCCGTGGTCAGTGCCCGGGCGAGCCCGGCCGGGTCCCCGGCCGCCCGGCTCAACGCCGCGACCTCGGTGGTGGCCGCGGTCGCGGTCGCCAGGTCGCCCTGCAGCACCGCCAGACCCGCCGCGCTCTCAAGCGCTCGCGCCCGCACCGTCGGGGCGACCGGCGCCGGCAGGGCGAGGGCCCGGGCGAGCCACCGGCTGCCTTCCCGGTAGTGGCCGTACCGCTCCCAGAAGATGTGGAGCGAGCCGGCCAGCCGCACCGCGGTCGCCGCGTCCCCGCGGCCGGTCGTCCACTCCAGCGCGGCCCGGATGTTGCCCATCTCGGCGGCGAGCCGGCGCAGCCACGCCGAGTGCTCGGCGCCGCGCAGCCCCCGGCGGGCCGACGTGACCATCGCCAGCACGTGGGCGGCGTGCCGGTCCCGCACGGCCGCCTCGGCGCCCGACGCCGCCAGTCGCTCGCATCCGTACGCCCGCAACGACTCCAGCATCCGGTACCGACCGTCCGGGTCCACGGCCACCAGTGACTTCTCGACCAGTTGCGCCAGCACCTCGGCCGCCCCGGGCTCGGCGTGGACCGCCTCGGCCGCCTCGACCGTGAACCCGCCGGCGAAGACCGCCAGCTGGTCGAACATCCGCCGCTGGCGGGCGTCCAGCAACCCGTAGCTCCAGTCCACCGCCGCCCGCAGCGTCTGGTGCCGCGGCAATGCCGACCGGTTCCCCCGGGTCAGCAGGCCCAGCGGATCGTCCAGCTGCGCCGCGATCCGTTCCACACCCCGGACCGGTACGCCGGCGGCGGCCAGCTCCAGCGCCAGCGGCAGCCCGTCCAGTCTCCGGCAGATCTGTGCGATCAAGCCGGCCGTGGTCTCGGTCAACGCGAATCCGGGGTGGACCGCGGCCGCCCGCTCCACCAGCAACCGGACCGCGTCGGCCCGCCCGATCGCCCGCGGCGCGGTGACGCCGGCCGCCGGCACGCCCAACCCAGGTACCGGCCGGACCGTCTCCCCGATGATGCCCAGCCGCTCCCGGCTGGTGGTCAGAATCGTCAGCTGGGAGCAGCGCCGCAGCAGCCGGTCGGCCACCGCGGCGACCTCGTCCACCAGGTGCTCGCAGTTGTCCAGCACCAGCAGCGTCGCCACGGCGCCGACCCGGCCGGCGACCAGCTCCTCGAATGTCTGATGTGGACGTTCACGAATCCCGAGCGTGCCCGCGATCGCCGACGGCACCAATCCCGGCTGGGCCAGCGCCGCCAGCTCCACCAGCCACACTCCACCCGGAAAGTCCGCCCGGCTCGCCGCGGCCACCTCGAGCGCGAGGCGGCTCTTGCCGACCCCGCCGACGCCGGTCAGCGTGACGAGACGGCGGGTCCGCACCAGCGAGTGCACCGCGACCAGCTCCCGCCTGCGGCCCACGAAGCTGGTCAGCGGCGCGGGCAGGTTGCCACGCGGCCGGCCGGTGCGCGCCGGCGCGGAGTCCACATCGGACTCCAGGCGCGGTTCCTTCCGGAGCATCGCGGTGTGCAGCCGCCGCAGCTCCGGCCCGGGGTCCGCCCCCAGCTGGTCGGCCATGAGCTCGCGGACTGTTTGGTAGGCAAGCAGAGCCTCCCCCTGCCGGCCGGACCGGTACAGCGCCAGCATGAGCTGGCCCCAGAACCGCTCCCGCAGCGGGTGCTCGGCCACCAGCTTTTCCAGCTCCACCACGAGATCGTCCTGGTGGCCGAGGGCGAGGTCGGCCGCGATCCGGTGCTCGACCGCCCGCATGCGCAGCTCGGCCAGGCGGGCGGCCTCGGCCCGGGCGAACGGCTCGTCGGCGAACTCGGCGAGCGCAGGCCCGCGCCACAGCGCCAGCCCGGCCAGTAGATCGGCATGGGCGCGGGCCGCGGACCCGCTCGCCAACGCCCGGGCGCCGGATGCGAC
>NZ_DASZCQ010000097.1:0-14692 GCF_035942955.1 Actinophytocola sp. | reverse complement strand
GGCCGGCCGCGTGCCCTCGGCGGCCGGTCCGGACGGAAGCTCGGGCCAGAACGTGGTGCGCTGGAACGGATAGGTCGGCAGGGTCAACGGTCGGTGGCGGTCGGCATGTCCGGCCGCCCAGTCCACTGTGGTCCCCAGCTCCCATAACCGGCCCACGGCGGCGAGCCAACCCGGCCGGGCAGCACTGTTCGGAAGCACCGGCACCGCAGGGATATCCGGGACGTGTTGGGCGGCGAGGTCGCACATCACCCGGCCCGGTCCCGCTTCCACCAGCACGCCGGCCTGGCGGGCGAGCTGCCGCAAGGCTTCCTGGCCGGCGTTCACCCCGCCGGGCTGGCAGCGGCGCTCGGCCCAGAAGTACGGGCTCGCGGCCTGCACGTCGGTGAGCACTCCACCGTCGGCGAGGATCACCGGAATGCGCGGCGTGCCACGGGACATCCGGGCGATCTCCTCGGCGATCCGCTCCACCCCGAGTCCCGGGTCCAGGCTCGCCAGGCGCAGCGCGTCGGCCGGGCTGAACACCTCGGCGACGCAGGCGGCGACGAACTCGCCGATCCCGGCGCCGAGCACCGCCGCGGGGGTCAGCCCCCACGCACCCAGCAGTGCCACCAGGGCGTACTCGACGGCGAACGCGGTGTCGGCGCCGACGCATTCGTCGAATGCGGCGGCGAACGCCGGCTCGGTGCGGACAAGCTCCTCGACCGCGTCCGGGTCGGCCTCGCTGGCGGCCGGGAACAGGAACCCGGTGCGCTGCCTGGTTTCCGGCGCCGGGGTGGCGGTTTCGACGTCCAGCGCGCGGAGCCGGCGCACCGCGTCGGCGGTGTCCCGGCAGACCAGCGTGGTGCGCAGCGGCAGCGAGGCGCGGCCGGTCTGCACGGTGTAGGCCACGTCGGCCAGCTCGAGCTCGGGGTGCGTGTCGAGGTGATCGGCGAGCCGCTCGGCCGCCTGCCGAAGGCTCGTGCTTCCCATGGCGGACAAGGGAATCGCATGCCATGGCCGGGAGTCGGCGCCGGCCGGCGCCGGCTCGGCCCGCTCGACGATCACGTGCGCGTTGGTGCCGGACCAGCCGAACGAGCTGACCCCGGCCCGGCTCGCCCCACCGACGGCGGGGAACGGCTGGCGGGCGGTGGCCGGGCGCACCGGTCCGTCCAGGGTGACAACGGAGTTCGGCGTGTCCAGGTGGAGGTTCGTCGGCACCTCGCCGTGCTTGACCGCGAGCACCGTCTTGATCAGCCCGGCCATGCCGGCCGCGGCGAGCAGGTGGCCGAAGTTGCTCTTCACCGCGCCGACGACGAGCGGGCGCTCGGCCGGGCGGTCGCCGAAGATCTCCCGCAGCGCGCTGAACTCGATGGTGTCGCCCAGCTCGGTGCCGGAGCCGTGCGCCTCGACGAAGCCGATGTCGTCCGGGGCCAGCCCGGCGTCGGCGAGCGCGGCCCGGATGACCGCAAGCTGGGCGGCCCGGTTGGGTGCGGTCAGGCCGTTGCTCTGGCCGTCCTGGGTGATCGCCGAACCGCGGATCACAGCGTGAACCTGGCGGGCGGCCGCGGTCGCGTCGGGGACCCGCTGCAGCACCACGACCCCGCAGCCCTCACCGATGACGAAGCCGTCGGCGGCCGCGTCGAAGGACTTGGTCCGCCCGTCGCCGGCGAGCATGCCCATCTTGCACGCCCCGACGAACACGTCCGGGTGGATGATCGCGGAGCTGGCGGCAACCAGCGCGAGGTCACACTCGCCGCGCCGCAGGCTCTGCACGGCCAGGTGGGTAGCCACCAGCGACGAGGAACATGCCGTCTCCACGGTGAAGCAGGGCCCGCGCAGGTCGAGATGGTAGGCGATGCGCCCGGCCGCGGCGCTCGGCGAGCCGCCCAGCCCGAAGTAGGGGTCGTCGATCGGGGCCTCGCCCTCGGCCTCGGTCTGCCGCTTGAGGTACTGCCCGGAGTCGACGAGCCCGACGAACACGCCGGTGCGGCTGCCGCGCAGCCGGTCGGCCGCGATTCCCGCGTCCTCCAACGCCTCCCAGACCAGCTCCATCAGCAACCGGTGCTGCGGGTCCAGCCGCAACGCCTCCTGCGGAGACATCCCGAAGAACGCCGCGTCCCAGCCGGCGATGTCGTCGAGGAACCCGCCGTGCTTCGTGTAGGCCTTGCCCTTGGCCGAGCGGTCCTCGTCGTAGTAGGCCGCCGCGTCCCAGCGGTCCGCCGGAATCTCGCGCACCCCGTTCACGCCGTCCAGCAAGGCCCGCCAGTAGCGGTCCGGGCCGTCCGCGCCGCCCGGGAACCGGCAGCCCATGCCGACCACGGCGACCGGTTCGTCGATCGCCGCCGCAACGGGAACCGCCGCGGCGATTTCCCGGGGGATCGCCATCAGCTCGGCGCGCAGGTACTCGGCGAGCACCAGCGGGGTCGGGTGGTCGAAGATCAGGGTGGGGGCCAGGTCCAGCCCGGTCGCGGTGGCCAGCCGGTTGCGCAGCTCGACCGCGGTGAGCGAGAAGAACCCGAGATCCTTGAACGCCCGGCCCGGCTCGATGCCGGCGGCGTCGTCACGGCCGAGCACCGCCGCGGTCTTGTCCCGCACCAGGTCGAGCAGCAACTGCTCCTGCTCGCTTTCGGACAGTGTCGCCAGCGTGGCGGCAAGCTCAGACGCCGCCACGCCGGTGCCGCCGGTGTCCGATGCGGACGGTGTGAGCGCCCGGACCTCCGGCAGCTCGCTGATGAGCGGGCTGGGCCGGAACGCGGTGAACCGTGGGACGAACCGGTCCCAGGCCACGTCCGCGACCGTGACACAGGTGTCCGCCCGGTCGAGCGCGCGGCGCAGCGCCGCGACGCCCGCGCCCGGGTTCATCGGCAGCAGGCCGAGATCGCGCAGCTGCGCGCTGGCCTCGGGGGTTGCGGCCATGCCGATCTCGCCCCACAGGCCCCAGGCGACCGACGTGCCCGCCAGCCCTCGCGCCCGGCGCTGCTGCGCAAGGCCGTCCAGGAAGGCGTTCGCCGCGGCGTAGCCGGCCTGGGTTCCGCTGCCCCAGGTGGACGAGATCGAGGAGAACACCACGAACGCGTCCAGCCTGTCCCTACTGTCCACATCGAACAGCTCGCTCAGGTGGGCGGCACCGGCCGCCTTCGCCGACATCACCTCGGCCAGCTCGGCCATGCTCAGCTCGTCGAGCGGGCCGACCTGCAGCGCACCGGCCGCGTGCAGCACCGCCCGGATCTCCTCACCGCCCGCGCGCAACCACTCGACCAGCGCGGTCACCGCGTCCCGGTCGGCGGCGTCGCAGGCGTGCACGCTCACGCGGGCGCCGGACTCGGCAAGCTCGGTGCACAGCTCGTCCACGCCGGCCGCATGCGGCCCGCTGCGCGAGGTCAGCACCAGGTGCTCGGCGCCCGCGCTGGCCAGCCAGCGGGCGACCTTGGCGCCGATCCCGCCGGTGCCACCGGTGATCAGCACGGTGCCGCGCGGCACAAACTCCGCGGGCCGCGGATCGTCGGCGGCGTGCACCAGCCGCCGGCCGTACACGCCGCCGGGCCGGATCGCGACCTGGTCCTCGCCGAGGCCACCGAGCACATCAGACAGCCGGGCGACGTCCTCGGCCGTGGCCGCGTCGGGGAGATCCACCAGGCCACCCCAACGCTGGGGGTGCTCGAGGCAGACCACCCGGCCGAAGCCCCACACCGCGGTCTGGGCAGGGGAGATCGTCACGTCATCGGGCGCCACGGACACGGCTCCGCGGGTGGCGCACCACAGCGGCGCCGCCACGCCCGCGTCGCCGAGCGCCTGTACCAGGGCCACGGTGGCGGCAAGTCCGCCGGGCAGCTCGGGGTGCTCCGGGTGCGCGGCCTCGTCGAGGGCGAGCAGCGACAGCACGCCGCCGGGCCCGGGACCGCCGGCAAGGACCGTGCCGACCGCCTTGGCCAGGACCGCGCGATCGGCGTCGGCGTCGGCCACGACGACCTGCCGGACCTCGACGCCGCGCTCGGTCAGGGACTTCAGCGCGCCGGCCACCCACTCGTGGCCGGCCTGCCGTTCCGGGATCGCCGCCAGCCACCAGCCCGACACCGGCGCCTCCGGGGCACCGTCCACCGGGATCCAGGTCTCGCGGTACCGCCAATTGTCCACATCGGACTCAGTAGCCCGTTCGGCCGGCGGCAGGCCCACCGCGCAGGACGGCGCGAACCCGGTGCCGCCGCTGGCGAGCCAGTACGGCTTGTGCTGGAAGGCATAGGTCGGCAGCTCGACCGTGGTCGCGCCGCTGCCTTCGAAGTAGGTTTCCCAGGTCACCGGCACGCCACGCACCCACAGCCCGGCGAGCGCATCGGCCACCGGCACACCGGCCACATCGGAGGGTGTGACGGTGCGGATCCCGTCGGCGGCGAGCCAGTCAAGGCCCGCGGACCCGCTCGAGGCTTCCGCGCGCCGCAGCCAGTACTGCGGTGTGCGGGCCTGCTCGTTCGTGACCAGCCGGCCGGTCGCGTCGGCGACGATGGAGATCGTCGGGTCCCGGTAGGACACGGCGCCCAAGACCTCACGGAGATCGCCGCCGTCGCTGACCATCGCGGCGAGCACCGCGCAGGCGTCGGCGAGCGACCACACACCCGCGACGTGCGCCACGGCCACGTCGTCTCCGGTCACGTAGTCCGGGCGCACACCGAAGGCTTCCAGCAAGCGGAACACCGCGACGCCGGTGGCGAACGACTCGGCCCGTGCGGGCCACGGCCGACCGGCCAGCAGCTCATCGAGCCGTGCCCGCACTGTGTCATGAGCGGTGGCGAACGCCGGAACTTCGCGCAACCGGGTGAGTTCCGGCACCTCCTCGGGGAAGGCGAACCCGACGCTCGGCTGGCTGAACGCCACCCCTTGGCTCAGGTTCGCCGCGGGTACCCCGCCTGCCAACGCATCCAGCACGGCCAGGTAGGTGTCCCGGTCGGGTGCCGTGATCACCGCGCGGTACTCGAGCGTCGCTCGCGTGGTGGCGAGCGAGAATCCGACGTCCACTGGGCGCAGGTCGGGCCGGGCGGCGATGTGTTCGCGTAGCCGCGCCGCCTGCGCGCGCAGGGCCTTGTCGGTCCGGCCGGAGATCACCCACGGCGCCACGGCCGGCGGGGACCCGGCGGCATCGGCCGGTTCCGCCGGCGGGGCCTGCTCGAGGATCACGTGCGCGTTGGTGCCGCTGATGCCGAACGACGACACCGCGGCCCGCCGCGGCCGGCCGGGCTCGGGCCAGTCGCGAGCCTCGGTGAGCAGCTCCACCGTGCCCGCGGACCAGTCCACCTGGGACGTCGGCCGGTCCACGTGCAGCGTCTTGGGCAGCACGCCGTGCCGGATGGCCTGCACCATCTTGATCACGCCGGCCACCCCGGCCGCGGCCTGGGCGTGGCCGATGTTGGACTTGACCGAACCCAGCCACAGTGGACGGTCGGGTGGGCGGTTCTGTCCGTAGGTGGCCAGGATCGCCTGTGCCTCGATGGGATCGCCGAGGGTGGTCCCGGTGCCGTGCGCCTCGACGGCGTCGACGTCCTGTGTGGACAGTCCGGCGCTGGCCAGCGCGGCCCGGATCACCCGCTGCTGGGACGGGCCGTTCGGCGCGGTAAGGCCGTTCGAGGCGCCGTCCTGGTTCATCGCCGAACCCCGCACCACGGCAAGGATCCGGTGGCCGTTGCGCTGCGCGTCCGACAGCCGCTCGACCAGGAGCATGCCGGCGCCCTCGGACCAGCCGAACCCGTCGGCGGCCTCGGCGAACGCCTTGCACCGCCCGTCCGGCGCGAGGCCCCGCTGCCGGGAGAACTCCACGAACACCGCGGGCGTGGCGATCACGGTGGCGCCGCCGGCGAGCGCCAGGTCGCACTCGCCGGCCCGCAGCGCCTGGCACGCCCAGTGCAACGCGACCAGCGAGGACGAGCACGCCGTGTCGATGGTGGCCGCCGGCCCTTCAAGGCCGAGCACGTAGGAGATCCGGCCGGACGCCACGCTGCCCGCGGTTCCGGTGCCGACGAGCCCCTCGACCTCCTCGGCGCCCTCGGTCAGTCCGGTGCCGTAGCCCTGGCCGAGCACGCCCACGTAGACGCCGGTCTGGCTGCCGCGCAACGAGGTCGGGTCGATGCCCCCACGCTCGAGGGCCTCCCAGGCCACCTCGAGCAGCAGGCGCTGCTGCGGATCCATGGCCAGCGCCTCGCGCGGCGAGATGCCGAAGAACTCCGCGTCGAAGTGGGCGGCGTCCGGCATGAACGCGCCGTGACGCACGTACGACTTGCCGAGCTTGGCGGGATCCGGATCGAACAGGTTGTCGACGTCCCAGCCACGATCCGACGGCAGTCCGGACAGGACGTTCTCGCCGCCGTCGACCAGCCGCCACAGGTCCTCCGGTGATCCGACGCCGCCCGGATACCGGCAGGCCGCGGCCACGATCGCGATCGGCTCGGAGCCCCGCGCCTCGATGTCGCGCAGCCGCAGGCGGGTCCGGTGCAACTCACCGGTCACCCGGGTCAGGTAGTCGCGCAGCTTGTCGGCTTCGCTCACTGGATTCACACCCCGAGGTTCTTGTCGATGAAGTCGAACAGCTCGTCGTCGGTCGAGGATGCCAACCGCGCCTGCACGTCCAGCTCTTCCGAGGTCTGCTCGCCCGTCGCGGTGGCGAGCAATGTCCGCAACCGCGCCACGATCCGGCCGCGGACAACGTCGTCGCCGGCCAACTCCAGCACCGCGGACTCCATCCGGTCGAGATCGCCGAACAGCGACTCGACACCGTCAACACCATCCTGGACCAGCTCCGACGCCAGGTGCTTGACCAGCGTGCCCGGGGTGGGGTAGTCGAAGACGAGCGTGGCGGGCAACCGAAGTCCGGTCGCGGCGTTGAGCCGGTTGCGCAGCTCCACCGCGGTGAGCGAGTCGAAGCCCAGCTCGGTGAAGGCCCGGTTGCGGGTAATGGCGTCGGTGCCGGTGTGCCCGAGCACGGCGGCGACGTTGGTGTTGACCAGTTCCAGCAGCGTCCGGTCCTGCTCGGCCGCGGGCATGCCGGCAAGCCGTTGCCGCAGCGCGGATGCCTGCCCGGCGTCGGCGGACCGCGCGGTGCGCCGGACCCGTACCAGGCCGCGCAGGATCGGCGCCACGGGCGTGCCGCCGGCCCGCAGCGCGGCGAGGTCGAGCTTCATCGGCACCACCACGGCCCGGTGCAGCTGGCAGGCGGTGTCGAACAGCGCCATGCCCTCCGCAGTGGACAGTGGCACGGTTCCCGCCCGCCGCAACCGGGCCAGATCGGCCTCGTCGAGGTGGCCGGTCATCCCGCTGGCCTGCTCCCAGAATCCCCACGCCAGCGCCGTGGCCGGCAGGCCAGAGGCCCGGCGGTGCTGGGCAAGCGCGTCCAGCGCGGCGTTGGCCGCCGCGTAGTTCCCCTGCCCCGGCGCGCCCATGATCCCGGCCGCCGAGGAGAACAGCACGAACATCGCCAGATCCAGGTCTCGGGTCAGCTCGTGCAGGTTGACCGCCGCGTCTACCTTGGGCCGTAACACCCGCTCCACCTGGTGCGGGGTCAGAGATTCCACCGTCGCGTCGTCGAGCACGCCGGCAGCATGGATCACTCCGGTCAGCGGGCGGTCCAAGCCGTCGAGCAGTTCGGCCAGCGCGTCCCGGTCGGCCGCATCGCAGGCGGCAATGGTGACGGTGGCACCCAGCTCGGCCAGCTCGTCGCGCAGCTCGGCGGCGCCGTCGGCGTTCGGGCCGCGGCGGCTGGTGAGCACCAGATGCCGCACTCGATGCACCTCGACCAGATGCCGGGCCAGGTTGCCGCCCAGGACACCCGTGCCGCCGGTAATGAGCACAGCGCCGTCGGGATCCAGCGGGCGCGGCATGGTCAGCACAATCTTGCCGATCTGCTTGGCCTGGCTCAGCTGCCGGAACGCCTCGACCGCCCGAGTGATCTCCCACGTGGTAATCGGCGGCAACCCCAACGCCCCCGCCTCGAACAACGCCACCAACTCGTCGAGCATCGCGCCGGTCCGCTCCGGGCCGGCCTCGATCAGGTCGAAGGCCCGGTAGGCAACCCCGGGGTGATCCCGGGCGACCTCGTCGGCGTCGCGGACGTCGGTCCGGCCGATCTCGATGAACCGGCCACCCCTTGGCAAAAGCCGCAGCGACGCGTCGACGAACTCGCCGGCCAGGCAGTCCAGGATCACGTCGACACCCTGACCGTCGGTGGCGGCCAGGAACCGCTCTTCGAACTCCAGCGTCCGCGACGAGGCAATGTGGTCGTCGGCCAACCCCATGCCCCGCAACGCATCCCACTTACCAGGGCTCGCCGTGCCGAACACCTCGGCGCCCAACGACCGGGCCAGCTGCACCGCGGCGATGCCGACGCCACCGGCGGCCGCGTGCACCAGCACCCGGTCGCCCGCGCCGACCCCGGCCAACTCCTTGAGCCCGTAGTAGGCCGTCACATAGGTCACCGGGACCGACGCGGCCTGCTCGAAGGACCACCCGCTCGGCATCCGCCGCAGCATCCGGTGATCGGTCACGGCCACCGGGCCGAACGATCCGCCGATGAAGCCGAACACCTTGTCGCCGGGGGCCAGACCGGTGACGCCCGGCCCGACCTCCAGCACCACGCCGGCACCCTCGCCGCGCTGCACCTCGGGTCCCTCGATCATGCCCAGCGCGATCAGCGGATCCCGGAAGTTCAGGCCCGCGGCCCGGACCTGGACCCGAACCTGGCCGTCCGCCAACGGTTCCAGCACCTGCGGGCACGGCACCAGCTCGATGCGGTCCAGCGTGCCCTTGTTCCGACCGTCCAATCGCCACACCGGGGCACCCACCGGCGGAACCAGCTCGCCGTCCGAGCCGGCCCTGCCGAGGCGAAGCGCGAGCAGTTCCCCCGTCCGGATGGCGAGCTGGGGTTCGCCGGCCACCAACGCCGTGGGAACGGCGGCAAGCGAGTCGGGGTGGTCGTCGATGTCCAGCAGCACGAACCGATCGGGATGCTCGGACTGCGCCGTCCGCACCAATCCCCACGCGGCGGCCTGGGCCAGCTCGCAGTCCTGCCCGTCCTCGGTGGCCATGGCGTTGCGCGTGAGGAACACCAGCCGCGCGCCGGCCAGGTGGTCGGCGGCCAGCCACGCCTGGATCAGCCCGAGCACCCGCTCCGTGACCTCCCGCACCGCCCCGGCCGGCACGGCGTGGATGACCGCCTCGGGCGCCGGCTCGATAGCGTCGAGATCCGAATAGGACTCGGCTTCCAGCCCCAGGGTGTCGGCGCCGAGCACGACATACCTACCCGCGTCGGACCGCTCGGCCGGGACGGATGTCCACTGCAGACCGAACAGCGAGTCCCGCCCTCCGGTTGTGCGGGTACCCAGCGCGTCGGGGTTCACCGGCCGGCTGGTCAGGGATTGCACGGTGGCAACCGGTGCGCCCGTCGGGTCGGTCAAATGCACTGCCACCGCGTCCTCGCCGGTGGGGACGAGCCGCACCCGCACGCCGGTCGCACCGGTGGCGTGCAGGCCGATTCCCGCCCAGCTGAACGGCAACCGCACCTCGACGTCCTCGCGGCCGGCCAGAATCCCGTGCAGGGCCGCGTCGAGCAACGCCGGGTGCAGCCCGAAGCGCCCGGCGTCGGCGGTCTGCTCCTCGGGCAGGGCGGCCTCGGCGAAGATCTCCTCACCGCGCCGCCAGACCTGGCGCAGGCCCTGGAAGGCCGGGCCGTAGCCGAACCCGGCCGCGGCCAGCTCCTCGTACAGACCGTCCACAGTGACCGGTTCCGCATCGGCCGGTGGCCACTGCGCCGGGCCGGGCTCCGCCACCGGCTGGTCCGGACCGACCACCCCGGTGGCATGCTGGGTCCACGGCGCCTCCGGCGGCGCGGCGTCGTCCCGGGAGTACACGGCCACCGACCGCCGCCCGTCCTCCTCCGCCCCGCCGAGGATCACCTGCAGCTGCACGCCGCCCTGCTCGGGTAGCAAGAGGGGGGCCGCCAGGGTCAGCTCCTCGAGAACCTCGCAGCCGACCTCTTCCGCCGCCCGCAGCACCAACTCGACGAGCGCCGCGCCGGGCACCAGCACCGTGCCGTTGACCGCGTGATCGACCAGCCACGGCTGCACGGACCGCGACAGCCGGCCGGTGGCCACCACTCCCCCGGTGTCCGGCAGCGCCACCGCCGCGCCAAGCAGCGGGTGGTCGATCCCGGTCTGCCCCAGTCCGGCCGCGTCCACCGCGCCGGTGCCCGGGATGAGCCAGTACCGCTCGTGCTGGAAGGCGTAGGTGGGCAGCTCCACCGTGCGGGCGCCGGTGCCGGCGAACACCGTGGTCCAGTCCACCGCCACACCGGCGCAGTGGGCCTGGCCGAGCGAGGTGAGGAACCGGTCCAACCCGCCGTCGTCCCGGCGCAGCGTGCCGACCACCGACGCGTCGGCCTCGTTCTGCTCGATCGAGTCCTGGATCGCGGTGGCCAGCACCGGGTGCGGGCTGACCTCCACGAAATGCTGAAACCCATCGGCCAGCATGGTTTCCACGGTGTCGGCAAACCGCACGGTGCCGCGCAGGTTGCGGTACCAGTAGTCGGCGTCCAGCTCGGTGGTGTCGATGACCTGGCGCGTGACCGTGGAGTAGAACTGCACCTCCGCGGGCTTGGGTTCGATCTCGGCCAAGCTGTCGAGAATCTCCGCGCGGATCAGTTCCACCTGCGGCGAATGCGAAGCATAGTCGACCGGGATCCGCTTGGCCCGAACCTCCCGCCGCGCACACTCGGCCAACAACTCGCCCAACGCGTCCACCCCACCGGACACCACCACGGCGGCCGGGCCGTTGACCGCCGCGACACCCAGCGCCCCGTCCCACCGCCCGACCAGGTCCTCCACCTGGGCCACCGGCAGCGGCACCGACACCATCCCGCCCATGCCGGCGATGGCGGTAATCGCCTTGCTGCGCAAGGCGACCACCCGCGCCCCATCGGTAATCGACAGGGCGCCGGCCACACACGCCGCCGCGATCTCCCCCTGCGAATGCCCCACCACTGCAGCCGGAACGACCCCGTAAGACCGCCACACCGCCGCCAGCGACACCATCACCGCCCACAACGCCGGCTGCACCACATCCACCCGGTCCAACGACACCGCGTCCGGCTCCCCACGCAGCACCGGCCACACCGACCAGTCCACATGCGACTTCAACGCCGCCACACACTCCCCAAGCGCCCGCGCGAACACCGGCGACGACTCCAGCAACCCGGCGGCCATCCGCACCCACTGCGCGCCCTGGCCGGGGAACACCAGCACCACCCGGTTCTGACCGACGCCGCTCGCTTGCCCCTGCACCAGCTCGGCCGCCGACTCCCCGGCGGCCAGCGCGGCCAGGCCGCGCCGGAACCCGTCCCGGTCGGCCGCGGTGACCACCGCCCGGTGCTCGAACGGCGCCCTGGTGGTGGCCAGGGAGAAGCCCACGTCCACCGCGCGCTCGTCCGGCCGGGCGTCGACCAGCTCGCGCAACCGCGCGGCCTGCCCCCGAAGCGCCTCCGGCGACCGCGCCGAGATCAGCCACGGCACCACCGGCAACGCGTCCGGCTCGCCCTCCCCGGCGGCGGGCGGCTCGGCCGGCGGCGCCTCCTCGATGATCGCGTGCGCATTGGTGCCGCTCATGCCAAACGACGACACCCCGGCCCGCCGCGGCCGGTCGGTGGCCGGCCAGTCCCGTGCCTCGGTCAGCAGCTCGACCCGCCCGGCCGACCAGTCGACCTGCGGGGTCGGTTGGTCCACATGCAACGTCCGGGGCAGCATCCCGTGCCGCATGGCCTGCACCATCTTGATCACACCGGCCACCCCGGCGGCGGTCTGGGTGTGACCAAGGTTCGACTTCACCGAGCCCAGCCACACCGGCCGGTCCGCCGGCCGGTCCTGCCCGTAGGTGGCCAGGATCGCCTGCGCCTCGATGGGGTCACCCAACGAGGTTCCGGTGCCGTGCGCCTCGACGGCATCGACGTCCAGTGTGGACAGACCCGCGTCGGCGAGCGCGGCCCGGATAACCCGCCGCTGCGCAAGGCCGTTCGGCGCGGTCAGCCCGTTGGACGCGCCGTCCTGGTTGGTCGCCGAACCCCGCACCACCGCAAGGATCCGGTGCCCGGACCGCCGCGCGTCGGACAGCCGCTCCATCGCCAGCATGCCGACGCCCTCGGACCAGATGGCTCCGTCGGCCGTCGACGCGAACGACTTGCACCGGGCATCCCGCGCGATGGCCCGCTGCCGGGAGAACTCGACGAACGAATCGGGGCGGGCCATCACCGTCACGCCGCCGGCAAGCGCCAGCGTGCACTCGCCGCGCCGCAACGCCTGCACCGCAAGGTGCACCGCCACCAGCGACGCCGAGCAGGCCGTGTCCACGGTCAGCGCCGGACCCTCCAAGCCCAGCGCGTACGCCACCCGGCCGGACGTCACGCTGGCGGAGGTGCCGGTGGCCAGCAGGCCCTCCAGCTCCTCGGGCGCCTTGTCCATGCCGATGGCGTAGTCGCAGTACAGCACGCCGGCATACACTCCGGTTCGGCTGCCGCGCAACGAGGTCGGGTCGATTCCCGCGTGCTCGACCGCTTCCCAGGACACCTCCAGCATCAACCGCTGCTGCGGGTTCATCGCCAGCGCCTCCCGCGGCGAGATACCGAAGAACCCCGCGTCGAAATCGCCCGCGTCGTACAGGAAACCGCCGTGCCGGACGTACGTCTTGCCGAACCGTTCCGGATCCGGATCGAACAGGTTCTCGATGTCCCAGCCGCGATCCTCCGGGAACGGGCCGATGGCGTCGCCGCCGTCGACCACCAGCCGCCACAGGTCTTCCGGCGAGCGCACCTCGCCGGGGAACCGGCAGGCCATGCCCACGATGGCGATCGGCTCGAATTCCTTCTGCTCGGCCTCGCGCAGCCGGCGGCGGGTCTCCCGCAGGTCGGCGGTGACTCGCTTGAGGTATTCGAGGTACTTCTCTTCGGTCGCCACTGCTGTCACTCCCTTGCGGGCCTTGGAAAATCGAGGCCGATCAGGACGCCCTCAGCTCGTCGTCGAGCAGGTCGAAGATCTCCTCCGCGGTGGCCGAGGCCAGATCCTGATCGTCCGCGGACTCCGCCCCGCCATGAGCCGGGTCGGTCCAGCTCGCCAGCAGGCGCCGAAGCCGCACGGTGATCTCCGCGCGCTCGGCCTCGCCGGCGTCGGTCGCCGCCAGGATCGACTCCAGCCGCGCGATCTCCTCGGTCACCGAGACGGTCGATGCCGCCTCGCCCACCAGCTCCGAACGCAGGTACTCGGCCAGCGCGTGCGGGGTGGGGTAGTCGAACACCATGGTGGCGGGCAGCCGCAGCCCGCTCGCGGCGTTGAGCCGGTTGCGCAGCTCCACCGCGGTGAGCGAGTCGAAGCCCAGCTCGCTGAACGCCCTGGTCGGGGTGATCGCGTCCGCGCTGGTGTGGCCGAGCACCGCGGCCACGTGCGTGCCGACCAGGTCAAGCAGCAGGTTCTGCTGCTCCGTTGTGGACAGTGCGGGCAGGCGTTCGCGCAGCATGGAGGACTGCCCGGCGGACGCGGTGCTGGCCACCCGCCGGATCCGGACCAGGCCGCTGAGCACCGGCGACACCGGGGCCGAGCGGGCCTGCGCCTGCAGTGCCGCGACCTCAAGCCTGATCGGGACGAGCAGCGCCCTGGCGAGCTGGCCCGCCGCGTCGAACAGCGCGAGGCCTTCCGGTGCGGAGAACGCGGTGATACCGCCGCGGGACATCCTGGCAAGGTCGGTCTCCTCCAGCCGGCCGCCCATCCCGCCGGCCCACAGCCCCCACGCCAGCGAGATGCCCGGCAGGCCCTCGGCGCGCCGCCGCTGGGCGAGCGCGTCCAGGAACGCGTTCGCCGCCGCGTAGTTGGCCTGGCCGGGCGCGCCGACGATGCCGGCGGCCGAGGAGAACAGCACGAACATCGCCAGATCCATGCCGCGGGTCAGCTCGTGCAGGTTCACGGCCGCGTCCACCTTGGCCCGCAGCACGGTGTCAATCTGTTGCGGCGTAAGGGACTCCAGCGTGCCGTCGGCCAGCACACCGGCCGCGTGCACCACCCCGGTCAACGGGCGGTCCATGGCGAACAGCAACTCTCCCAGCGCTTCCCGGTCGGCCGCGTCGCACGCCGCGATGTCGACCACCGCACCCAGGTCGGTCAGCTCGTCACGCAACTCCGCCGCGCCCTCCGCGGCGAGCCCGCGCCGGCTGGTCAGGATCAGCCTGCGGACCCCGTGCGCCTCGACCAGATGCCGGGCCACCGCACCACCCAACGCCCCGGTCCCGCCGGTGATCAGCACGGCGCCCCCGGGGTCGAGGGGGCGGGGCATGGTCAGGACGATCTTGCCGATCTGCTTGGCCTGGCTGAGATGCCGGAACGCCTCGACCGCCCTGGTGATCTCCCAGGTGGTGATCGGCGGCATTCCCAGCGCCCCCGCCTCGAACAGCTCGATCACTTCCTGAAGCATCTCCCCCATGCGCTCCTGGCCGGCGTCGACCAGATCGAAGGCCTGGTAGGCGACCCCGGTGTGGGCCTCGGCGACCTCCGCGGCGTCGCGGACGTCGGTCTTGCCGATCTCGATGAACCGCCCGCCCCTTGGCAAAAGCCGCAGCGACGCGTCGACGAACTCGCCGGCCAGGCAGTCCAGGATCACGTCGACCCCCTGACCGTCGGTGGCGGCCAGGAACTGCTCCTCGAACTCC
>NZ_DASZCQ010000096.1:0-10588 GCF_035942955.1 Actinophytocola sp. | reverse complement strand
GGGGTGCGTCGACACCGACGCCCCCGGCGCGCTGTGTTGTCCACGGCCGGCCGAGCCCCGGTCAGGCGAGCGACGTCAGCACCACGTCGAGCACGGCGACGGCGCCGGGTTTGTCGAGGGGGTCGTTTCCGTTGCCGCACTTGGGGGATTGGACGCAGGAGGGGCAGCCGGTCGGGCATTCGCAGGCGGCGATGGCGTCCCGGGTGGCGGACAGCCAGGGGAGGAACGCGGCGAAGGCGCGGTCGGCGAAGCCGGCTCCGCCGGGGTGGCCGTCGTGCACGAACACGGTCGCGGCGCCGGTGTCGGGGTGCATGGCGGTGGAGACGCCGCCGATGTCCCAGCGGTCGCAGCTGGCGAACAGCGGCAGCAGGCCGATCGCGGCGTGCTCGGCGGCGTGCAGCGCGCCGGGGACCCTGGCCGGCGTCAGGCCCGCGGCGCGCAGCAACGGCGCGTCCAATGTGTACCAGACGGCCCGGGTTTCCAGGGTCTGCGCGGGAAGGTCGAGCGGGATCTGGTCGAGCACGTCACCGGACGGCAGCCGGCGCAGGTAGCCGACCACCTGAGCGGTCACCGCCACCTCGCCGAGGCACACCTCGACCCCGCCACCGGACGACCGCGATGCCCGGCGCAGCACGGAGATGTCCACCTGCTCCCGCGGCGACGTCGTCCACTCCGGATCCTCGGCGTGCACCAACGCCAGCCCGGTGTCCAGATCAAGCTCGTCGACCACATAGGACGCACCCTGGTGCAGGTAGACGGCTCCGGGGTGGACGGTGCGGCACGCCGAGCCCGGGTCCACGGTGCCGAGCATGCGGCCCGAGTCGGCCTCCACCACCGCGATCTGCTCGCCGCCGGAGCCGCGGATGTCCACCGCCGAGTGCGGCTTGTCCCGGCTGGTCCAGTACCACCCGGTGGGCCGCCGCCGCAGCGTCCCGTCGGCCACCAGCTTGTCGACCACCCGCTCGGCGACCGGGCCGCCGAACGCGGCCAGGGCGTCCGGGGTCAGCGGCAGCTCGCACGCCGCGCAGGCCAGCTGCGGCGCAAGGACGTACGGGTTGAGCGGGTCGATCACGGTGGCCTCGACCGGCTTGTCCAGCACCGCGGCCGGGTTGTGCACCAGGTAGGTGTCCAGCGGATCGTCGCGGGCGACGAACACCACCAGCGCGCCGTCACCGGCCCGCCCGGCCCGCCCGGCCTGCTGCCAGAACGACGCCAGCGTGCCCGGGTAGCCGGCCATCACCACCGCGTCCATCCCGGCGATGTCCACCCCGAGCTCGAGAGCGTTGGTGCTGGCCACGCCGAGCAGCTCGCCGTCGGCCAGCGCGCTCTCCAGTGCCCGCCGCTCCTCGGGCAGGTAGCCGGACCGGTAGGCGGCCACCCGCGACGCCAGCGAAGGGTCCACTTCGGACAGCGCGCGCCGGGCGCCGATCGCGGTCAGCTCGGCGCCCCGCCGGGAGCGGACGAACGCCAGCGTCCGCGCCCCCTCGACGACCAGGTCGGTGAGGATCCTGGCGGCCTCGGCGCCGGCCGGGCGGCGCACCGGCGCGCCGTTCTCGCCGGCCACGTCCGCCAGCAGCGGTGGCTCCCACAGCGCCACCGTGCGCGCGCCCCGGGGCGAGTGGTCCGCCGTCACCGCCACGCAGTCCACACCGGACAGTCGGGTGGCCGACCCGGCCGGATCGGTCACGGTGGCCGAGGCCAGCACGAACACCGGGTCCGACCCGTACAGCCGGGCGACCCGGCGCAACCGGCGCAGCAGCAGCGCCACGTGCGAGCCGAACACCCCGCGGTAGCCGTGGCACTCGTCGACGACGACGAACGACAGCCGCCGGAAGAACCCCGCCCAGCGCCCGTGCGCCGGCAGCACGCCGCGGTGCAGCATGTCCGGGTTGGTGAACACCCACCTGGCGTGCGCGCGCACCCAGTCCCGCTCGGCCATCGGGGTGTCGCCGTCGTAGCTGGCCGGGCGCAGCGTTGGCAGCTCCAGCGCGCACGCCGAGCGCAGCTGGTCGGCGCCGAGGGCCTTGGTCGGCGCCAGGTACAGGGCGGTGGCGCGCGGGTCGGCGGTCAGCGCGACCGCCACCGGCAGCTGGTAGGCCAGCGACTTGCCGGACGCCGTGCCGGTCGCCAGCACCACGTGCCGGCCGGCCATGGCGTGCTCGGCCGCCTCGATCTGGTGCGCCCACGGTTGCGCCACCCCGCACCGGATGAAGGCGTCCCGCACGAGGTCGGGAACCCACGACGGCCACGGCACGCAGCCGGCGGCACGTTCGGGCAGATCCCGTACGTGGGTCAACGGATTCTCCCCGGCGGGCACGCCGGCCAGCACGCGATCGAGCAGTCGCCGACCGGTGTTCACACGCACGTTCGCAAGGTTCGCACAGGGGCCTGACGGGGACGCCTCGCAGGGCCGGCTAGCTCAACCAATAGACTCCGCCGGTCCCATAGATGAGTCCCCGGTGGCGCACGTCCAGTCACCGGTTGCCGGCGCAGGTGCCGGCAGACGTACCAGGAGGACGGATGTCCGGGCAGTTGCTGGCGGATGGCTTGTCGCTATCCGGAGGTGATCGCGGCGTGGTGGTCGTGGTCGCCGTGATCGCCCTCGCTGCGCTCGGCGTGGGCTACGTCCTGCTCAAGGAGGTGCTGGCCGCCGGCCAGGGCACGGCCAAGATGCAGGACATCGCCAAGGCGGTGCAGGAAGGCGCCGCGGCGTACCTCAAGCGGCAGCGCAACACCCTGACGATCTTCGGGGTGATCGTGTTCCTGCTGCTGCTCGCGCTACCGGCGGCGGGTTGGGGCGAACGGATAGGCCGATCGTTGTTCTTCCTCGTCGGCGCCGTCTTCTCGTTCGCCATCGGCAACCTGGGCATGTGGCTGTCCACTCAGGCGAACCTGCGCGTGGCGGCGGCCGCGCGCGAGGAGCACGGCCGGGAGAAGGCCATGCGGGTGGCCTTCCGCACCGGTGGGGTGGTCGGCATGTCCACCGTCGGGCTCGGCCTGTTCGGCGCGTCGCTGGTGGTGCTGGTCTACGCCGCCGACGCGCCCAAGGTGCTGGAGGGTTTCGGTTTCGGCGCGGCGCTGATCGCCATGTTCATGCGGGTCGGCGGCGGCATCTTCACCAAGGCCGCGGACGTGGGCGCCGACCTGGTCGGCAAGGTCGAGCAGAACATCCCCGAGGACGACCCGCGCAACGCCGCCACGATCGCCGACAACGTGGGCGACAACGTCGGTGACTGCGCCGGGATGGCCGCCGACCTGTTCGAGTCCTACGCGGTGACCCTGGTCGCCGCGCTGATCCTGGGCAGCACCGCGTTCGGTGTGCAGGGCCTGATGTTCCCGCTGATCGTCCCCGCGCTCGGCGTGATCACCGCGGTGATCGGCGTCTACATCACCCGCGCAAGGGCCGGCGAGGGTGGCCTGGTCGCCATCAACCGCTCGTTTTACATCTCGGCGTTGATCTCCGCGGTGCTGTGCACCGTGGCCGCGTTCATCTACCTGCCGAACTCCTTCGGCGAGCTCGACGGCGCCACCGACACGACGATCTCGGGCAGCCCGGCGCTGATCGCGGCCATCGCGGTGATCATCGGCATCGTGCTCGCCGGCGTGATCCTGTGGCTGACCGGCTACTTCACCGGCACCGAGCACAAGCCGGTCAAGGACGTCGGCAAGACCTCGCTGACCGGCCCGGCCACGGTGATCCTGTCCGGCATCTCGGTCGGCTTCGAGTCCGCGGTCTACACCGCCGTGGTGATCGGCGCCGCGGTGTACGGCGCGTTCCTGCTGTCCGGTTCGATCTTCGTGTCGCTGTTCGCCATCGCGCTGGCCGGCACCGGTCTGCTGACCACGGTCGGCGTGATCGTGGCCATGGACACCTTCGGTCCGGTCAGCGACAACGCGCAGGGCATCGCCGAGATGTCCGGTGACGTGCAGGGCGATGGCGTGCAGGTGCTCACCGAGCTGGACGCGGTCGGCAACACCACCAAGGCGATCACCAAGGGCATCGCGATCGCCACCGCGGTGCTGGCCGCGACCGCGCTGTTCGGCTCGTACACCGACGCGATCGGCAAGGCGCTGGTGGAGGCGGGTCAGGCGGCGCTCAACCCGCAGGACTTCCTGGTGTTCAGCCCGAACGTGCTGGTCGGTGTCGCGATCGGCGCGGCGGTGGTGTTCATGTTCTCCGGGCTGGCGGTCAACGCGGTGTCCAGGGCGGCCGGCGCGGTCGTGTTCGAGGTGCGCCGCCAGTTCCACGACAACCCCGGGATCATGGACTACTCGGTGCGCCCGGAGTACGGCCGCGTGGTGGACATCTGCACCAGGGACGCGCAGCGTGAGCTGGCCACGCCCGGCCTGCTCGCCGTGCTGGCCCCGATGGCGGTCGGGTTCGGGCTCGGGGTGGGCCCGCTGGCCGGCTACCTGGCCGGCGCGATCGCCACCGGCACCCTGATGGCGATCTTCCTGGCGAACTCCGGTGGCGCCTGGGACAACGCCAAGAAGCTGGTCGAGGACGGCAACCACGGCGGAAAGGGCTCCGACGCCCACGCCGCCACGGTGATCGGTGACACCGTCGGCGATCCGTTCAAGGACACCGCCGGCCCGGCGATCAACCCGTTGATCAAGGTGATGAACCTGGTGTCGCTGCTCATCGCGCCGGCCGTGGTGGCGCTGTCGTTCGGCGAGGACAAGAGCAACGGCGTGCGGATCCTCATCGCGCTGCTCGCCGCCGCGATCGTGGTGGCGGCCGTGGTGGTGTCCAAGCGGCGCGGGACCGCGATCGCAGACAACCCCGCCGAGCGGGTGTCGAACGCCGGTTAGCGGCACGCGACGTCGGGGCCGGTCCGCACCGCGGGCCGGCCCCGGAATATCTGTCCATTGTGGACGAATGCCATCATGGCCGGATGATGCGTCGCCTTGCCGTGCTGGCCACCCTCGCGCTCGCCATGACCGCGTGCGGGGACGACTCGGGCAGCACCGATCCGGTCGCCTGGGCGGAGAAGGTGTGCAAGTCGGTCGAGGGCAACCTCGGCGTGCTCCACCAGCAGCCGGACGTCGACCCGACCAATCCGCAGCAGGCCAAGGAGAGCATGACCGCCTACCTGCAGAACATCGCCAACGCGTTGGGCGGCATGATCGGCGGCATCCGGGACGCCGGCGCCCCGCCGGTCGACGACGGCGCGGCGGCCGTCGACAAGCTGACGACCACGCTGGACAACGCCAAGAAGGCCATCGACGGCGCGAAGTCCCAACTGGAGCAGACCAACGTCGACGACCCGGCCGCGCTGGGTGCGGCGCTGTCCAAGGCCGGCGAGGACCTGGCCACGCTTGGCGAGCTGCAGGACCCGACCGCGGAGCTGGAGTCCAACCAGCAGCTCAAGGAGGCGTTCGACAAGGCGGAGACCTGCCGCCGGCTCGACGCCCGCTGAGCAGCTCCGCCTCTCCGGAATTAACTGCTGTTGTTGCCTTCCAGCCGATGGTGCGGTTGGCGGGGTTGATTGTGGCTGGGTGCCGTCACGGTCCGCTGAGGTTTCGTTGGCAGGCCCAAGACCTCACACTAGTCTGGCCCGGATGGCGCAGCTGTCGTT
This sequence comes from Actinophytocola sp., assembly GCF_035942955.1. Taxonomy (GTDB): domain Bacteria; phylum Actinomycetota; class Actinomycetes; order Mycobacteriales; family Pseudonocardiaceae; genus DASYTH01. The sequence continues at coordinate 5,009 of NZ_DASZCQ010000096.1, read as the reverse complement.
CTTCTCGGCCGAGGCCAACGCGCCCAAGGTGAGCGACCTCGGCGGGCTGCTGTGCGGACCCGGGCAGGTGGTCAGCTTCGGCGGCGCCGCCGCCCGGCTGTCGGTCGTGGTCGAGCAGGCCTGGCGGGCCGAGGCCATCGCCGCCGCCTGCCAGGAGCGCGGCGTCGACGCCGAGCTGGCCACCTCGGACGAGGGCACGCCCCTCGTGCGCACGGCCTTTCGCGCCGACCTCGCCGAGCTGGCGGCGGCCTGGACCAAGGGGGCGGTCAAGGCGGTGCCGGCCGGACTGAGCCTGGACGGCGCGGCGCTGCGGCTGTGGACGCTGGCCGCGGGGCGCTGGGTCGACAACGGCTTCCTGCTCGGGCTCGACCCGCGCGCGCCGGACACCTACGAGCCGCTCGGCGGCGCCCTTGCCCGGTGCGGGCTGGCCGCCACGGCGCTCGGGGTCCGCGGCGGCGGGCCGGGTCTGCGAATTTCCGGACGGCGTAGACTCACCAGGTTGGCGGAGCTGGTCGGCCCGCATCCGCTCGCCGCGGCCCAGGACGAATGGCCTGTGGTTTCGCGCGTGCGTGCGACGGGGTAACCCTGCTACAAGTAGTAACGGGTCATACTCCCAGTACGAAGTGCGCGATGGGATTGCGGGCACACTGGCGTGCTGACCCGGGCATGGCGCCCGAACGGGAGAAGAGAGCGGGACGGACGTTGGCATCCTCGACACAGAGAACGAGAAGCGGCGGGGGAACGCGCCGGCTGGTGATCGTCGAGTCACCGGCCAAGGCGCGCAAGATCGCTTCCTACCTCGGCCGCGACTTCGTCGTGGAGTCCTCCCGCGGGCACATTCGCGACCTACCCCGCAAGGCCGCCGAGGTGCCGGCCAAGTACAAGGGCGAGCCGTGGGCCAACCTCGGCGTCAACGTGGACAACGGGTTCGAGCCGATCTACATCGTCACCCCGGACAAGCGCTCGACGGTCAGCGAGCTCAAGGAGGCGCTGAAGAACGTCGACGAGCTCTACCTCGCGACGGACGGTGACCGCGAGGGCGAGGCCATCGCCTGGCACCTGATCGAGGCGCTCAAGCCCAAGGTTCCGGTGCGCCGCATGGTGTTCCACGAGATCACCGAGAACGCCATCCGGGCCGCCGCGGAGAACACCCGCGATCTCGACCAGGACCTCGTCGACGCGCAGGAGACCAGGCGCATCCTCGACCGGCTGTACGGCTACGAGGTCAGCCCGGTGCTGTGGAAGAAGATCATGCGCAACCTGTCCGCCGGGCGGGTGCAGTCGGTGGCCACTCGAATCGTGGTCGAGCGCGAGCGCGAGCGGATGCGCTTCGTCACCGCCTCGTACTGGGACATCTCCGCCACGTTGGAAACGGGCACAGCCGCCGGCCATGCTGGGGACGACACCGCCGAGCCCCGGTCGTTCGGCGCCCGGCTGCTGTCGGTCGACGGCACCCGGCTGGCCACCGGCCGGGACTTCGGCTCCGACGGCGAGCTCAAGCCGGGTGCGTCCGTGCTGCGGCTCGACGAGCCCGAGGCGCGCCGGCTGGCCGAGGCGCTGACCGGCTCCGCGCTGACCGTCACCAGCGTCGAGGAGAAGCCGTACACCCGCCGGCCGTACGCGCCGTTCATGACCTCGACGCTGCAGCAGGAGGCCGGGCGCAAGCTGAGGTTCTCCTCCGACCGCACGATGCGCATCGCCCAGCGGCTGTACGAAAACGGCTACATCACCTATATGCGTACCGACTCCACGACGCTGTCCGAGACGGCGATCGCCGCGGCGCGCAACCAGGCCCGCGACCTCTACGGCGACGCGTACGTGTCCCCGCAGCCACGGCAGTACACCCGCAAGGTGAAGAACGCGCAGGAGGCGCACGAGGCGATCCGCCCGGCCGGCGAGGTGTTCCGCACTCCCGGCCAGGTGGCCGGCGAGCTGGACTCCGACGAGTTCCGGCTCTACGAGCTGATCTGGCAGCGCACGATCGCCTCGCAGATGGCAGACGCGCGCGGCACCACGATGAGCGTGCGGATCACCGGAACCGCGGCCAGCGGCGAGGAGTGCACGTTCGCCGCGTCCGGCCGCACGATCACCTTCGCCGGTTTCCTGCGCGCCTACGTCGAGGCGGTGGACTCCGAGGCCGGCGGCGAGGCCGACGACGCCGAGCGGCGGCTGCCGCGGCTGACCAAGGACCAGTCGGTCACCGCGACCGAGCTGTCGGCCGACGGCCACGCCACCTCGCCGCCGCCGCGCTACACCGAGGCCAGCCTGGTCAAGACGCTGGAGGAGCTGGGCATCGGCCGGCCGTCGACCTACGCGTCGATCATCAACACCATCCAGGACCGCGGCTACGTGTGGAAGAAGGGCTCGGCGCTGGTGCCGGCCTGGATCGCGTTCTCCGTGGTCGGCTTGCTGGAGCAGCACTTCCGGCGGCTGGTCGACTACGACTTCACCGCCGCGCTCGAGGACGAGCTGGACGGCATCGCCAACGGTCGGGCCCGGCGCACGCCGTGGCTGTCGATGTTCTACTTCGGCGGCGACATGGGGCCCGACGGCTCGGTGGCCCGCTCCGGCGGTCTGAAGAAGCTGGTCGGCTCCGGGGTCGAGGAGATCGACCCCCGGGAGATCAACTCCATCCCGCTGTTCGACGACGACAGCGGCCGCCCGATCGTCGTGCGGGTCGGCCGCTACGGCCCATATCTTGAACGGGAGGGCGGCGGTGACGTTCCTGGCCCGCAGCGGGCCAACCTCCCCGAGGACCTGCCGCCCGACGAGCTGACCGTGGAGATCGCCGAGAAGCTGTTCGCCACGCCCATGGAGGGGCGCTCGCTGGGCACGGATCCGGTGACCGGCAACGAGATCGTGGCCAAGGAGGGCCGATTCGGGCCGTACGTCACGGAGATACTGCCGGAGCCGGAGAACGAGAAGGCCAAGAAGGTCAAGCCGCGCACCAGCTCGCTGCTCAAGTCGATGTCGTTGGACACCGTGACGCTCGACGACGCGCTGCGGCTGCTGTCGCTGCCAAGGGTGGTCGGCACCGACCCGGCCAGCGGCGAGGAGATCACCGCGCAGAACGGACGGTACGGGCCGTACCTGAAGAAGGGCACCGACTCCCGGTCGCTGGCCAGCGAGGAGGACATCTTCACCGTCACCCTGGACGAGGCGCTCAAGATCTACGCCGAGCCCAAGCGGCGCGGCCGGGCGGCGGCGGCCGCGGCACCCCCGCTGCGCGAGCTCGGCACCGACCCGGCGACCGGCAAGCCGATGGTGGTCAAGGACGGCCGGTTCGGGCCGTACGTCACCGACGGCGAGACCAATGCCTCGCTGCGCAAGTCCGACAGCGTGGACACGCTCACCGACGAGCGGGCCGCCGAGCTGCTGGCCGAGCGCAGGGCGAAGGGCCCGGCCCCCAAGCGCACCACCCGCCGCAAGGCCCCGGCCCGGCCGAAGTCCAAGTCCTGACCGGGGTCTTCCGCTAGCGTGTCGCTGCACCATGAGCGACTCCGATGAGGCGGACCGGCGCGCCGTCGAGGCGTGGTTTCGCCGCCGCGGGCTGCCGCTGGTCATCCGGCGCCGGTTCCGCGGCGCCGCGCTGCTGCAGCGGGCCACCCCGGCGCTGGTCTTCCTGGCGGTGATCGACCCGCTGCTGTCCGGCCTCGGCGTGCTGCTGGCCGTCGAGGACGACGAGTTCGCCCGGCTGGTGGACAACCCGGGCTTCGTGATCGGGCTGCTCGCCCTGACCGCCGCCGCGCTGGTGATCCCGGTGCTGGCCGGGTGGCTGGTGGCGCGGTGGATGCGCCGGTCGTCCGAGCGCGGGCGGCTGGTTCTCGCCCTGGTCGTGGTGGCGTTGATCCTGGTGGTGCTCCCGGCGGCCGAGTGGTGGGCCGGGCTGCGCGCCGGGCTGTGGGCGTACGTGCTGGTGAACCTGCTGTCGGTGCCGGTGCTGCTGGTCCTCGCGCGCGTCGGTGCCGGGTCGATCCTGGCCTGGGCGCTGCGCAGCGCCGTCGGTCAGCTCGGCGCGATCGGCACGCTGGCCAGCCGCGCGCTGCCGCTGCTCATGCTGGTCGTGCTGTTCTCCTTCTTCGCCGCCGAGGTGTGGCAGGTCGCCGCCGCGCTGCCGAGATGGCGACTGTGGCTGGTGGTGGCGTTCCTTGCCGGCCTTGCCGTGCTGTTCATCGGCTCGGTGCTGGCCGACGAGCTGCGCGAGCAGGTGCGCACGGTGCGCGCCGGCGACACGGCGGACCTGGTCGGCCACGTGGTCGGCACCCCACTGGCCGACGTGCTCGACGACGGCCACGAGAAGGTCGAGCACCCGCTGACCCGGTCGGAGAAGGTGAACATCGCCCTGGTGCTCTTCCTGGCCCAGGCGCTGCAGATCGTGGTCTTCTCGGCGCTGGTGTTCGGCCTGTTCATGCTGTTCGGCGCGCTGACCGTGCAGCAGGACGTGGTCGAGGCGTGGATCGGCCGGCGGCCGCCGTCGGGCGAGCTGTTCGGCCTGCGGCTGCCGGTGCCCGACGTGCTGGTGCAGGTGTCGCTGTTCCTGGCGGTGTTCTCCGGCCTGTACTTCGCCGCCTCGGCGGCCACCGACCCGCACTACCGCACGTCGTTCTTCGACCCGCTGGTTGCCGACGTCCGGGTCAGTCTCGCCGCTCGGGAGGTCTATCTGGCGCGTTGGCCGGCCGCCGCCGGGGCGCGATAATCATCGGGTGACGCTGCCCCGATGGGAACCCGACGGCACGCAGCCGCCCCCGCCGCCGTCCGTGTGGAACGACCCGGTGTCCGGGCTGGTGACCGGATCCGGCTACCTCGAGGAGGACGAACCCGTCCGGGTGCACGTCACCGAGCCCGAGATGCCGGACATCACCGAGGTGCGCCGCGCCGTCGACGCGGTGCTGATGGGCGAGGACGAGCCGGAGCCGCCGGGGGTGCCGGCGCCGCGCCGCGCGTCGGCGCCCCCGGTCCGCATACCGGCCGACACACCCGGCATCGTGGCGCCCAACCCCCGACCGGGC
>NZ_DASZCQ010000095.1:0-15896 GCF_035942955.1 Actinophytocola sp. | reverse complement strand
GTGCTATGGCCCCACAAAAGGCTCACGACACCTACAGCGTGGCGCGGAGGCGGTCGGCGATCGTGGCGATGCGGCCGAGGACGCCGTTGACGAAGCGGGGGGAATCGTCCGTGGACAGGGTGCGGGCCAGGGAGACGGCCTCGTCGATGGCCACCGGGTCGGGGACGTCGGAGATCCAGAGCAGCTCGTAGAGGCCGAGGCGGAGGATGGCGAGGTCGACCGCGGGCATGCGGGCCAGCGTCCAGCCCTCGGCGTGCTCGGTGAGCAGTTCGTCGATGCGGTCCCGGTGCGCGGCGACGCCCTCGACCAGGCGGATCGTGTAGTCGTTGAGGGGCGGGGTGTCCGGCTCGGTGGGGCGCTCGGCCAGCAGGGTCACCGGGTCCTCGCCGCGCAGCTCGGCGGCGTACAACAGGTCAATCGCGCGCTTGCGGGCCTTGGTTCGGGCGCCGAGCCTGGTCATGCCATCACCTCGCAAGCTCGGTGCTGGCTGACCTGTCGCCTCGCAAGCTCGGCGACGGGCTCGGTGTCCAATTGTTCGCTCCGCAAGCTCCGCTCACTATGAACTGACCCGGCCGAGGTAGCGGCCGTCGCGGGTGTCGACCTTGACCTTCTCGCCGGTGGACAGGAACAGCGGAACCTGGATCTCCGCGCCGGTCTCCAGGGTGGCCGGCTTGGTGCCGCCGGTGGAACGGTCGCCCTGCAGGCCGGGATCGGTGTGCTTGATCACCAGCTCGACCGAGGTGGGCAGCTCGATGAACAGCGGCGTGCCCTCGTGGGTGGCCACCATCACCGTCTGGTTCTCCAGCATGAACCGCGCCGCGTCGCCGACGGTCTCGGCCGGGATGTGGATCTGCTCGTAGGTCTCGCCGTCCATGAAGACGTACTCGTTGCCGTCGGAGTACAGGTAGGTCATGTCGCGCTTGTCGACGGTGGCCGTGTCCACCTTCACGCCGGCGTTGAACGTCTTGTCGACCACCTTGCCGGACAGCACATGCTTGAGCTTGGTGCGCACGAACGCCGGGCCCTTGCCGGGTTTGACGTGCTGGAACTCGACGACCGACCAGAGTTGTCCCTCGAGGTTGAGCACGAGGCCGTTCTTCAGGTCGTTGGTGGTGGCCACGGAACAGTTCTCTCCCGGTAGTGGATCTACACGACGACGAGCTGCTTGGTGGTCAACGTCAGCAGCTCGGGACTGTCGTCTCGGACGACGAGCGTGTCCTCGATGCGGACTCCGCCCCGTCCGGGCAGGTACACGCCCGGCTCCACGGTGACCGCCATGCCGGCCGAAAGTCTACCGTCACCAATCTTGGACAACAGCGGCGCCTCGTGGATCTCCAGACCGACGCCGTGGCCAAGCCCGTGCGGGAACTCGTCGCCGTGGCCGGCCTTCTCGATCACCTGCCGGGCGGCCGCGTCGACCTCTCGGACGTCGGCCCCCGGCCGCAGCGCCGCGCGCCCGGCCGCCTGGGCGGCGGCCACCAGCTCGTACAGCTCGCGCTGCCAGTCGGCCGGCTCGCCGAGCACCAGGGTCCTGGTCATGTCCGAGTGGTAGCCGTCGATCAGCGCCCCGAAGTCCAGCTTGACCAGATCACCGGTGCGCAGCACGGCGTCGGTCGGCCGGTGGTGCGGGATCGCCGAGTTGGGCCCGGCCGCGACGATCGACTCGAACGACGGCGAGTCGGCGCCGAGGTCGAGCATCCGGTTCTCCAGCTCCCGCGCCACCTCCCGCTCGGTGCGTCCCGGGCGCAGGCCCCCGTGCTCGATGAGCTCGGCCAGCGCCCGGTCGGCCGCGGCACACGCCATCCGCAGCGCCTCCACCTCGGTGTCGTCCTTGATTTCCCGCAGCTTCTCCACCCGCCCGGGCGCCCGCACCAGCTCGACGCCGTCGCCGGCGGCCCCGGTCAGCACGTCGAGGTCCTCGACCGTCACGTGGTGGCTCTCGTACCCGGTCCGCCGGTAGTTCTTCGCGTCCGCGCCGGCCAGGCTGGCCAGCGCGGGCGCACTGCGGCGCTCGATCACCCGTTGCAGGTCGGGCACCTGCCGCTCGGACTGGATGAGGTACCGGCCGTCGGTGCAGAAGACCGTCAGCCCCTCGGCGTTCGGCTCGTCCGCGGCGTGCACCAGCAGCGCGGCGTTCGATCCGGTGAACCCGGTCAGGTATCGGATGTTGCGCAGGTCGACCACGAGGAGCGCGTCCACGTCGATATCCCGCAGACTCTCCCGCAACGCGGCCCGGCGGCGGCTGTGGATGTCGGGCATGTCCGCAGCGTACGGGTTGCCGGCCTCTAGGCTGAGCCGATGCGAACCTGGCTGCTCCGCGGTGGTGTGCTCGCCGTCGTGCACGGCGCCGCCCAGACGATCGTGGCCGCGTTCACCGTGCGCAACCCGACGTCGCAGAGCACGCTGGCGGCGATCGTGCTCGGCATCCTGGTCGGGATGGTGGCCGTCTGGGGCGTCATCGACACCTGGCGCGCGGTGCCCCGCCGGGAGACCGCCTGGCTCATCGCCGCCCTCATCACCGGCTGGGGCGCCGGCATCCTCGGGGTGATCGGCCGCGCCCTCTTCGTCGACCAAACCGGTCCCAGCGAGCTCGGCTCCGCGCTGACCGGCGGCGCCGCCTTCACCGCCCTCCTCGTCTTCGTCCCCGCCGGCCTCGGCCTACTGGCCGGCCGCTGGATCAAACCCCCGACCCGGCAACGGAAACCCTCGCCCGAGGACGAGCCCCCGGCGGAGAAGCCGACCCCCACCCCCAGGCCACGCGCCCAGCGCGGAGGAGCTAGGTCGACACCGCGCTCATAGCCTGCGGCCGGGACGCCGGAAGATCGCCACGAACAGCCCGATCGCCGCGCCGCGCGCCGCGCGGCCAGCGCGGCGCGGCGATCGGGTTGGTTGGCGTTGGCGTCGGCAACCGTCCACTGTGGAGAACGGGACGCTGCATGACACACCGTGCCCTCCATCGGAGCCAAGCCCCACAAGGAATGTCGCCGCGCGCAACATGAGGTGGGCTCCGCGATCGATACGGGGTGCCGCGAGGTCGAACCCCTACGCCAAGCCCGACGGGGAGCAAGGTAACCGGAAGATCACCGCGCAATCCGGCGCGCCGCGCGCGCCGGCGGATCGATTTATCGCGATCGGACTGCGGCACCAGCCGACACCCGGAAGATGCGGTGGCCGTGGCCGTGGTTCTCGGCCGAGCGCGGCGGTGCCGCCAAGCCGGCGCGGTGGCCGCGGGCAGACGGCGCGGACGGGCCGGCGGGCCGACACCCGGCCATAGCCAAGCCCCACAAGGAAAGTCACCGCGCGCAACATGAGGTGGGCTCCGCGGTCGATACAGGGTGCCGCGAGGTCGAACCCTGCGCCAAGCCCGATGGGCGAAGCAACGTTGCCGCGCAATCCGGACGCGCGCGCCGCGCGCGTGGCGCGTGGCGCGGGATCGGTTTGTCGCGATCGGGCTGCGGCGCCGGCCGACGCCGGATGCTGCGGGGCGTTGGCCGCGGTTGTCGACTGAGCGCGGCGGTGCCGGCGGCTCAGCGGGGTGGGGCTACCAGGTCGACGCCACGGTCGTAGGTGTCCCATTGGGTGGGGGTGATGTCGGTGATGGTGGAGGAGTTGCGGTCGAGGGCGGTGAGGGGGGAGAGGGGCCAGAGGTGGTTGTCGATCAGAAGAGCAGTGCCGCGAGCGGGGGCGCGGAGGGCGGGGAGTTTGGGGGTGAGGTGGGTGGCTACCGGGACCTTGTCCAGGGCGGGGATGCGGTGGTTGAGGATGAGGGTGGCGAGGGCTTCGGCTACGGAGCGGCGGTCCACCCTGACGATGGTGCCGGCGATGATCAAGTCGATGGTGCGGGTCGGGGAGGGCATGGCGTAGCCGTTGAGGGTGAGCAGGGCGCGGGGGGCGGTGGCGCAGGCGTCGACGTCGATGAGGTCGAGGCCGAAGTGTTTGAGGTCGGTGGGGCCGGCGGGGCCTTCGCGGGTGGCGCGGACCAGGTCGATGGGGACGGTTTCGCAGGGGGTGTGGAGGGGGATCACGGCGTGGCCGTCGGCGCGGCGGACCAGGCCGGGGCCTTCGCGCCAGGGGCCCTCGACGAGGATCGGGCGGTAGGGGTTGATGCGGAAGTCCTTGTCCCAGAAGGTGATTGTCGTGCCGCCGGCGGTCTCGTGGGCGATGGCGAAGGCGGCGAGGGCGTCGACCCACATGAGGTCGGCGCTGAACGCGTCGACGACCGAGCGCCAGCGGGAGCCGGTGTCGGGCACGGCGCGGAAACCGCCGGGGGTGAGGGCCTCCACGCCGCGCGCGAAGGCGGGGTCCTTGGCGCGTAGGACGAACTGGCCGGCGCCGTTGTGGCCGGCGTCGCGGCCGGTGGTGTCGGTGAACATCAGGTAGAACCAGCCGTCGAGGTAGACCGCGGACGGCTGGCCGGCGCCGTAGACGTTGTCGTTGCTGACGTTTCGCGCCGGACGCACGATGGGCTCGCCGGCGCGGGTCCACACGCGACCGTCCGGGCTGGTGGCGACGCCGATCGTGTTGCTGTGCGCGTGATCGCCGGGCGAGCCGGTGTAATACATGTAGTAGGTCTGGCCGGCCCTGATCACCGACGGGTCGCAGACGTGCATGGCGTCGAACCCGGCGGCGCTGCCGGCGAACACCGGGGTCGCCGGGTCGAAGCGGTCGAGGGTGCGGGCCTCGGCGTACATGATGTCGTCGCCGGGCGGCCCGGCGATGCCGCGCTGGCTGCACCACCACATCCGGTACAGCCCGCCGTCGGCCATGACCGAGGGGGCGTAGTTGTACGGGGCGTCCCCGCCGCCGGCGGCGATCACGCCGGGGCTCTGCCGGCCGTTGGCGGTGCGCAGCGGGGCCAGCTCCGGAGTCGGCGGTTCGGTGGTGCTTGGCGGAACGGCCATCCGGCCGGCCGGTTGCTCGGCCGTGCCGCTGGGTGGTGGCGCCGGTGGCCCCGTGGATGCCTCGCTCGTCGTGCACGCGGTCAGTGCCGCGGCGCTGAGAAGCGCAGCGGTCACCGCGACCGGTAACCGGCGATGCATGCGTGAACGAGCCCCTTCATGTCACTGCCCGGCGTCAGTGTAGGGATCGTCCTGGCGTGCTCGGCGTTAGCTTTCGACGATCGACCGGGCCAGCTCGGCCAGCCCGGCGCGCAGCCGCTCGGGCTCGATCGTCCGGCGCAACGCCTTGCGCTGATCGGCGCCGAGCGGGCCGAGCAGGGTGTGCGCCAGGAAGTCGGCGTCGGCGCCGGGCCGCGCCTCGGCGATGAGCATGGCGACGTGCCGGTGCCACAGCCGGTAGGCGCCGATCTCGTAGCGGGCGCCGGGCCGCGCGGTCTCGGACATGTGCACGAGGTCGAGGTGCGCGTCGAGGAACTCGGCGTACCGGGTGAGGAACGCGACCAGCCGGTCGGCCGGCGGCGCTCCGGGGCCGAGCGGCGGCGGGCCGGACAGCACCGCGGCCTGCAGCTCGCGCTCGCGGGAGTCGAGCAGCGCCACCGCGAGGCCGGCCTTGTCGCCGAACCGGCGGAACAGCGTGCCCTTGCCGACCCCGGCGGCCTGCGCGACCTGGTCCATCGACACGGCGTCGACGCCGTGCTGGCGGAACAGCCGCGCGGCCGCGTCGAGGATGCGCGCCCGGTTGCGCGCGGCGTCGGCCCGCTCCTTCGGGGGCGGCCCGATGGTCGGCAGCTCGGTCACGGACCGGACTCTAGTCCGGACACGACTGCACGAGGGCGGAACATGGCTGCACGAGGGCGGAACATGGCTGCACGAGGGCGGGACACACCGGTGCGGGTGGGTCAGCTGGCCACCAGTTCGACCTCGTAGCCGGCCTCGTTCTCCAGGTAGGCGGCGTAGTGGTCGGGTCCGCCGGCGTGCGGGTGGCGGTCGGCGAACATCAGCCGCCAGCCGTGCTCGGCGGCCTCCTTGGCCAGCCGCTCCACCCGGTCCGGCGGGCCGGCGTGCAGGGCGAGGTGGTTCAGCCCCGGCCGGCGCCGCTCGTGTGCGTCCCCGGAGCGGTCGGGCGAGTCCTCGAAGACCAGGTAGGTGGCGCCGAGGCGCCAGCTCACCCCGTGTGGCCAGCGCTGGTGCTCGGTCCAGCCCAGCTCGGTGAGCAGCCAGCCCCAGGAGCGCTCGGCCTCGGCGAGGTCCGGCACCCACAGCTCGACGTGGTGTAGCCCGCCGGTCAACTTTTCGCGTTCTCCGCCAGCCAGCGCAGGGCGAGCGGGTAGCCCTGGATGCCGAGGCCGACGATCACCCCGGTGGCCACCGCGGAGATGTGGCTGTGGTGCCGGAACTCCTCGCGGGCGTGGATGTTGGAGATGTGCACCTCGACCAGGGGCGCGGTGAGCGCGGCGCACGCGTCCCGGACGGCGATCGAGTAGTGGGTCCAGGCGCCGGCGTTGAGCACGACCGGAACGCCGTCGTCGGCGGCGCGGTGCAGCCAGCCGAGCAGCTCGCCCTCGTGGTCGGTCTGCCGGACCTCGACCTCGATGCCCAGCTCGCGCCCGCTGGCCTCGCACAGCGCGACGAGGTCGGCGTAGGTGTCGTCGCCGTAGATCACCGGCTCGCGCGACCCGAGCCGGCCGAGGTTGGGACCGTTGAGCACCAACACGTTCATCGCAGCGCCTCTCCCCCGTTCTGGTTCGGTTCCCCGGCGACGGCCGCGTACGCGGCGACCAGCAGCTCGGGCTCGGGGCCCTCGAGCCGGCCCGGCTTGGCCAGCCCGTCGAGCACCACGAACCGCAGCACGCCGGACCGGGTCTTCTTGTCGCCGTACATGATCTCGACGAGCTCGGGGAGCGCGTCGGGGGCGTAGCGGGTGGGCAGCCCGATCGACGTCAGCACGGCGCGGTGCCGGTCGGCGGTGGCGTCGTCGAGCCGGCCGGACCGGCGGGCCAGCTCCGCGGCGAACACCAGGCCGACGCTGACCGCGGCGCCGTGCCGCCAGCGGTAGTTCTCCCGCCGCTCGATCGCGTGCGCCAGGGTGTGGCCGTAGTTGAGGATCTCCCGCAGGCTCGACTCGCGCAGGTCGGCGGCGACCACGTCGGCCTTGACCTGGATCTTGCGGCGGACCAGCTCGGCGAGCACGTCGCCGGCCGGGTCGAGGGCGGCCGCGGGGTCGGCCTCGATCAGCTCGAGGATCCTCGGGTCGGCGATGAACCCACCCTTGATCACCTCGGCCATCCCGGCGACCAGCTCGGCGGCCGGCAGGCTGATCAGGGTGTCCAGGTCGACCAGCACGGTAACCGGCTCGTGGAACACGCCGACGAGGTTCTTGCCGGCCTCGGTGTTGATCCCGGTCTTGCCGCCGACCGCGGCGTCGACCATCCCCAGCAGCGTCGTCGGCACGTTGACCAGGCGCACCCCGCGCAGCCAGGTGCCGGCCACGAACCCGCCGAGGTCGGTCACCGCGCCGCCGCCGAGCGCCACGATCACGCCGCGCCGGTCCAGCCCGATCCGGCCGAGCACCTCCCAGCAGAACCCGGCGACCGACAGCGCCTTGCCGTCCTCGGCGTCCGGGATCTCGATGCGGTGCGCGTCCAGCCCGCCCGACACCAGATCGTCGCGCAGCGCCTCGGCGCCGGTCGCCAGCGTCGGCGGGTGGATGATCGCGATCTTGGACGCGTCCGCGACGGCGGCGCTCAGCTCCCCGCGCAGCCCGCGCCCGACCACCACGTCGTACGGATGCTCCGTGGCCACCCGGATCCGCACCGGCTGATCTGTCACGCCGCTGAACTCTAGGCCGAGCGGAGGAAGGCGGTGAACGCGGTGGCCGGGAAGGCGAGGGCGGCGGTGGGGTTCTTGGAATCGCGCACGGCGACGAGGGGTCCGGCGAAGGCGATCTCGACGCAGGCACTGTTGTGGGCGTCCGAGCTGCGGCTGCTCTTGCGCCACGACATGGCGTCCACGAAGGCGATCTCAACACAGTTGGAGTTGTGGGCGTCCGAGCTACGGCTACTCTTGCGCCAGACCAGCCAGGAGAGGTCCACTGTGGACACTGTGACCGCCTCTCTCACAGTTGAACGTACCGCAGGGCGGCGATCTGCTCGATCAAGGCCACCGAGTCGGCCGGATTGAGCGCCTCGCTGCGAAGCGAGTCGAACACCAGTCTAGCCTCGCGCACCTCGTTCTCGTCCTCGATGTGCAGCGCCCCGGTCACATACTCGTGGTAGAGGAGCTCCGGCTCGTCGGGATCGGGGAAGTCGAGCAGGATGAACCCGCCGTTCATGGCGGCGGGCGGGCACCCGTCCATCTGCAGCACCTGGAGGGTGACCGTGGGCAGCGCGGCCATCTCGACCAGCTGGTGGAGCTGTGCGCGCATCACCTCCGCGCCGCCGATCTCCCGGCGTAGCGCCGCCTCGTCGATGATGGCCACCAGCTCGAGCGGGTCGTCCACGCTGGTGAGCCGTTGCTGGCGGATCAACCGCACGGTGACGTCGTTCTCCAACATCTCCGGGGTTCGGCGATGGAGCGAGCGCTCGAATAGTGTGCGCATGTACGGCTCGGCGTGCAGTAGGCCGGGCAGCTGCATACCTGAGTACTCGTAGACCCGGCTCGCCTCGGTCTCCGCGTCGATGTATCCGACGTCTTGGATGCCGTACTTGGTGAACCAGCTTGGTTTGACGGCGTCGCGGACGGCGTCGAGGAGGCCCTCCTCGTAGTGGTCGTAGAGGTCCATCATCGACCGGACGAGGTGCACGGTGGCGCGGGTCGCGCCGCTCTCGATGCGGAACAGCGAGCTGCGGGTCAGGTCCAGCCTGGGCGCGGCCGTCTCCAGGGTCAGGCCGGCGGCTTCCCGCATGGTCCGCAGCCGCTTGCCGAGCCGCCGGCGGCGGAACGGTGGCTTCTTGTGCGCCTTCACGAGCACTCTCCGATGATAACTGTGAGTGCTCACATGATCGCATCGAGAAATTCAGTGCGGTTGTTCTCAACTGGATAGTGGGGTGCCGTCGTCCCAAAGAGACGGAGGCACCATGCAATCCGCGCACCTGGACCGTATTCAGAAGCTCCTGTGGCAGGCCCGGATGGAGGCGGCCAGCCGCCGGTGGCATCTGGAGAACCGGGCCGCTCCCCCGCTGCGGTCCCTCGGCGCCGAGGCCGGGGAGCCCCGGCTGCACCAGGCGGCCGTGCACGCGACCAAGGCCGCCGAGCTGTTCGACGCCGCCGGCGACGCTCTGGTCGCGGCCATCGACCTGGTCGAGGGGTGCGCGCCCGCGGACGATCAGGACTCCCAGACCACGTGAGGATGCGGCGCGCCCGCCCCGCGGACGGCCGCCACCAGCTCGGCCGCCGTGTCGACGGCGGCCCTGATTCCCTTGCGGGGCTTGCCGAACGGCGTCAGGTGCAGCGAGATCGTGCGGCCCGAGACGCGTTGCCGCCAGATGCCGCGTACCTCGCCGTCGACCAGCAGCACGCCGGGACTCACCTGCGCCCGCCACACCAGCCTGGCGATCTCCCGGTCGGGCACGACGAGCGAGCGGTGGCCGAGCAGGTACGGGTCGCGCGGTGGGAGCAGCACCACCGGCGGGGGCGGCGGCGCGCCGGCGGCCCCGGGCCAGCGCAGCAGCCTGTCGCCGCCCACCGTGACCGGCTCCAGCCGCTCGGCGACGGCGGCCCAGCCGGGCGGCTCCCAGCGCGGCTTCACCGGCAGAGGCCTGGTGTCCAACCAGGACAGCACGTCGTCGGCGTCGACCGGCCCGGCCAGGCGGGCGAACTCGCGCACCAGGTAGCCGGGGTCGTCGGCGGCATCCGAGGACGGCGGCGGCCCCAGTCTGAACATCAACTTGCGGTCGCCGCGCTCGAGCTCCAGGCCGGCGAGGAACGCGCCCAGCCGGAACAGACCCTCGAGAACGTGCTCCACCCCGCACCGGTCGCACCACGGCCGGGCCGCCGCCGGGAGCAGCCGGCTGATCGCGCCGGACAGCTCGCCCTTGCTCGCCCGCTCACCGGGAAACTCGGCTCTCATCGACTCGACGACCCGGTCGACGACGGCCAGCGCGTCGACTCCCAAGTCCATAAAGGACTGACCGGCTCCGCCCAGCCAGACCATGAGCTCCGCCGGTGTCCGGGGGCGGAGCGCCGCCCGCAGGCGCGGCAGGTCCGCCCGGCGGTGCACGTGCGGGGCGCCGCGGATGCTGAGCATGCGCACCAGGTCCGGATCCTCCCCGGCCCGTGGATCACCCGTGCGGATCGCCAGCGCCAGGTCCGCCGAGCCCGACGGCGCGTCCTGCACGCCGATCGTGAGCACGTCCAGCGCACCGTCGCCGTGCAGACCCTGCACCCGGGCGCGGTGCGCGACGACCTCCGCCCGGTCCAGCTCGGTCATGTCCCGACAAGCCCGAGCGCGTCCAGCACCTCGCTGACGATCTGGTCCGGGGACCGGTCGTCGGTGGCCACCTCCACGGTGGCGACCTCCCGGTAGAGCGGGAGCCTGGCCTCGAGCAGCTCCTTGAACTTCGCCCGCGGGTTCACCCCGGCCAGCAACGGCCGGGCCGTCGACAGCCCGGTCCGGCGCACCCCCTCGGCGAGCCCGACGCTGAGGAACACCACCGAATGCCCCGCCAGCCGCCCGCGGGTCCGCCGCGACAGCACCGATCCCCCGCCGAGCGCCAGCACGCCGGAATGCCCGTCGAGCGCCGCGGCCACGGCCCGCTCCTCCTCCGCCCGGAACGCCGCCTCGCCGTCCTCGGTGAAGATCACGCTGATCGGCTTCCCCACCGCCGCCTCGACATCGGCATCGGTATCCCGAAACTCCACCCCGAGCGCCTTCGCCAGCCCCTCCCCGACCGTCGTCTTCCCCGAGCCGGGCGGCCCGACCAGCACCACCACCGGTCCCTGCGACATCACGCGCGGAGAATACCGGCCGCCCCCGACACGCCCGGATGAGCCGCTCGAGATCGTCGACGCGGACCCGCCACCGGTGATGGGCGAGCACCGACGCCACGAACAGCACCACCGGCGCAAACCGCAGCAGCAGAAGGATGAGCGCGCTCGTCACGACGCAAGACATGGCCCACCGACCGGAAACCACACGGATCGTGACGCGGACGTCATACTGGGTGGCGACGCCGGTCTATGCACCGTCCATGTCCCCGCCACGCCTCAGGGGGTCCGGTGTCCACAGCGCCTGACCAGATCCACGAGCCCAGCGACGCCGAGCTGGTCGAATCCGTCCGCAACGGCTCGATGTCCGCCTTCGAGGTGCTGTACCAGCGCCACCTGGCGAGCGCGCGCTGGCTTGCTCACCGGCTCGCCGCTGCACCGACCGACGTCGAAGACCTGGTCTCCGAGGCGTTCACCCGGGTTTTGACGGCCATCCACGCCGGCCGGGGTCCGAAGTCGGCGTTCCGCGCCTACCTGCTGATGACTTTGCGCAATGCCGCCTATGACAAGGCGAACCAGGATCGGCGGCTGACGCTGGTCGACGATGTCACCGGCGTCCAGGAGCCGCCCTCGGAACCGGTCCGGGAGGCGGTCTTCGCGGCGTTCGAGCGTGATCTGGTGAGCCGGGCGTTCGCCCAGTTGCCTGCCCGATGGCAGGAAGTACTCTGGCTCACCGAGATCGAGAAGCGCACTCCTGCCCAGATCGCGCCGATGCTCCACTTGACCCCCAACGGTGTATCGGCACTCGCCTACCGAGCGCGGGAAGGCCTGCGGCGTGCCTACCTCCAAGCGCATCTCGCCGACACCGCCGAGGAGTCCTGCCGCGAGGCGATTCTCCGGCTCGGCGCTTGGATCCGGGATGGGCTGTCCCGAGGCGATACCGGGCAGGTGGAACGGCACCTGCGGGAGTGCTCGCGGTGCTGGGTGGTTGCCGCCGAACTCGCCGACATCAACGCGACGCTACGCGGCAGCGCACCTATGTCGGAGCGCACCCAGCACATCGTGGGGCTGCACACCCACTGCATCGTGGGGCTGCGCACCCGCCCACTCCCGAACACCAACTTTGATCAGGTGTGGGAGTCCGAGTGGCTTGACTCTTTCCAGCCGGAGGGCTTGGCGCATCGCTCGTTGCGGTGGCTGGCCGTGGTGGCGGTGGCGCTGTTCTTCGTGCTGGTCGGCGTGGCGGTGCTGCTGCTCGGCTAGCCCCACCATTCCTGCAACGCCTTGAGGTAGGCGTCGGCGTTGCGGCGGGTCTCGGCCAGTGAGTCGCCGCCGAACTTCTCCAGGGCGGCGTCGGCCAGGATGAGCGCCACGACGGACTCGAGGACGACGCCGGCGCGGGGGACGGCGCAGACGTCGGAGCGCTGGTGGATGGCCACCGCCGGCTCTCCCGTTTGGACGTCCACTGTAGACAGTGCACGGGGGACGGTGGAGATCGGTTTCATGGCGACGCGGACGCGTAGCGGCTCGCCGTTGGTGATGCCGCCTTCCAGGCCGCCGGCCCGGTTGGAGCGGCGGCTGACCCCGGACACGCCCTCGGTGCGGTCGATCTCGTCGTGCGCCCTGCTCCCCCACCGGCGCGCCGTGGTGAAGCCGTCGCCGATCTCGACCCCCTTCATGGCCTGCACGCCCATCAGCGCGCCGGCCAGCCGGGCGTCCAGCCGGCGGTCCCAGTGCACGTGCGAGCCGAGGCCCGGCGGCAGCCCGTAGGCGATCACCTCGATCACCCCGCCGACCGTGTCGCCGGCCTGCTTGACCGCCTCCACCTCCGCGACCATCGCCTCGGTGGCGGCCGGGTCGAACGCCCGCACCGGGCTCTCGTCGATCGCGGCCAGGTCGTCCGGCCCCGGCAGGTCGCCGTCCGGGGCCCGCGCGGCGCCGATCGACACCACGTGGCTGATCACCTCGACGCCCAGCAGCTGCCAGAGGAACTCGCGGGCCACGGTGCCGAGCGCGGTGCGCGCCGCGGTCTCCCGTGCGCTCGCCCGCTCCAGCACCGGCCGGGCCTCGTCGAACCCGTACTTCTGCATGCCGGGCAGGTCGGCGTGACCGGGCCGCGGCCGGGTCAGCGGGGCGTTGCGGCTCAGCCCGGCCAGCTCCTCCCGGTCAACCGGGTCGGCCGCCATGACCTTCTCCCACTTCGGCCACTCGGCGTTGTCGATCCGGACCGCGATCGGCCCACCCTGGGTGACGCCGTGCCGGACCCCGCCGAGGAACTCGACCCGGTCGGTCTCGAACCCCATCCGCGGGCTGCGACCGAACCCGAGCCGGCGCCGGGCGAGCTGCTCACCCAGCTCCTTCGTGGTCACCTCGACCCCGGCGACCATCCCCTCCAGCACGGCGACCAACGCGGGCCCGTGCGACTCCCCTGCCGTCAACCAACGCAGCACGTCATGCATCCTGTCACGGCACGCTCGAGCCCGTGTGGTGCCATACTCCGGCGGGTGGGAAGCTCCGCCGGACTGTTCGACTACGACGCCGAGCTGGCGCGGTACACCGAGCCGCTGCGCGCGGCCTTCGCCGTCGGCCCCGGTGACCGCGTCCTGGACATCGGCTGCGGCACCGGCCAGACCACCCGCGACGCGGCCAGGGTCGCGGCCAGCGCGGTGGGCGTGGACGTGTCCGAGCGGATGCTCAAGGTCGCCCGGCGGCGGGCCGCCGAGGAGGGCCTGCGCAACATCGCCTTCGAGCTGGCCGACGCGCAGACCCACCCCTTTCCGCCGGCCCACTTCGACCTGGCGATCAGCCGGTTCGGCACGATGTTCTTCGCCGACCCGGTCGCCGCGTTCACCAACATCGCCCGCGCCCTGCGGCCGGGGGCGCGCCTGGTGATGCTGGTCTGGCAGTCCGCCGACCGCCAGGAGTGGTCCACCGCCGTCCGCCAGGCCCTGGCGCCCGGCCGGGAGCTGCCCGCGGCCGCCGGGCCCGGCGCGTTCTCCCTCGCCGACCCGGCCGTCGTGGCGAAGATCCTGTCCGCGGCCGGCTTTTCCGACGTCGACTTCACCGACGTGCACGAGCCGGTCTACTACGGCCCGGACCCTGGTGCGGCCTGCGAGCAGGTGCTCGTGCTGGCCAGCGCTCGAGACCTGCTCGCCGGCCTGGACCCCGCCTCGACCGAGCGGGCCCTCGACCGCCTCCGCGCGACCCTGGCCGCCCACGCCACCGACGACGGCGTCTGGTTCGACGCCCACGCGTGCATCGTCACCGCGCACCGCCGTCCCCACTGAATTTGTCGGGGTCGCATGCCGGAAGGGCGTGCTCGGCCGCGGCCGGTGTCCGAGCGGGCCGTCACGTTGGTGTCGCTGCGCCGCAGAGGCGCGTTCACGCGGTCGTGGGTGCGTCGGTCAGGGTTCTAGGCGGTTCGGGCCACGGAACAGGAACGTGGACTCGCGGATGCTGTCCAGGCCGAGCAACACCATGAGAATCCGGTTCAGCCCGGCACCGAGCCCGCCGTGGGGTGGGGTGCCGAACCGGAAGCAATCCACATAGGACCGCAGGGGGTCAAGTTTCATGCCCTTCTCTTGGGCCTGCTTGACCAGCACGTCGTAGCGGTGCTCACGCTGGGCGCCGGTTGTGATCTCGATGCCCTTCCAGTACAGGTCAAAGCTCTCGGTCACTGCCGGGTTGTCAGCCGGCCGTAGGTGGTAGAACGGGCGAATCGAGATCGGGTACTCGGTGACGAACGCGAACTCGTGGCCGTGCCGCTCCTGGACGATGGCCGAGAACGTGCGCTCGCCTTCCGGGTCGAAATCGACCTTGGCACCGGACGGATCCCAACCGCGTTCGCGCAGCAGTTTGAGCGCGTCGGCCATGGTGTAGCGGGGGAACGGCACGGTGGGGACTACTAGCTCGGTGCCGAACAGGTCGGCAATCTGCGCGCCGTGCTGCTCGTGCACCGCCGCCAGCGCATGAGCGAGCATGCGTTCCTCGAACCGCATCACGTCCTCAACGCCGTCAATCCAGGCGATCTCCAGGTCAATGCCGGTGAACTCGGTGGTGTGTCGGGAGGTGAACGACGGTTCGGCGCGGAACACCGGGCCGATCTCGAATACCTTGTCGATCCCGGCGGCAATGGCCATCTGCTTGTAGAACTGCGGCGACTGGGCCAGATAGGCGGTCGTGTCGAAATACTTGACCTTGAACACCTCCGCGCCGGACTCGGACGCGGTGCCCATCAGCTTCGGCGTGTGTAGCTCGGTGCACCCTTCGGCGTAGGCAAACTCGCGGATGGCCTGCTCGAACGTGGTTTGCACCTCGAAGATCACGCGGTGCTCGGGGTGGCGCAGGTCCAGAAACCGCCAGTCCAACCGGTGCTCGATCCCGGATTGCTTGTCGATCGGCAACGGCGTGTCAGCCTTGGCCGCGACCTCGATCGACGTGGGCACCAGCTCCAACCCACCAAGCTTGACCACCTCGTTGGCAACCACGATGCCGGTTACCTTGATCGCCGACTCGGGCGGCATGCCGTGCTCGATCAACTCTTCCAACTCGCCGCCGCCATCGGGCCGCTTGTGGGTGACCTGCACCAGGCCGGTGTGATCCCGCACGATCACGAATTGCAGCTTGCGCTGCAAGCGCAGCGAGTTGACCCATCCGTAGACGGTCACCTGCTGGCCAATGTGCGCGGCAAGATCACGCACAAGCGTCCTTGGCATCAAACAATCCCCTTGAAGTCCTGGTCAGAGTCACCATGGCCGCACGACTGCACGATTGGCCGTACGCATGTCAAGGGTAGTGCACACACCATGGACGGCCGGATGCAGCGCGCAGCAACAGGCCCCGCCGGATGGCGGTACACCCCTCCCGGTGATGCTTCTAGGTTCGATTACATATCGCGCTCTAACGATCACTATTCGAGATCAGGTGAGCGGGTGAGGTTCCCCCCAGACCGTGGAGGCATGGACTATGAGGATGATGCGCCATGCCGGAGAAGCGACGGCGGTTCGACCGGGAGTTCCGTGAGGGAGCGGTCCGGATCGTCCGCGAGACGAACAAGCCGATCGCCCAGGTCGC
>NZ_DASZCQ010000094.1:0-14450 GCF_035942955.1 Actinophytocola sp. | reverse complement strand
GTCCAGCACGCCCAGCCCGACCGCCGAGAACACCGAGCCGCGCACCGTCGAGCAACCCGGCGCCACACCGGCCGACACCGGCGACGAGGGTGGCTGAGCCCGGCTGCGCCAGGCCGTCTCCAGGCCGCCGAAAGGTCACCGGACAACGCGAAACGGCGCTGATCAACGGAAGACGTTTCCGCTGTTCAGCGCCGCTTCGGGCGTAGGTGACCTCAGCCCTGCTTGGTCTCCCAGAAGATCTTGTCGATCTCGGCGATCAGGTCGAGCAGCTCCTGGCCCGTGGCGGGGTCCATGGAGCCCTTGGCGCCGCTGGCGCCGGCGGCCTTGGTGGCCTTGTTGAACAGCTCGTGCAGTTGGGGGTACTTCTCGAAGTGCGGGGGCTTGAAGTAGTCGGTCCACAGAACCCAGAGGTGGTGCTTGACGAGCTCGCTGCGCTGCTCCTTGATCAGGATGGCCCGGGCGCGGAACTCGGGGTCCTCGTTGTCCTGGTACTTCTGCTGGATGGCCTTGACCGACTCGGCCTCGATGCGCGCCTGGGCCGGGTCGTAGACGCCGCACGGGAGGTCGCAGTGCGCGGTGGCCTCGAGACGGGGTCCGAGAATGCGCGACAGGAGTCGCATCTTCCCTCCTGATTGGGTGATTGCTTCGGCAATTCGGACCCTACTCCCGGCAGGCTGATGCGGCAGACGGAGGTGATCGTTTGAGGGCGGGCGAGCTCTGGTGGCTGCGCCAGGTCCGGGTGCGTGGCGACTCGATGCGACCGGTGCTGGCCGACGGCGATCTCGTGCTGGCCCGGCTGGGCGCCCCGGTCCGGCCGGACGACCTGGTGCTGGTGCGCTGGGCGCGGCGACCGGGGCAGCTGTCGATCAAGCGGGCGATGTGGCGGGACGGCGACGGGTGGTTCGTGGTCAGCGACAACGTGATCCCGGAGGCGCGGGACTCCAACCACCTGGGCCCGGCGGAGGTGGTCGGGGTGGTCAGGTGGCGCCTGTGGCCCCGGCCCGGGCGGCTGCGGCGGTAGTGCGCAGCCGCTCGTACCACACCGCGCAGTCTGCGTAGCCGGGCAGCAGGCCGGCGGCCTCGGCCTCGGCCAGGGTGGGCGCCGCGGCGTCCTTGTCCGACAGCAGCGGCTCCAGACCGGCCGGCCATGGCAGGCCGAGTGCGGGGTCGAGCGGGTGGATGCCGTGCTCGGCGGCGGGGTTGTAGGCCGTCGAGCACAGGTAGGAGACCACCGTGTCGTCCTCGAGCGCGACGAACGCGTGCCCGACGCCTTCCGGCAGGTAGATGGCCCGGAAGGCGACCGAGTCGAGCCGCACGCAATCCCAGGCGCCGAAGGTCGGCGAGCCGACCCGGAGGTCGACCACGACGTCGAGCGCCGCGCCGCTGGGGCAGTAGACGTACTTGGCCTGGCCGGGCGGGACGTCGGCGAAGTGCAGGCCGCGCAGGGTGCCGCGGCGGGACCGGCTGTGGTTGCTCTGCGCCAGCCGCAGCGGGTGGCCGACCGCGGCGACAAAATGCTCTTCCTGGTAGGGCGCGACGAACATGCCGCGCGCGTCCGGAAATGTCCGAGGGGTGAACTCGAACGCGTCCCGAACGGCCAACTCGCGCGCCTGCATGGCGTTCAACACTAGTGAGAGCTTCCGGCCCTGCGAGGATGGGCCGAATGTCACAGTCGTGTGATCCCTGCCGCAGACATCGCGCAAGCGGCCTGAGAGACTGTTCGTACCGCAGCGTCCTTCGCCGCCTGCATTACCACGCAGCGGCGGTACCAAGCCAGCCGGCGCCACCAGCCATTCGGTCATACCGCGATCGAAGCTCCAGTGCGTCGCAAGTGCGTGTGGCTACGGTCCGGCAAAGGTCGACATCGCCCACGCACCGCCACTTCAGGAGGACGCCCGTGACCGCAGTGAACGATCAGGCGTTTGACACAGACATCGACGACCGAGCGGTGAGCGATGTGAATGACAACCCGATCACCGATGACGAGATCTTCCGCGCGCACGAGGGCGGCAAGCTCGGCATCGGCGTGACCTCCCCGATCTCCGACCCACGCGCCCTGGCCATCGCCTACACGCCGGGGGTGGCGAAGGTCAGCCGCGCCATCGCCGAGGACGCCTCCCTTGCCGCGCGGTACACCTGGGCCCACCGGGTGGTGGCCGTGGTCAGCGACGGCACCGCGGTGCTCGGCCTCGGCGACATCGGCGCCAGCGCCTCGCTGCCCGTGATGGAGGGCAAGGCGGCGCTGTTCAAGACGTTCGGCGGGCTCGACTCCATCCCGCTGGTGCTGGACACCACCGACGTGGACGAGATCGTCGAGACGCTGGTGCGGCTGCGCCCGTCGTTCGGCGCGGTCAACCTCGAGGACGTCGCCGCCCCGCGGTGCTTCGAGCTCGAGCGGCGCCTGATCGAGGCGCTGGACTGCCCGGTCATGCACGACGACCAGCACGGCACCGCCGTCGTCCTGCTGGCCGCCCTGCGCGGCGCCAACCAGGTGCTCGACCGCAAGCTCGACGACCAGCGCGTGGTCATCGCCGGCGCCGGCGCGTCCGGCATCGCCTGCGCGAAGATCCTGCTCGCGGCCGGTGTCGGGGACGTGACCCTGCTCGACTCGCGCGGCATCGTCCACGCCGGCCGGGACAACCTGAACTCGATCAAGGCGGAGCTGGCCGGGGTGACCAACCTGGCCGGGCTCCGCGGCGGGATGGCCGAGGCGCTGGCCGGCGCCGACGTGTTCGTCGGACTATCCGCGTCGACCGTGCCCGAGGAGCTGATCGCCACGATGGCGCCGTCCGCCATCGTGTTCGCCCTGTCCAACCCGGATCCGGAGATCCACCCGGACGTGGCGGCCAGGCACGCGGCGATCGTGGCCACCGGTCGCAGCGACTTCCCCAACCAGATCAACAACGTGCTGGCCTTCCCCGGAATCTTCCGCGGGGCGCTGGACGCCGGCGCGCGGCGGATCACCGAGAACATGAAGCTGGCCGCGGCCGAGGCGATCGCCGCGGTGGCCGCCGAGGATCTCGCCCCGGACTTCATCGTGCCCAGCGCGGTCGACCCGAGGGTCGGTCCGGAAGTCGCCGCGGCGGTTTCTCGGGCTGCGCGGGAAGACGGGGTAGCCTGAGAGCCCGGCGAGAAGATCTGCGGCCGGGGGGCGGAAGGATGGCGCCGTGGCCGAGCACGTCGTGCGCGCCGAGCTGCCCCTGGGCGGGGTCCAGTCCGGCGACTTAGGCATGGCCGTTGACCAGGCCCTATCCGCTCAACCCCTGTTCTCCGCCGACGGCGTGTCCGCGGCCGGGGACGACCCGGTGGTCGAGCGGGCCCTGCTGCTGGAGGCGCAGCGGCTGGCCCGCATCGGCAGCTGGAGCACCGACCTGCGGACCGGCCAGGTCTACCTGTCCGAGGGGATGCGCACGCTGCTCGGGCTGTCCGCGGACTGCACGGCCAAGGACGCCCTGGCCCTGGTGCACGTCGACGACCTGCCGACCATCGAGGCGTTCCGGGCCAAGCTGCGCTCCGCAGAGCCGGACGAGGTCGTCGAGCTGGAGGTGCAGGACAGCTCCGGCAACGCCACCTTCATGGTGCGCGGCCAGACCGAGCGCGACGCCAAGGGCGAGGTCGTGCGGGTGTACGGCACCATCCAGGACATCACCGTGCACCACGCGGTCGAGCGGCAGGCGCTGCAGGACCGCCGGCTGTTCAGCGACGCCCAGCGGGTGGCGCGGCTGGGCACCTGGGAGTGGAACACCGCCACCGGCGAGGTCGTGTGGTCGACGATGCTCTACGAGCTGGTCGGCATCGAGCCCGGCACCCCGGTCACCTATGCGGACTTCCTCCGCTCGGTCCACCCCGAGGACCGGGACCGAGTGGACCAGGCCTGCCGGCAGCTCGCCGCCGACGGCCTTCCGATGGACGTGGAGTTCCGGGTGGTCCGCCCGGACGGCACCCGGCGGGTGTTCCGCAGCCACGGCGAGCCGCTCGGCACCGCCAACGGCGCGCCGATCATGATCGGCACCGCGCAGGACATCACCGAGCAGCGCTCAACCGAGACCCGGATGATGCGCTCCAGCCAGCGGTTCAGCGACCTGGTCGCGATCACCCCGGTCGGCATCGGGCTGCTCGACGACGCCGAGCGCATCGTCGACGCCAACGAGGCGCTGTGCCGGCTGCTCGGCATGGACCTCGAGCGGCTCCGCGGAATGTCGGCCGAGCAGCTCATCCATCCCAGCGACCAGGGCCGGCGGCTGCTCGCCGGGCGCGACGGCGGCCGGCACGGCACCGGCCCGTTCCGGGTCGGCCAGCGGGTCCTGGCCACCGTGTCCGGCAAGCCGGTGTACTGCGAGCTGTCCGCCACGGTGTCCGTCGCCGACGACGGCCAGCGGTTCTGGCTGGTCGTGTTCGCCGATGTCACCGAGCGGCGCAAGGCCGCGGAGCGGCTGCATTACAAGGCCACCCACGACGACCTGACCGGGCTGCCCGGCCGGGCGGCGGTCAAGGAGCTGCTCGGCCAGCTGCTCGGCGGTCCGGACGCGGCGAACGTGGCGCTGCTGTTCTGCGACGTGGACAACTTCGGGCGGGTCAACGACTCGCTCGGGCACGACGTCGGCGACGAGCTGATCATGGCGCTGGCCCGGCGGCTCGAGCGCGGGCTGCCACCGTCCTGCACGGCGGCGCGGATGTCCGGCGACGAGTACGTGGTGATCTGCTCCGACGTCAACGAGGTCGGGGGAGTGGAGGCGCTGGCGAACCGGGTGGCGACGCTGCTGCGGACCGCGGTTCCGGTTCGCGGCCAGCTGTTACGGGTCTCGGCGGCGATCGGGGCGGCGGTGCCCAGCGGCCCGGAGACCACCGGGGCGGACCTGCTGCGGTTCGCCGACGCGGCCATGTTCGACGCCAAGCGGCGCGGCACCGGGCGGGTCTCGGTGGCCTCCGCCGAGATGATCGCCTCGGCCAACAGCCAGATGATGCTCGAGGGCCAGCTGCGCGACGCGATCTCCAACGACGTGCTCGTGCTGCACTACCAGCCGGTCGTCGGCCCGGACGGCACGGTGCTGTCGGCCGAGGCGCTGGTGCGCTGGCCGCACCCGGAGCGCGGGCTGCTGGCCCCCAACGAGTTCCTGCCCGTCGCCGAGCAGGGCGACCTGATGCGCGAGCTGGACCGGTGGGTGCTGCGGACCGCGATGCGGGAGGCCGCCAGGTGGCCGATGATGGCCGGCGCGGTGCTCGGCGGCGGGGTCAGCGTCGCGATCAACCTTGGCGGCCTCGTGCCGAGCGACCCGGACTTCGTCGACGTGATCGCCAACGCCGTGCTGGAGTCCGGCATCGAGTGGGACCGCGTGGTGCTGGAGCTGGTCGAGACGAGCCTGATCGACCTGCCGACCCGCAGCCGGGCGGCGATGGTCGACCTGACCGAGCGCGGCATCCGGTTCGCCGTCGACGACTTCGGCACCGGCTTCTCGTCGCTGGCCAGGCTCAAGGAGCTGCCGGCGCAGATCGTCAAGGTGGACCGCCGCTTCGTCGCCGGTGTGGCCACCGACGCCTCCGACTTCGCGATCGCCCGCGCCGTGGTGGACATGGCCCGTGCGATGGGCCGCAGCTGCATCGCCGAGGGCGTGGAGAACGCCACCCAGTTCCACGTCCTGCGCAGCGTCGGCGTGGAGGCCTACCAGGGCTGGCTGCTGTCCCGCCCGGTGCCCGCCGAGGAGTTCCGCGAGCTGCTCCGCCTTGGGCCGCTGCACATTCCCCGGGACTGAGCTTGCCAAATGGTGGAACGTGGTGCCGCTGTCGGTGGATGCGGCTAGGGTCTTCGAATCATGCGGCCGGCGAGTGGCCGTCTCGACCTGTGGGAGCCTCGAGTGATCGAGTTCCAGGCCGTGACCAAGACGTATCCGGACGGCACCGTCGCCGTCGATCGGCTCGACCTGACCATCGAGGACGGCCGGATCACCGTGTTCGTCGGGCCGTCGGGGTGCGGCAAGACGACTTCCTTACGCATGATCAACCGGATGATCGATCCGACCTCGGGCACGATCCGGCTCAACGGCGCGGACGTCCGTGAGTCGGCGCCGGCCAAGCTGCGCCGGGGCATCGGCTACGTCATCCAGCATGCCGGGCTGTTCCCGCACCGCACCGTGATCGACAACGTGGCCACCGTGCCGGTGCTCAACGGCACCGGCCGCCGGGCGGCGCGGGCAAGGGCGGCCGAGCTGCTCGAGCTGGTCGGGCTGCCGGCCGGGTTGGCCAAGCGCTACCCGGCCCAGCTGTCCGGCGGGCAGCAGCAGCGCGTGGGGGTGGCAAGGGCGCTGGCCGCCGATCCCCCGGTGCTGCTGATGGACGAGCCGTTCAGCGCGGTGGACCCGATCGTCCGGGACGACCTGCAGCAGCAGCTGCTGCGCCTGCAGTCCGAGCTCGGCAAGACGATCGTGTTCGTCACGCACGACATCGACGAGGCGATCAAGCTCGGCGACAAGGTCGCGGTGCTGCGGGTCGGCGGCACGCTTGCCCAGTACGACACCCCGTCGGCGTTGCTGGCCAAGCCGGCCGACGAGTTCGTGGCGTCCTTCGTCGGCCGGGATCGCGGCTACCGGGCGCTGGGTTTCCTTGCCGCCAAAGGGATCGAGCTGGCGCCGGTGGCCAAGGTGCCGCTCGGCACGGAGGTCGGCGCGGCCCGCGGGCGGCTCGAAGGCGGCTGGGCGATCGTCGTGGACGAGCGGGACCGGCCCGCCGGCTGGGTCTCCGCGGACTTGTTGTCCAGTTTGGACTCATCGGCGAAGCTCGAGGCCACGGACCTGATCTCCGGGGGCTCGCTGTACCAAGTGGACGCCGAGGCCGGCGGAACCGCGGGCACGCTGCGCAACGCGCTCGACGCCGCGCTCAGCTCGCCGTCCCAGCTCGGCATCGCGGTGGACGCCGACGGCGCGGTGGTCGGCGGGATCAGCGCGGACACCGTGCTGGCGGCGCTGGGGGCGGCAAGGGAGAGCGGTGAGGTCCCGGTATGAGGTGGGTGCTCGACCACGCCGGTGAGCTGCTCGACACCACCTGGGAGCACCTCGGCCTCGCGCTGATCCCGGTGCTCGTCGGCCTGCTGATCTCCGTGCCGCTCGGCTGGGCCGCGCACCGCTGGCGCGCCGCGAGGGCGATCCTGGTGCCGGCGTCCAGCCTGCTCTACACGATCCCGTCGCTGGCCCTGTTCGTGCTGATGCCGCTGCTGCTCGGCACCCGGATCCTCGACCCGCTCAACGTGCAGGCCGCGCTGACCATCTACACGGTCGCCCTGCTGGTCCGGTCGGTCGCCGACGCGCTGGACGCGGTGCCGGGGGAGACCATCGCCGCGGCCACCGCGGTCGGCTACGGGGCGGTGCGCCGGTTCTTCGCCGTCGAGCTGCCGCTGTCGCTGCCCGTGCTGATCGCCGGCGTCCGGGTGGCGGCGGTGTCCAACATCAGCCTGGTCAGCGTGGGCGCGATCATCGGGGTCGGCGGGCTCGGCTTCTACCTGACCCACGGCTCGCAGCTCTCGCCGCCCAACTACGCCGAGATCGTCGCCGGGCTCGTGCTGATCGTGGTGCTCGCGCTGGTGGTGGACGCGCTGCTGGTCGTCCTCGGCCGGTGGCTCACGCCGTGGACCCGGGCCCGCGGACGGGTGGTGACGGCATGAACATTTTCGAGCAGGTGTGGAGCTGGTTGACCGACCCGGACAACTGGACCAGGAGCATCAACGGACCCGGCATCCCGTACCACGTGCTCAAGCACCTCCAGTACACCGGCGTCGCCATCCTGATCGCCGCGCTGATCGCGGTTCCGCTTGGTATCTACATTGGACACACCGGGCGGGGCAGCTTCCTCGTCGTCGGCATCGCCAACTCGTTCCGGGCCATCCCGGAGCTGGGTCTGCTGATCCTGCTCGTGCTGGCGATGGGGATCGCGCTTGCCGTCGAGGCGGTCACGATCGCGCTGGTGTCGCTGGCCATTCCACCGTTGCTCGCCGGAACGTACGCCGGGATCCGCAACGTAGACCGGGACGTGGTGGACGCCGCGCGCGGCATGGGCATGCGCGAGTGGGACGTCGTGTGGCGGGTGGAGCTGCCGATCGCGTTACCGTTGATCCTGGGTGGCCTGCGCGCGGCCACGTTGCAGGTGATCGCCACGGCGAGCATCGCGGCGTTCGTGTCGCTCGACGGCCTCGGCCGCTTCGTCATCGACGGCAGGGCGTTCGGCGCGGACGGCGGCTACGCCATGATGGCCGGCGGGGCGGTGCTGATCGCCGCCCTGGCCATCGCGGTCGAGCTGGTCCTGGCCGGCGTGCAGCGCCTCGCCGTCTCGCCCGGCCTGCAGACCCGGCGAATGCGCCGGCGGGTGGCCCGGGTGTGGGCGCAGCCGAAGTTGATAACCGCAGAAGAGAGCTCGTGAGGAGAGACCCTTGATGAAACGCGTACTAGCCGGTGTCGCGACCGCGGTCGTTGCGGCGCTGACCATGACGGCCTGCGGGGGTTCCTCCGACCCGCTGAGCAACAACCCACCGGCGCAGGGTGGCGCGACGAGCGGCCCGGTGGCCAAGCCCGACAAGATCATCATCGGGTCGGCGAACTTCCCGGAGAGCGCGCTGCTGGCCGAGATCTACGCCGGCGCGCTGCAGAAGAAGGGCATCACGATCGAGAAGAAGCTCAACATCGGCAACCGGGAGACGTACTACCCCGGCCTGTCGGACGGCTCGATCGACCTCGTTCCGGAGTACACCGGGGTGCTGCTGCAGCACATCAACAAGTCGGCCACCGAGACGTCGCCGGACGAGGTGTACGAGGCGCTGAAGAAGGCGCTGCCGGCCAACCTGACCGTGCTGGACAAGTCCTCGGCCGAGGACAAGGACGCGATCGTGGTCACCAAGGAGACGGCCGACCGGTTGAACCTGAAGTCCATTGAGGATCTCAAGCCGCACGCCAGCCAGATGATCTTCGGCGGTCCGCCGGAGCTGCCCCGCCGTGCCGACGGGTTCCCCGGCTTCAAGAAGAACTACGACATCGAGTTCAAGGAGTTCAAGGCGCTCGACGCCGGCGGCCCGCTGACGGTCAACGCGCTGAAGACCAACGTGGTGCAGGCCGCCGACATCTTCACCACCGACCCGGCCATCACGGTGAACAACTTCGTCGTGCTCGAGGACCCGAAGAGCAACTTCGCCGCCCAGAACGTGGTCCCGCTGATCAACGCCTCGAAGGCCAGCGACGAGGTCAAGCAGGTGCTCAACCAGATCTCGGCCAAGCTGACCACCGAGAAGCTGATCGAGCTGAACGGCAAGCTGTCCGCCCCGGACAAGCCCGACGCCGCCAAGGTGGCCGCCGACTGGCTGGCCTCCGCCGGCATCAGCTGAACGCCTCCCGCACGCTGATCGCGTCCCGGCCGCCGAGCCGAGTGCTCAGCTCGGCGGCCGCCCTGCGGGTGTGCGCCGCGAGGTCGGGCCACGTCTCGCCGCAGTCGCGCGGGCCGGGGCACCGGTGCGGGAACGTCGTGCTGATCGCGGCGATCGGGCGGCCGCCGTGGTCGAACACCGCCGCGGCGACCGAGGCGTAGCCCGCGGTGACGTGCCCGTCCTCCACGGCCCAGCCGCGGCGGCGCTCCTCGGCGAGCAGGCGGCGCAGCGCGGGAAGGTGGGTTGGGCCGCGGCCGGTGCGGTCGACGAAGCTGTCCCGGCTCGGAAACAGCGCCCGCACCTGGGCCGCCGGTATGTGCGCGAGCATGGCGCGGCCGGAGGCCGGGAGCTGGGCGGGCAGCCGGACGCCGACGTCGGTGACGGTCAGATAGGGGTTGGGCGGCTGCTCGCGGAGCAGGTAGAGGATCTCGGCGCCGTGCAGCACGCCGAGGTGCGCGGTGTGCCGGGTGCGCTCGATGAGCCTGCGCAGCACCGGCCGGGCCAGCCGCTCGAGCGGGTCGTGGCGCAGGTAGGCCGAGCCGAGCTCGAAGGTGGCCACGCCGAGCCCGTAGCGGCGCTCCTCGGGCAGGTGCGTGACGAACCCGGCGTCGGCCAGCTCGGACAGCAGGTGGTAGGTCGTCGAGCGGGGCAGCCCGAGCTCGCGCGCCACCGAGGCCGCGGTGACCGGGCCCGCCTTCGTGGCCAGCAGCCGCAGCACGGCCAGCCCTCGCCGCAGCGCCGGCACGTCGCTGCTGCCGCTCACCGATGCCTCCGTTTCCGTTGTCCACAGGCACCCACACTGTGGACAACTACCCCGCCCCCGCCCCCGACCAAGATCCACTCTCGGTTTTCGCCGGTAAACTGCCCACGAACCCACCCCCCACCCCATGTTCGGGGTGGGGGCTGCCTGTTGCGCTTTGGGGGTGCGTGCTCGGTGGTCGATGGGTTGTCTGGGATCTCAGACAGTGTCACTCGGGTCCGAGTCGTGCAACCGGCGTTGGCGCGCTGGGATGGGGGCATGCAGATTCCCGTAGGGGTGGATGGCGGGCCGCTGAGCCGCGAGCAGGTGGTCGCGGTCGCCAGGGGCGGGGTGGGGGTGGAGTTGACCGAGGCGGCGCTGGAGGCGGTGGCCAGGTCGCGGGCGCACGTCGAGGAGCTGGCAAGGGGGGAGCGGCCCACGTACGGGGTGTCGACCGGGTTCGGCGCGCTGGCGGTGCGGCACATCCCGCCGGGGCGGCGGGTGGCGCTGCAGCGGTCGATCGTCCGCTCGCACGCCGCGGGGGCCGGGCCGGCGGTGGAGGCCGAGGTGGTGCGCGCGCTGATGCTGCTGCGGCTGCGGACCATGGCGACCGGGCACACCGGGGTCCGTCCGTCCACTGTGGAGTCGTTGGCGGCGATGCTGAACGCCGGGATCGTGCCGGTGGTGCCGGAGTTCGGGTCGCTGGGGTGCTCGGGCGATCTTGCTCCGCTGTCGGCCGTCGGGCTGGCGCTGATGGGTGAGGGTGACGTGTTCGACGCGGAGGGGGTGCGCCGGCCGGCCGCGGATGCCTTGCTGGAGGCCGGGATCGACGCCGTGCAGCTGGCCGAGAAGGAGGGGTTGGCGCTGCTCAACGGCACCGACGGGATGCTCGGCATGCTGGTGCTCGCCCTGGCCGACCTGCACCGGCTGCTCGACGTCGCCGACCTGACGGCGGCGATGAGCGTGGAGGCGCTGCTGGGCACCGACCGGGTGTTCGCCGCCGACCTGCAGGCGCTGCGCCCGCATCCCGGGCAGGCGGTCTCGGCGGCGAGGATGGCGGCGCTGCTGGCCAACTCGGCGATCATGGACAGTCACCGCACACCGGACTGCAACCGGGTGCAGGACGCCTACTCGCTGCGCTGCGCGCCGCAGGTGCACGGCGCCGCGCGGGACACCGTCGGGCAGGCCGAGCTGGTGGCCGACCGGGAGCTGGCGGCGGCCATCGACAACCCGGTGGTGCTGGCCGACGGCCGGGTGGAGTCCAACGGCAACTTCCACGGCGCGCCGATCGCCTACCAGCTGGACTTCCTGGCGATCCCGGTCGCGGACGTGGCCAGCATGGCCGAGCGGCGCACCGACCGGATGCTCGACGTGGCCCGCTCGCACGGGCTGCCGCCGTTCCTGGCCGACGATCCGGGCGTCGACTCCGGCCATATGATCGCCCAGTACACCCAGGCCGGGATCGTCTCCGAGCTCAAACGCCTTGCGGTGCCGGCAAGTGTGGACTCGATCCCGAGCTCGGCGATGCAGGAGGATCACGTCTCGATGGGCTGGTCGGCCGCGCGCAAGCTGCGCAGGGCGATCGACGGGCTGACCACCGTGCTGGCCATCGAGCTGCTCACCGCCGCGCGGGCGCTCGACCTGCGCGCGCCGCTGACCCCGGCGCCGGCCACGGCGGCCGCCGTCGCCGCGCTGCGCGAGCGGGTGCCCGGCCCGGGCCCCGACCGGCATCTCGCACCCGAGATCGCCGCCGCCGAGGACCTGATCAGATCGGGAGGACTGCCATGAAGGGAGCAAGGCCCGTGCGCGCGGCCCGCGGCTCGACGCTGACCGCGCGGAGCTGGCCGACCGAGGCCGCGCTGCGGATGCTGCACAACAACCTCGATCCCGAGGTGGCCGAGCGGCCCGACGATCTGGTCGTTTACGGCGGCACGGGACGGGCCGCCAGGGACTGGGCCAGCTTCGACGCGATCACCCGCGAGCTCACGGTTTTGCGCGAAGACGAGACTCTGCTGGTTCAATCCGGTAAACCTGTTGGGGTGCTGCGCACGCACGAGTGGGCGCCCCGGGTGCTGATCGCCAACTCCAACCTGGTCGGCGACTGGGCGACCTGGCCGGAGTTCCGCCGGCTGGAGGCGCTCGGGCTGACAATGTATGGCCAGATGACCGCCGGGTCCTGGATCTACATTGGCACGCAAGGGATCCTGCAGGGAACATACGAGACGTTCGCCGCGGTGGCGCGCAAGCGGTTTGGCGGGTCGCTGCGGGGGACGCTGACCGTCACCGCGGGTCTCGGCGGGATGGGGGGTGCGCAGCCGTTGGCCATCACCATGAACGAGGGTGTGGCACTGTGCGTCGAGGTCAACCCGGAGCGGGCCCGGCGCCGGGTGGAGACCCGCTACCTCGACGAGATCGCCGACGACCTCGACGACGCCGTCGCCAGGGTGGAGGCGGCCAAGCGGGCGGGCCGGCCGCGGTCCGTCGGCATGATCGGCAACGCCGCCGAGGTGCTGCCCGAGCTGCTCCGCCGCGGGGTATCCGTCGACATCGTGACCGACCAGACCTCGGCGCACGATCCGTTGGCGTACCTGCCCAAGGGAGTGTCCGTTGAGGACTGGGACGACTACGCGGCGGCGAAGCCGGACGAGTTCACCGACCGGTCCCGCGACTCGATGGCCGAGCACGTCGACGCCATGGTCGGGTTCCTCGACGCGGGCGCGGAGGTGTTCGACTACGGCAACTCGATCCGCGACGAGGCCAGGAAGGGCGGCTGCGAGCGGGCGTTTGACTTCCCCGGCTTCGTGCCCGCCTACATCCGCCCGCTGTTCTGCGAGGGCAGGGGCCCGTTCCGGTGGGCCGCGCTGTCCGGGGACCCGGCCGACATCGCCACGACCGACCAGGCCATCCTGGAGCTGTTCCCGGAGCACGAGTCCCTGGCCCGCTGGATCCGGCTGGCCGGCGAACGCGTTGCGTTCCAAGGGCTTCCCGCGCGGATCTGCTGGCTCGGCTACGGCGAGCGGAACCTGGCCGGCGCCTGCTTCAACGACCTGGTGGCCAGCGGGGAGCTGTCCGCCCCGGTGGTCATCGGCCGCGACCACCTGGACTGCGGGTCGGTCGCCTCGCCGTACCGGGAGACCGAGGCGATGGCCGACGGCTCCGACGCCATCGCCGACTGGCCGCTGCTCAACGCGCTGGTCAACACGGCGTCCGGGGCGAGCTGGGTGTCCATCCACCACGGCGGCGGGGTCGGCATCGGCCGCTCGATCCACGCCGGCCAGGTGACCGTGGCCGACGGCACCGAGCTGGCCGCGCGGAAGATCGAGCGGGTGCTCACCAACGATCCGGCCACCGGCGTGCTGCGGCACGTCGACGCCGGCTACGACGACGCAAGCGAGGTGGCGGCCCGGCACGGCCTGACCGTGCCCATGGCGAGATGATGACCACGGCGACCGGACTGCTGGCGGAGATCGCCACCGTGGGCGCTGACCGGACCCGCGGCGGGTACTCGCGGCACGGGTTCGACCGGTCCGAGCTGGAGCTGCGCGAGTGGTTCACCGCCGAGGCCCGGCGCCGCGATCTCGACGTCGAGGTGGACCGCAACGGCAACCTGTGGGCGTGGTGGGGGACGCCGGAGCCCGGCGCCGTGGTGACAGGCAGCCACCTCGACTCGGTGCCCGGCGGCGGCGCCTTCGACGGGCCGCTCGGCCTGGTGTCCGGGCTGCTGGCGGTGGATGCGTTGCGCGCCAAGGGGTTTGCTCCCCGGCGGCCCATCGCCGTCGTGGTGTTCGCCGAGGAGGAGGGCGGCCGGTTCGGCGTGCCCTGCCTTGGTTCCCGGCTGCTCACCGGCGCGCTCCCGGCGGCAACGGCCCTGAGCCTGCGTGACCCGGACGGGACGTCGCTGGCCGACGCCGTGCGGGCCGCGGGGCTCGACCCGGAGCGGTTCGGGCGCGACGACGTGGCGCTGGACCGGATCGGCGTCTTCGTGGAGCTGCACGTGGAGCAGGGCCGCGGGCTGACCGTCCCGGTCGGGGTGGCGAGCTCGATCCTGGCGCACGGCCGGTGGCGGTTCACCTTCACCGGGGAGGGCAACCACGCCGGGACCACGCTGATCTCCGACCGGCGCGACCCCATGCTGCCCGCGTCCGAGCTGGTGCTCGCCGCCCGCCGCGCCGCCGTGGACGGCGCCAGGGCCACCGTGGGCCGGCTGGTGCCCACCCCGGGCGGCACCAACGTCATTCCGTCCACTGTGGACGTGTGGCTCGACGCGCGGGCCGGGGACGGCGCCCGGACCCGCGCGCTGGTCGAGGAGATCAC
>NZ_DASZCQ010000093.1:0-33504 GCF_035942955.1 Actinophytocola sp. | reverse complement strand
GCCCCGGCCAGCCGGCGGGACTCCGCCGGCCGCCACACCTCGTCGAGCGGCACCCGCCCGTCACGCAGCAGGTCCGCCGGCACGCCGAGCGCGGCCGGCGCCGAGCCGGGGGAGAACCGCAGCCCGATCAGCGTGCCGGTGTCGATCGGCCCGACGTGGGCCCGGGTGTCCGGCCCGGCGAGGAGCAGCTCACCGGACTCGCGGTGCCACATCACGTCCACGCACGCGTCCGGCACGATCCGGTGCACCCGCCGCTCCACGCTGGTGCGCGTCCACACGCAGGCGTACAGGCCGTACGGATCGGCGTGCGGAGCCAGCTCGCGGTACACACCGCGAGTATCCCAGCGACCCCGGACGGCCCGCCGGTTCAGCCGGTGATGACGGCCTGGGTGATGGTCACGTCGAGCTTGGGCGCGCCGTCGTTGGCGTCCCGGCCCGGCGTGATCCCACCGGCCGCGATCTTGTCCGCGACCGCGAGCCCGGCGGCGTCGATCGTGCCGAACACCGTGTACTTCGCCGGCAGCGTGGTGTCCCCGTAGACGATGAAGAACTGGCTGCTGCCGCTGTTGGGCGCGCCGGTGTTGGCCATCGCCAGCGTGCCGCGCGGGTAGGTGACCAGCGGCTGGCCCTGCCCGTCCTGCCCGCCGGTCGGCTTGAGGTCGGTGGGGAACTCGTCCTTGATCGTGTAGCCGGGGCCGCCGCTGCCGCTGCCGGTCGGGTCGCCGCACTGCAGCACCTTGAGACCCTCGGACGCGGTGAGCCGGTGGCACTTGGTGTTGTCGAAGAACATCGCCTTCACCAGGTGCTCGATGCTCTGCACGGTGCACGGCGCCTTGGCCCGGTCGAGCACCAGCGGCATGTCGCCCTGGCTGGTCTTGAGCGTCACGGCCAGCGTGCCGGTGTTGGGCGTCGGGGACGGGTCGGCCGGCAGCCCGGCCGGCTTGGGCGACGGCTCAGCCGGCGTCTCGGTGTACTGGCAGGGGCCCTCGCTGGTCTTGGCCGG
Organism: Actinophytocola sp.; assembly: GCF_035942955.1. Classification (GTDB taxonomy): domain Bacteria; phylum Actinomycetota; class Actinomycetes; order Mycobacteriales; family Pseudonocardiaceae; genus DASYTH01. Next base: position 32,501 of record NZ_DASZCQ010000093.1, on the reverse strand, counting down.
CGGGGTGGTCTCGGTGGTGGTGTTCTGCGCGGCCGCGGTCGAGTCGCCGTCACCGATGTTGGCCAGCCAGTACACGATGCCGACCGCGGCGACCACGGCGACCACCGTGACCACCACGCCGATGATCCGGCGCCGTTTCGCCCGCTCGGCCCGACGGGCCAGCTGGCGTTCCAGCTTGCGCTTGGCTGCCTGGCGACGCTGCTCGTTCGTCGGCACGGACACCCTCCCTGACCTGAGGTCCTCCTGGCAATCGGGCAGTCTATGAGCACGCCGCGTAAGAACCGCGTTGAGGTCCACACCACTACGCTGAACCGTAACCAGCGCGCAGCTTGGAGGTCCGTCCCGTGCTCGTCGTCGGCTTCCCCACCGGAGCCTTCCAGGCCAACTGCTACCTGGTCGCACCAGGTAAGGGGGAGGCCTGCGTGATCATCGATCCCGGCCAGGACGCCGAGGAGCCGATCGCCGACGCGGTGCGCGAGCACCGGCTGTCCCCGGTCGCGGTGCTGCTGACGCACGGGCACTTCGACCACGTCTTCGCGGTCAGCCCGGTGTGCGACGGCAACGACATCCCCGCCTGGATCCACCCCGAGGACCGGGAGATGCTGACCGACCCGCTCAAGGGGATCAGCGCGCAGGGTGCCGCGTTCTTCGGCGGCAAGCTGGAGATGCGGGAGCCCGCCGAGGTGCGCGAGCTGGCCGACGGTACGGTGCTCGAGCTGGCCGGCCTGTCGATCACCGTGGCCCACACGCCAGGGCACACAAGGGGATCGGTGACATTCCGATCGGAGCTCGACGAGGGCGGCCGCGTGCTGTTCGCCGGCGACACCCTGTTCGCCGGCTCGATCGGCCGGACCGACCTGCCCGGGGGTGACCTGCGGACGATGATGCATTCGCTGCGCACCAAGCTGCTCACGCTCGACGACGACACCGTCGTGCTGCCCGGCCACGGTCCGACCACCACCATCGGGCGCGAGCGGGCCAGCAACCCGTTCCTGCTGGAGTTGGCCGAGCCGGGCGAGCCGTTGCCCGGCCGGCGGGGACTGTGACCGAGCAGCCGTCGTCGCCGGCGCCGCCCGCCGAGCCGGAACGACTTCCGCTCAACCTGACCGAACCCGGCACCTCCCGCCGCCGCGGCTGCGTGGCGGTCGGCGTCGCCGTGGTGTTCGGCGCGGCCGTCGGCGGCGTCGTCGGGCTCATCGGCGGCGAGACCGCCGGCCTGATCTCCGCGGCCGTCATCGTCGTCGTGCTGCTCGGCCTCGCCTGGCTGTCCGGGCGCCGCCGGCTGTGGCTGGAAGGCTCCCGGGTGCTGGCCACCACGATCGGCACGAAGGCCGTCGACCTCACCCACGCCGACCGGATCGAGCTCGTCGTCACCGACGTGCGCGGCACGAGGACGATCGGGTTGCTGATCACCGGCGGTCGCAAGACGATCAACGTTCCGCTGGCGATCTACTCCGGAACCGGCGGCCGGGAGCTGGGCATCCTCCTGCTGCGCCGGCTCGCCGACCGCCTCGCCGGCAGCGAGAACACCGGCGGCCTCGTGTTCTCCGAGCTTCTGGTCGCCCAACTGCGGTCGGAGGCCAAGGGCGACGCGGCCGCCGACCGCCCGCTGTACCGCCTGGCCTCGCTCGCCCCGTCCGGCCGCCTTGCGCAGCGGTTGAGGGCCGAGGCCGTCACCCGGTTCGTGGCGAGCCTGGACTAGGTCCTCCGGTCGCTCCCGCGCGGCCGCCCGACCCGTCCACCCGCGGCCTCGTGTCCGCTCCCGGACCGGCGGCGCTGCGGCGGGGAGCCGACGTGCCGCCGCTTGCCGTTCACCGCCGCGACGGGCCGTTGCTTTCCCATCACCGCAAGGAGTTGCTTGCGCACCTCCTCGAGTTGGTGCTGGGTCTCGGGCATCTCCTGCGCGACGAAGATGCCGAGCCGGTCGATCCGGTCGAGCGAGCTCTGCGCCGCCTGCATGGCGGGGACCAGCTTCTCCATCGCCGCGGCGATCCGGGGAATCGCGCGTAGCGCCTCCAGCGCGGCGGGAACCATCGCGATCCCGGTGCGCACCACGGCGTCGGCCGCCTTGATCGGGTTCCTGAGCATCGTCATCAGGAACAGCTCGTCATCCCCGCCGCCGTTGTGCGCCATTGGTGCTGGATCGTAGCTCTTGAACCGCAAGAATGGCGGCCAACGCGGTGGTAATCGGCACGGCGGCGATCAAACCGATGCTGCCGACGAGGGTGCGCACGATTTCCTGCGCAATCGACTGGGCGGAAAGAATCCCACCGAGGCCGACGCCGGAGATCGACGAGTAGAGCAGCACCGGCAGGGCCGCGCCGGCGTAGGCCATCACCAGGGTGTTGACCGCCGACGAGACGTGGTCTCGGCCGATGCGCAGACCGGCGGCGTACAGCCGGCGCCAGCCGAGGGTCTCGTTCGCCGCGCGCAGCTCGAACACGGCGCTGGTCTGGGTGACCGTGACGTCGTCGAGCACGCCGAGCGCGCCGATCACCACGCCGGCCAGCAGCAGGCCCCGGGTGTCGATCCCGTGGCCGAGCGTGCCGACCAGGGTGGCGGTCTCCTCGTCGAGTCCGGTCAGCCTGGCGGTGATGGAGAACAGCGCGCCCAACCCGCCGATGAGGGCAAGGCTGACCAGCGTGCCGAGCACGGCCGTCGAGGTCCGCGCGGAGAACCCGTGGGTCAGGTAGAGCACCGCGAACATGATCACGCCGGCGCCGACGGTGGCGACCAGCAGCGGGTTGCTGCCCGCGATGATCGCCGGCAGCACGAGGAGCACCAGCACGGCGAAGCTGATCCCCAGCCCGACGAGCGCCTTGAGCCCCTGCCACCGGCCGAGCACCAGCACCGCGAGCGCGAACAGGCCGGCCAGCAGGATCAGCGGCACGTCCCGCTGGAAGTCGACGATCTGGTACGACTGCCCCGCCAGCGGGTCGCCACCCGCGTAGGCCAGCACGACCTCGTCGTCGACGGCGAACCGCGGCGAGCTCGGCTCGAGCGGCGCGATGATCCGCACCTCCCGCTCCGGCGCCGGGCCGTCGGTCATCCGCACGGTCACCGCAAGGCACTGGTCGCCCTGCGGCGCCCCGGTCTGCACCTCGGCGCTGCACGGCCCGGACTGCGCGGCGGTCACCACCCCGCGCACCGGCTCCCGCCCGGCCGTGGCCGGCCGCCCCGCGTCCCCGGTCGGGAACAGCAGCACCGCCCCCACGATCGCGGCCACCCCGAACGGCGTGAGCAGGCCGATCAGCAGCGTCCGCACCCGCCGCGACGCCGGCGGCGGCGCGGAGTGCCCGTGCCCCCGGGCGGCACGCACCCGCGGGATCGGCTCGGTGTCACCGCTCAGCACGGTGCCCATTCAAGGTGAACGCCGAGCGCCCGCCGCCGGCGGGGTCAGCGGCTCGGCGAATCGTGGGCGGGTGCGAGTCCCGGAGATCGGGGTGCCGGACCCGACGACCGCGGTGCGGTCGTCGGGTGGTCCACGGCATCTTGTTCCGCGACTCTGCCGAGCCCCTGCCCGGCCGCACATCCCGAGGGGATCGGCGAACCGGACGTGGGTGGTCGTCGCCTCACCCGTTCCGCGCCAGCGCATGCGCAAAACCGCACACCGGGTCTCCCGTCGGGTCAGAATGGGGTGGCGCCACTGCGGCGCGGGTATCGATTACGAGGAAGCGGTGGCGAATGGAGCAGGTCGTCTTGCTCGATGAGGGGGGTCGCTCGATCGGGGCGGCGGACAAGGCGACGGTTCACGATCGCCGGACGCCGCTGCATCTGGCGTTCTCCTGCTACGTGTTCGACGGGGGCGGCCGGCTGCTGCTGACCAGGCGGGCGCTGACCAAGCGGACCTGGCCGGGGGTCTGGACCAACAGCTGCTGCGGCCATCCCGCCCCCGGCGAGCCGATCGCCGACGCCGTCACCCGGCGACTGCGCGACGAGCTCGGGCTGGCGGTGCACGACGTCGAGCTGATCCTGCCCCGATTCCGTTACCGCGCAACGATGCCCAACGGCGTGGTGGAGAACGAGCTGTGCCCGGTGTTCCGCGCGGTCACCGCCGGCACGCCGCGGCCGGCGGCGGAGGAGGTCGACGCGGTCGAGTGGGTGGACTGGCTTCCGTTCGCCAGGGCCGTCGCGGCCGGCGAGCGGGACGTCTCGCCATGGTGCCGGCGTCAGGTCGACGAGCTGCTGGCGCTCGGGCCGGATCCGCTGTCCTGGCCCGTGGCCGATCCCGGCGAGCTGCCGCCCGCGGCCCGGGTCTGGTAGTCGTTTGACACCGTGGTCGAACATGTGTTCGACTAGCTGCCGTGCGATGGGACAGCCAGCGGGTGGACGCGTCCGACGAGCAGATCCTGCCGGGACTGCCCGGTCTGGTCCGCAGCGTACGGACTCCCGAGTTCGCCGGGATGGTCTTCCACGAGGTGCGGTCGAAGTCGGTGCTGAACAAGGTGCCCGACGCCTCGCCCATGCCGTTCCGCTGGACGGTCAACCCGTACCGCGGCTGCTCGCACGGATGTCGCTACTGCCTGGCCGGCGACACCCCCATTCTGCTGGCCGACGGCCGCACCAGGCCGCTGGCCGAGCTGCGCGTCGGCGACCGGATCTACGGCACCGAGCGGCGCGGCACCTACCGCTACTACGTGCCCACGTTCGTGCTCGATCACTGGTCGACGGTCAAGCCGGCGTACCGCGTCTCGCTCGCGGACGGCACCCAGCTCATCGCCAGCGGTGATCACCGGTTCCTCACTGAGCGCGGCTGGAAGCACGTGACCGGCGCGATGCGCGGCGCCGGCCGGCGGCCGCACCTGACCACCGGCAACAAGCTGATCGGCACCGGGCAGTTCGCCGCGCCGCCCAAGCAGCTCGCCGAGTACCGGCTCGGCTACCTGTGCGGGATGATCCGTGGCGGCGGCCGCGGCCAGGAGGCGCTCGAGCGCGCCCGCGAGTATCTCCGGGAGCTGGACGTCGCGTCCGACCGGCTGATCGAGGTGCCGCAGACGCACGGCAACGAGTGGTTCAAGGGGTTCCTCGCCGCGATGTTCGACGCAAGGGGCAGCCACACCCGGGGGATCGCCCGGATCGCCACACGGACCCCGGAGCTCACCGAGCTGACCACGAACGCCTTGCGCTGCCTGGGTTTCGGGTATGTCGTGGAGCGGTCCAGGTGGGCCGACGAGCTGCCCTGGGTGCGTCTGGTGGGCGGCCTTGCCGAGCGGCTGCGGTTCATCCACACCGTCGACCCGGCATCGCTGCACAAGCGCACCATCGACGGCACGGCGTTCAAGTCCAACGCTCGCCTGGGAGTCGTGGCGGTGGAGCCGCTGGGGTTGGAGCTGCCGCTGTTCGACATCACCACCGGCACCGGCGACTTCATCGCCAACGGCGTGGTGAGCCACAATTGTTTCGCCCGGCATTCCCACACCTACCTCGATCTCGACTCCGGGCACGACTTCGACAGCCAGATCGTCGTCAAGGTCAACGCCCCCGAGGTGCTCGCGGCCCAGTTGCGTTCGCCGAAGTGGACCCGCGAGCACGTGGCCATGGGCACCAACACCGATCCGTACCAGCGGGCCGAGGGCCGCTACGAGCTGATGCCCGGGATCATCCGCGCGCTGGCCGGCAGCGGCACCCCGTTCTCCATCCTCACCAAGGGAACCGTGCTGTCCCGCGACCTTCCGCTGCTGGTCTCGGCGAGCGCCGAGGTCTCCGTCGGCATCGGCGTGTCGATCGCGCTGCTCGACCGGGACTTGCAGCGCACCCTCGAACCCGGCACGGCCAGCCCGCAGGCGCGGCTGGAGCTCGTCCGCCGGGTCCGCGAGGCCGGCCTGGACTGCGGCGTGTTCGTCGCGCCCGTCCTGCCCCGGCTCACCGACTCCACCGAGGCGCTCGACGCGCTGTTCGCCGCGATCGCCGAGTCCGGCGCCACCGGCGTCGCCGTGCTCCCGCTGCACCTGCGCCCCGGCGCCCGCGAATGGTTCGCCGCCTGGCTTGCCGGCGAGCACCCCGACCTGGTCCCCGCCTACCGCGAGATCTACGCCCACCGCCGCAACGCCGACCGCTCCTACCGTCGCTGGCTCGCCGCCCGCGTCGACCCCCTGCTCCGCCGCCACGGCCTCCACCCCGCCTCCCGCCGTGACCACGACGCCGAGCCGCCCGACGACCCCGGCTGGCCCAAGGGCAGCCTCCCCACCGGCGCCCCCGACGTGCCGGTCCAACAGGAGCAGCTCGCCCTGCTCTAACTCACCACCGCGGCGCCATGTTCTCGCTCCACTCGTCCGAGTCCTCGAACAGTCGCTTCACCGAGCGACGAAGCGTGCCCAGGTCCATAACGGCTTGATCGGCAATCTCCCACAGCTCGGAGGGAACGTAATGGGCTTGCTCGCGCCACCGCTCGAACATCTTCTCGAGCCGGGCCTCGACGGTCTGAATGTATTGGTTGGCCTGATCCCAGGTGAGGCACCGCGCTCCGAGCTTTTGCCGCAACTGGGCAAGGTACAGAAGGCACGGCTTGACGATGTTGTCCTCGTGGTATCCGGATTCCAGGAGATGTCGGAAGTGCGACGTCAGTCTGAGGATCTGGTAGGACACCGACGCGGGCATTTCGGGCAGCGTGCCAACCGTGGCCGAGCGCAGCGGATCCGAGCCGAGAACGGCGCGGACGCCAGACGCAACATCGAAGGCGTCGGTGAGCGATGCTCGGAGATCCGCATCGGCGCCGGCGAGCAGCGAGTCGAGGCGGTCATCCCACTCGTCGCGGGACTCGGGATGCTGAGTCATCGTGCGTCACCTCCCTGCTTTGCGTTTGAAGCAGGCTTTTGAGCGTCTTGCGGGCGCGATGCCTGTTCTGGCGGACCGCTTCCAAGGACTTGCCGAGCTCGGCGGCGATCTCCGCGTCGGAGAAGCCATCCGTGGAGTACGCCAGCACAATGCGCTGGGCCGGCGGCAACAACTCGAGAAGGGCGTGGGCGGCGGCGGTGCGTTCGGACAACTCGACGGGACAGTCGGTGGCCACCAGGTCGAGGACTTCCGGATGGTGGTCCAGAGATACCTCGCGGACGGGGACCGACCGGTAGTACGCGCGGATCGCGACCGTGCGCACCCAGGCCCGCGGATTGAACAGGGTGCCCCATTTGGCCCACGCCTCAGTGAGCGCGGCCTGGGCGGCGTCGGTTCCCTCGTACACGGTGGCACCGACCGCCTTCATGACGAATCCGACCAGCGTGGCGAACTCGGTTCGGTAGAACTCGCTGAAGTGCAACTGGTCATCGTCCACCACGGCTCTCCAAGGTGCCTTGCACGGTCGAGCCGATCTCCAGGCGGGTTCGCGCATCCAGTTCGACGCCGGTGAGCCGACTTCCCGGCGGGAGGTCGGACACCATGGTCGCCCATGCCGAATGCCGGCTCGCCGCCACCTGGTGGCGGCAGCGGGCTCTCAGCCATTCGGCCGCAAGCCAGGTGGCGCACACCAACACGAGGACGATCCACAAGACGATCACCGCTCTCATTTCCGCGACTCAGTGTTCGTTCGCTTAGTAGTGCGTCGGGACCGTGACTTTGTGACATCGTGCGATCACGCGGGGGTCGGGTCTCAGGTTCTCCTCAGAATGATCACGGCATGATGGGGTATACCCGCTGGTAGGCGGAGTCGATGGACTGAAGGAAAGGACGCCTCCCGTGTACCGGATGCCCATCCTCGTTCGCCGGTCAGCCTTGCTGGTTCCGGTCGCGGCGACCACCGCACTGGCTCGTGCCGCCTGGGAGGTGCCCGCGGCGCTCGGCGGAAGACCCGCCGGTGAGCGGCTGGAGCGGATGCGCCGCTCGCCGCGGTTCCGCGACGGCGTGTTCCACAACGCGATCCCGGCCGGCATCGCGCCGACGTCGAGCGGTCCCACGATCCTGCGCGAGTTGTTGTTCGGCAAGGAGATCCGGCGCCCGAGGAAGCCCGTGCCGGTCGTGACGCCGTCGCTGGCCGAGCTTGCCGCGCCGCCGGCCGACGGGTTGCGGGTGACCTGGCTGGGCCACGCCACCGCGCTGGTGGAGCTGGACGGGCGGCGGGTGCTGTTCGATCCGGTGTGGAGCGAGCGGGTGTCGCCGTCCCCGGCGGTGGGCCCGCGCCGGATGCACCCGGTCCCGCTGCCGCTGGACGCGCTGCCGCCGCTGGACGCCGTGGTGATCTCGCACGACCACTACGACCACCTGGACATGCGCACGATCCGCAGGCTCGGCGCGCTGCAGGAGGTGCCGTTCGTGGTGCCGCTCGGGGTGGGCGCGCACCTGGAGCGGTGGGGCACCCTGCCGGAGCGGATCATCGAGCTGGACTGGGACGAGAGCGCCACCGCCGGCGGGCTCACGCTGACCGCCACCGCGGCCCGGCACTTCTCCGGCCGCCGCCGGCCGGGGGAGAACGGCACGCTGTGGGCGTCCTGGGTGGTGGCCGGCCCGCGCCGCCGGGTGTTCTATACCGGCGACTCCGGCTACTTCGACGACTACGCCAAGATCGGCGCGGCGCACGGCCCGTTCGATGCCACGCTGATCCAGATCGGCGCCTACTCGCCGTACTGGCCGGATGTGCACATGACCCCGGAGGAGGGTGTGGCCACCCATCTGGCGGTGCGCGGCGACCTGCTCGTGCCCGTGCACTGGGGCACGTTCAACCTGTCGCTGCATTCCTGGTCGGAGCCGATCGAGCGGCTGCTGACCGATGCGGCCGCGCACAAGGTGCGGGTGTCGGTGCCCCGGCCCGGTCAGCTTCTCGACGTCGACGACGTGCCCGCGCCCGACCCGTGGTGGCGGGCCGTGGCCTGAGGGTCCGGCCGGACGCCGAGCGCCGCCTCCAGCCGAGGGCTCCACTGCGCCGGAAAGCCCGTGATGGTCGCGATCCGTCCGCCCTCGACCGCGAACACCATGACCCCGTAGTAGGCCAACTCGCCGGTGTCGTCGGCCATGTACGCGGCCACGGCCGGCTGGCCGTTGGCGCGGGTCGGCACCAGCGGGATTCGGTCCAGCGCGCCATCGGCGGGCACGGTGGCGAAGAACTCCAGCACCGCCGCGCGGCCGCGGAACTCCAGGCCCTCCTCCGGCGGCATGCGCAGCTCGACGTCCTCGCGCAGCAGCGCGGCCAGCCCACTGATGTCGCGGCGGTGCCAGGCGTCGACGAACCGGGCGAGCACCCGGCGGTCCTCGGCGTCCAGCGGCCGACGGCGGCCCCCGGGCAGCGCGTCCCGCAGCGTGCTCCTGGCCCGCTGCAGCGCGCTGTTGACCGCGGGCACCGTGCTTTCCAGCAGCACGGCCACCTCCTCGGCGCGCCAGGCCAGCACGTCGCGCAGGATCACCACGGCCCGCTGGGTCGCGGGCAGCAGCTGCAGCGCGGCGATGAACGCCAGAGACACCGACTCGCGCCGCTCCACCGCGGCGGCCGGGTCGGAGTCGGCCGGCAGCGCGTCGAGTAATCGGTCCGGGTACGGCTCCAGGTAGTCGATCTCCGCAATGGTGCCGGGCCGGCGCGCCCGCGCCTCGATGATCTTGAGCGAGCTGGTGGTGGCGATCCGGTACAGCCAGTGCAGCAGCGGGGCCTGCCCGCGGTAGCCGTCGAGGTGCCGCCAGGCCCGCAGCAGCACCTCCTGCATGGCCTCCTCGGCGTCGTGGTAGGAGCCGAGCATCCGGTAGCAGTGCAGGTGCAGCGCCGCGCGGTGCGGCTCGACCAGCTCGCGGAACGCGGCACCGTCGCCCGACCGTGCGGCCACCAACAGCGATTCGCTCACGGCCGGCAACGCTAGACCCGCCCACCGACAATGCCGAGCGGCACCGATGAGTTCTCCACAGCCCCCGGATCAGACGGGGCGCACGGCCGCACGAGGCGGCCCCGCACGAGGAGAACCCATGGATCCGCGAACGACGGTCAACCTCTACTACGACGCCTGGCGGAACCGGGCCGGCGACATGACCGGCGTGCCGCTCGCCGACGACTTCACCTTCACCGGTCCGGTGGCCAGCTTCACCAGCGCCGACGGGTTCCGGGAGATGGCCATCCGGGCCGGCGCCGCGGTGCGCGGCTTCCATGTGCGGCACCAGTTCGCCGACGGCGACCTGGTCTGCTCGGTGATCGACTGGGAGATGGCGATGCTGCCCGGCGTGCTCACCGCCGCCGAGCTGCTGGAGGTCCGGGACGGCACGATCGTCCGCGGCGAGCTGATCTACGACGCCGAGGACCTGCGCCGGGCCATGGCGCCCAAGCCGGTCGTCGACCTGCTGGAGCGCAGCCTGAGCGACACCGCCGACCTGGTCGGCACGATCGACGCGGCCGGCTGGGCGGCGCCGAGCCGGTGCGCCGGCTGGACCGTGCGCCAGACCGGCAACCACCTCGTCGGCGGCCTGACGTTGCTGGCCAGGATCGTCGAGGGCGACGCCGTCGATCCGTCCGAATTGGACGCGCAGCGCATGGCCGACACCGACCACCTCGGCGCCGACCCGGCGGCGGCGGTGCGCGGCATCGCCAAGCGGATCCTCGCCGCGTTCGGCAACCCGGAGACGCTCGAGCGGCGGTTCCCCCTGCCGGCGCCGGACGTCCCCGGGCAGGCGATCGCGAACATCTGCCTGCTGGAGTCGCTGATCCACGGCTGGGACATCGCCGCGGGCGCCGGCGTGGCGTACCACCCCGACCCGGCCGCGATCGCCGCGGTGCGGGACTTCGCGGCGGTGACGGTCGGCGACGAGCAGCGCGCGCGGGGCCTGTTCGGCCCGCCCGTGCCCACCCCGCCCGACGCCGACCCGTTCACCGCCACCCTCGGGTTCCTTGGCCGGCGCGCCTGATTGACCAGAAACCGGGTCTTCCCTCTGCCCCTGGGGCAGGGGGAAGACTCCGCCGGCATGAGGACCGCACACGAGCTCGCCGCCATGATCCGCGACGGACGGCTGACCGCCGTCGAGGCCCTCGAGTCGCACCTGGAGCGGATCGACAAGCACAACCCGGAGCTGAACGCGATCGTCTCGCTCGACGCCGGCGGGGCCCGCGCCAGGGCCGAGGAGGCCGACGCGGCCCTGCGCCGCGGCGAGATCTCCGGGCCGCTGCACGGCGTGCCGATGACCGTCAAGGACGGGCTCGACGTGGCCGGGATGCGCACCACCGTCGGCACACCCGTGCTGGACCGGGTGCCCACCGAGGACGGCACCGCGGCCGCCCGGCTGCGCGCCGCCGGCGCGGTCCTCATCGGCCACACCAACGTGCCGCCCTGGCTGGCCGACTACCAGACCGACAACCCGATCTTCGGCCGGACGGCCAATCCCTGGGACCCGGCCCGCACACCGGGCGGCTCGAGCGGCGGGGCCGCGGCCGCCGTGGCGACCGGCATGACCCCGCTGGAGATCGTGTCGGACCTGGCCGGCTCGGCCCGGCTGCCCGCGCACTTCTGCGGGGTGTACGGCCTCAAGGCGACCGAGCACCGGGCGCCGATGACCGGGTTTCTGCGTCCCCCGGACGGGACCGCGCGCCCGGTGCGGATCATGGCCACGCTCGGCGTCATGGCCCGCGACCTGGCCGACCTCGAGCTCGGCCTCGCGGTGATCTCCGGACCCGACGGGTTCGACGCCGACGTGGCGCCCGTCCCGCTCGGCGCCCGCCGGCCCCGCGAGGTCGCCGACCTGCGGGTGGCCGTGGCGCCCACGCTGCCCGGCGCGGTCGTCGCGCACGGCGTGCGGCGGCAGGTCGACCGCGTGGCCGCGGAGATCTCCGCAGCCGGTGGGACCGTCGAGCGCCGCCTGCCGGACGTCGACTGGGCGGCGCTGCACCGGCTGTTCGGCGAGCTGCTGCACGCCGTGACCGGGGTGTTCGACCCGGAATCGGGGCTGAGCGAGGAGCACCGCTCGCTTGGCTGGTACCTGACCGCGCTGGACCGGCGGGACCGGTTCATCGCCGCCTGGGAGGCGTATCTGGCCGACGTCGACGCCCTCCTGCTGCCGCCTGCCATGACCACGGCGTTCCCCCACACCGGAACGGACGGACTGGTCGACGTCGACGGCCGGGCGGTCGGCTACCAGCGGCAGGGCGAGCTGCTGGTGTTCGCGAACCTGCTCGGCCTGCCGGGGCTGGTCGCGCCGGCCGGGTTCGACGACGACGGCCTGCCGGCCGGCGTCCAGCTCGTCGGGCGACGCTGGTCGGAGCTCGGCCTGCTGGACGTCGCGCAGGCGCTGGAGCTGGCCGGGATCCTGCCGGGCTTCCAGGCGCCGCCGGGGTTCTAGACAACTATCTGTCCCTGCGTCATCGGCCGACCCCGCTCCGTGTTTCGCTGCGGTAGGTTCGTCAGGCGTGGGAGGCAAGCACCGGCCGGGGACGCCGCGCGACCGCGCACTGGGCGCCGAGCTGCGGGCGCTGCGCGAGCAGGCCGGCAAGAGTCTGTCCGAGGTCGCCAGCGCGATCCGGTGGAACGTGTCCACGCTGAGCCGGCTCGAGCGCGGGCAGCGGCACATCTCGCCGGACGCGGTGCACAGCCTCGCGGCCGTCTACGCGCTGCCGGACGAGCGCCGCGACGAGCTGATGGCGCGCGCCGGCGAGCCCGTGGCGCTTGGCTGGTGGGACCGGCCGCCTGCGGGCGTCACCAGCTCGCTCGGCGCGCTGGCGTCCTACGAGCACGAGGCCGTGCGGCTGGTCGACTGGAGCCCCGGCATCATCCCGGGTCTGTTGCAGACCAAGGAGTATTCGATCGCGGTCATGCGCGACTGGGGCGTGCCCGAGGGCGACATCAACGCCCGCCTCGGCGCCCGGCTGCAACGCCAGGAGCTGCTCAACCAGCGCGAGATCGACTACACCGCGTTCATCGGGGTGGCGGCGCTGGACAACCGGCTGTGCGGGTCGGACGACTTCGTCCGGCAGCTGCGCCACCTGATCCGGATGTCGCACCGGGACGGCATCACCGTGCGGGTGGTGACCGCGCCGACGTCGTTCGCCCTCGGCAGCTGGTACCTGCTGCACTTCGCGGACACCGGTTGCGTGGTGCACCTCGAGCACCTGCGTTCGGCGACGTTTCTGTTCGACCGGGAGACCGACGCCTACGTCGAGGCCGTCACCCGGCTGGACGCCATCGCGCTGTCGATTGTGGACACCAGGGATACCATCGAGGCGATGATCGAGAAGCACATCGTGGGGAGCTGAGATCATGTGTGGGGGAGCCGTCCGATTCCGTAAGTCGCGTCGCTCGGGGGGCGAGTCGAACTGCGTCGAGTTGGCCGCCGACCTCCGGAAGGTGCGCGACAGCAAGTGCCCCGACGGTGGTGTCCTCGACGGCGTGGACGTGCGGCAGCTGATCGGCTTCGCTCGTCGCCATGCCATCCGATGATGAACCGCTGCTGAGCATCAGCGTCTTCGGCCGCCGGTCCCGGCTGTCGCTCAAGGCGCTGCGCCTCTACGACCGGATGGGCCTGCTCCCGCCGGCCCGGGTCGACCAGCCGTCCGGCTACCGGTGGTACCGGGAGAGCCAGCTGGAGACCGCGCGTCTGATCGCCATGCTTCGCCGGCTGGACATGCCGCTGGCCAGGGTCGGCGAGGTGCTGTCGGCGCCCGGTCCGCGGGCCGCCGAGCTGATCGCCGCCTACTGGGACGCCACCGAGCGGCGCGTGGCCTCCCAGCGCGAGCTCGCCGCGTACCTGCGGTACACGCTGGCCGGCGGCCAGGAACCGTTCGGCCGCTACGAGTTCCGCGTGCGCGACGTCGGCGAGCAGTGGGTGCTGGCCGAGCGGCGGCACGTCCGGGTGGCCACCCTGTCGGTGTGGATCGAGGCGACCATGGGCCGCCTGCTGGCCATGGCCGGCGACCTCGGGGGCGTGGTCGGGCCGGCGTTCGTCGTCTACTACGGCGAGGTCAACGAGGACAGCGACGGTCCTGGCGAGTGCTGCGTGCCGATCGACCCCGCGGCCGCGCTGCCCGCCGACGCGCCGGCCCGCGTCGAGCCGGCGCACCGCGAGGCGTACGTCCGACTGATCCGGGCGCAGGTCGAGTACCCGCAGATCCTGTCCGCTTACGACGCCCTAGCCCAGTGGATCACTCGCCACGGCCACACCGCCGCCGGCGCCCCGCGCGAGATCTACTTCGCCGACTTCCGCGCCGCCCAGCCGAACGACGAGGTCTGCGACGTAGCCTTCCCGATCCGCTGAGCAGCCGCTCAGATGACCGCCTACGCGCCCAGCCCCGGCGCAGGTCGCGCAGCGACCGAGCAGCGCTCGGGCGCGCGCAGCGGCCGCCGGTGTCTGGACGACAGGAGCGCCAAGGCCCGGTTGGGGGTGGGCCTTGCGCCCCTGCCGCCCGCAGGGCGGAGGGGCGGGGCAAGCACTGTGGCCGATGCGCGACGAGGGAAGACACCGGGTCAAGGCCGCGAGCACGACCGAGCAAATCAGTCCGGCCACTCCCAGCGGACGCAGAAGATGCCGGGGCCGAAATCCAGGGCGACCGCGTGGCCGTGGCCGTCGGCGTTGATCTCGACCCGGCGGCGGCTGGTGATCTGGTTGTCCGGGTCGGTGGTGTACTGCTCGCAGTAGCGCGGCAGCATTCGCGGGTCGAACCGCAATTCGAGCACGAACTCGCGGACCGGGGTGGTGAACTTGCGGCAGTAGCTGTCGTCGCCGCGGGAGAATGGCGGGCCGGGGTGGGTCAGCGCGTAGTCCAGGATCACCGTCTCGCCGCGGTGCAGCGGCTGCTCGAGCAGGATCTCCGCGGCGATCAGCCCGGACGCCGGGTCCTGGGCGACCTTGCCGATCCGGCAGGACTGCACGGCGGTGATCTCCGGGAACGGCCGCCCCGGGCGTTCGAGGTCGTACACCACGAGGGTGCGCTCGGCCCCGTCGCGCTCGGCACGCAGCACCTGCCGAACGCTGATCTTCTTTTCGCCCTGGTCGACCGCCAGCTCCATCACGTCCTGCTGGCTGATCCTGGTCAGCGCCGCCTCGGTGGTGAAGTCGATGCGTTTGAGAAGATTGGACACCTGTTCCGATTTCGTCCACAGCGACTCGATCGGCAGCCGGTTCGACTCCCGGTTGGCCCGGCCCCGCGGGCGCGGCGGCCCGAGCAGGGCCATCAGCGAACCCGGCGCAACCCCCAGCACCGACTCGAGATGTCCCAGTGCTGCCAAGGATTCCGCGCGCTCCGGCCGTCTGCGCCCGGACTGCCAGTAGCTCAGCGCCGTCACACTCACCGACACGCCGCGCGACCGGAGCCGATACTGGATGCGGTCCAGGCTCAGTCCGCTCGCCTGGATGGCCGCACGCAAGGCTGTGGGAAATGCATCCGCGCCCAGGGAATCCTGCTTATCGTTGGCAATTGCACGCTGCAAAGTGCCATTCTGGATATCTCGAACCTGCTCGCGGGTCATGCCGCTACCCATGTGGCTCTCCCCTGGTAACCGATGCCGTGGTAGCAACAGTACGACGCCCGTTCGCCGGTGGGTAGCCATCAGGTTAAATCTGGCGGTAAACACTCGGATACGTTCGGTTATCGGACGCCGCAAACCTGCTGGACGACGCCGGGCGCGGCGCCGGGCCTGGCGGCACCGCGCCGGCGTGTTGGCCTCTGGCGTCGCCGTGTTGGCGCGAGGCGTCGCTGTGTTGGCGCGTCGCGATGTCCCGATTGCGCGAGAAGCCAACACACCGACGTGATCGGCCAACACAACTGTGACGAGGACCGACCGTGCCCGTAGGGCCGGGCCGTCGCCCATTGGCTAACCTCAGGGTGTCAAGAGCATCCCCATCACTTGACACCCCCACTTGACACCCAGAGGGGCCACCGTTGATCCGCACGCATGAGGCCGGGACGCTCCGGGCCGAGCACGCCGGGCAGACAGTCACGTTGAGCGGCTGGGTGGCCCACCGGCGCGATCATGGTGGGGTCATCTTTGTGGACCTGCGCGACGCATCCGGGATCGCGCAGGTGGTGTTCCGCGAGGGGGAGATGGCCGAGCGGGCCCATCAGCTGCGTGCCGAGTTCTGCGTCCGGGTCGTCGGCGAGGTCGCGAAGCGCCCTGAGGGCAACGAGAACCCCGATCTGGCCACCGGCGCGATCGAGGTGCTGGCCACCGAGCTGGAGGTGCTCAGCGAGGCGGCGCCGCTGCCGTTCCCGCTCGACGAGCACCTGTCCGTCGGCGAGGAGGTCCGGCTCAAGCACCGCTACCTCGACCTGCGCCGCGGCGGCCCGGCCAGGGCCATCCGGCTGCGCAGCGAGGCCAACCGGATCGCCCGCGAGCTGCTGCACGCCGAGCGCTTCGTCGAGGTCGAGACGCCGACGATGACCAGGTCCACCCCTGAGGGCGCGCGCGACTTCCTGGTGCCGGCGCGGCTGCGGCCCGGCTCCTGGTACGCGTTGCCGCAGTCGCCGCAGCTGTTCAAGCAGCTGCTCATGGTCGGCGGGCTGGAGCGGTACTACCAGATCGCCCGCTGCTACCGGGACGAGGACTTCCGGGCCGACCGGCAGCCGGAGTTCACCCAGCTCGACGTGGAGATGAGCTTCGTCGACCAGGACGACGTGATCGCGCTGTCCGAGCGGATCCTCGCCGCGCTGTGGCGGGAGCTGGCCGGCCACGAGATCCCGCTGCCGATCCCGCGGATCACCTACGCCGAGGCGATGGCCCGGTACGGCACCGACAAGCCCGACCTGCGCCTGACCACCGAGATCACCGAGCTGACCGAGTACTTCGCCGACAGCCCGTTCCGGGTGTTCCACGCGCCCTACGTCGGCTCGGTGGTCATGCCCGGCGGTGCGAGCCAGCCGCGCAAGCAGCTCGACGCCTGGCAGGACTGGGCCAAGCAGCGCGGTGGCAAGGGCCTGGCCTACGTGCTGATCGCCGAGGACGGCATGCTGGGCGGCCCGGTGGCCAAGAACCTGTCCGAGGCCGAGCGGGAGGGCCTGGCCAAGGCGGCCGGCGCCGAGCCCGGTGACTGCGTCTTCTTCGCCGCCGGCCCGCGGTCCGAGGCCCGCGCGCTGCTCGGCGCGGCCCGGCTGGAGATCGGCCGGCGGTGCGGGCTGATCGACGAGTCGGCCTGGTCGTTCGTCTGGGTGGTGGACGCGCCGCTGTTCGAGGAGGCCGAGGCCGCGCGCAGCCACGGCGACGTCGCGGTCGGCGGCGGAAAGTGGACGGCGGTGCACCACGCGTTCACCTCGCCCAAACCGGAGTGGCTCGACCGGTTCGAGGAGGACCCGGGCAACGCGCTGGCCTACGCGTACGACATCGTCTGCAACGGCGTCGAGCTCGGCGGGGGATCGATCCGTATCCACCGCCCCGACGTGCAGGAGCGCGTGTTCCAGGTGATGGGCATCGGGCCCGAGGAGGCCAGGGAGAAGTTCGGCTTCCTGCTGGAGGCGTTCAAGTACGGGCCGCCGCCGCACGGTGGCATCGCGATCGGCTGGGACCGGACCGTCATGCTGCTTGCCGGGGAGCCGTCCATCCGGGACGTGATCGCGTTCCCCAAGTCCGGCGGCGGCTACGACCCGCTGACCGGCGCGCCCGCCCCGATCACCGCGGCGCAGCGCAAGGAGGCCGGGGTCGACGCCAAGCCCGCGCCTTGAGCGTGCTGCACGTGCGGCTGGTCTGCCCGCCGGAGACGACCGGGGCGGCGCTGGACGTGCTGCGCGGGGCGCCGGGAGCGACCCATCTCGTGCTGCTGCCCGGGGCGGCGCTGGACCCGCCCGGCGACGTCATCGAGGCCGACGTCGCACGGGAGGCGGCCGACGAGCTGATCGACTCGCTGTGCGGTCTGGGCATCGACCGCACCGGCGGCATCACCGTCGGGCAGATCGACACCGCGCTGTCGGACGCGGCCGACCGGGCCGAGAAGCGTGCGCCAGGCGAGGCCGCCGATGCCGTGGTGTGGCAGGAGTTGCTGGCCAGGACCGGAGAGGAGTCCCGGCTGACGCCGACCTATGTGGCCTTCCAGACGCTGGCCTGCCTGTTGGCCGCGGTCGGCGTGATCACCGACTCGGCCGTGACGATCGTCGGAGCCATGGTGGTCGGGCCGGAGTTCGGCCCGCTGGCCGCGCTCGCCGTCGGCATGGTCCGCAGACGCTGGGATCTCATGCGCCGCGCCGGGCTGGCCCTCGCGGTGGGGTTCCCGGTGGCCGTGGCGCTGACCGCCGGCGGCACGCTGCTCGGGCACTGGGCCGGGCTGTTCGACGCCGGCGTGCTGCGGGACGGGCAGCAGGTCGATTTCGTCTACCGGGTCGGCTGGTGGTCGCTGATCGTCGCGGTGCTGGCCGGCGCGGCCGGGATGCTGTCGATGACCTCGGCGAAGTCGGCGGCCCTCGTGGGGGTGTTCATCTCGGTCACCACGGTCCCGGCCGCCGGCTACGCGGCGGTCGCCGCGATCCTCGGCGACTGGGCCCGGTGTCTGAGCTCGATCGGTCAGCTCACCGTGAACCTGCTCGGAATCGTCCTGGCCGCGACGGCGGTCCTGCTGGTGCGTAGGGCAAGCTGGCGGGTGGGCGACGCCGGCCGTCCCCTGCCCGTCGGGTGATGTCGCACTGAATCGATTGACATGGTTACCGTCGGTGCCAAGGAATAGTGGCGGTCCGCGCACGAGTAGGGTCGGAGGCGATGAGTGTGGAGATCGCCGCCGAGCCGCCGACAATCCATAACGACGCGGAGATTCTGGCTACCGTGCTGGCGGCGGAGTCCTTGCTCGGCCGCCGTTTCGGGTCCCGGATCAGGCTCGCGGATCCGGTCGATCTCGGTGGCAGCGAGCGGTCCATCGTGCTGCGGGTCAAGGTCGCGTCGAGCTCGTTCGCGCTGCCGCGGACCCTGGTGCTCAAGCGGTACGTGCTCCCGCCGGCCGCCGAGCCGTGCGACAGCTTCGTCCGCGAGGCCGTCAGCTACCAGCTGTTCACGTCGCTGGCGTCCGACGACCGGGTGTGCCCAGAGCTGTTCGCGCACGAGGGGCAGAACCGGCTGCTGGTGATGGAGGATCTGGGCCGCGTGCCGACGCTGGCCGAGCGGCTGATGGGCAACGATCCCCGCGCCGCCGAGCGGGCGCTGCTGTCCTGGGCGCACACCCTCGGCCGGCTGCACGCCACCACCGCCGGCCGCGAGGCCGACTTCGACGCGCTGCAGCGACGGCTGAGCCCACCGCGCTCCAAGGACCCGCTCGCCGCCGACGGCCCGACCGCCCTCGACGAGCTGCCAGACCTGCTCGAGGCCGAGCTCGGCGTGGCCGCCTCCCCGGCGGCGCGCGCGTGCGCCGAGCGCACCAAGGGTCTGCTCGGCGCCGAACGCCACCGCGCCTTCAGCCCGTCCGACTCCTGCCCGGACAACAACCTCATCCACAACCGCGGCGTCCGCTTCCTCGACTTCGAGGGCGGCTGCGTCCGCAACCTCATGTTCGACGTCGCCTACCTCCGCGTCCCGTTCCCCTCCTGCTGGTGCGCCTTCGGTCTGCCCACCGGCATGACCGACGCCATGCTGGCCGGCTGGCGCGCCGAGGCCCGCTCGATGTGGCCCGACCTCGACGAGGACGCCGTCCTGCTCCCGCGCCTGTTGGACGCGCAGCTCTTCTGGGTCTGGTTCACCACCTGGCAGCTCCTCACCACCCCCGACCTCGAAGGCTGCCCCCACGCCAAACGCTCCATCGAAACCCCCGACCGCCCCGCCGTTCTCACCGCCCGCTGGCGCAGCCTCGCTGACTACGCCGCCGCCGGCGGAGTGGAGCCGATCGCCGACCACGCCGGAGCAGTGGTCCGCGCCCTGGAATCCCGCTTCGACGGTGACCTCTCCCTGCCGCTGTACCCGGCGTTTCGCTGACCGCCACCGGGGGCCCACCCGCCTTCCTTCATGGAAAGCGGCCACCAAAGGGGATAGCCGCGCCGACTACGCCCCCGCCGGTGGCGTCGAGCCGGTCGCCCGAGCACCTCGGAGAGGTGGTGCGGGTCTTGGGGTCCCGATTCGATGGTGCTCTCCCGCTGCCGCTTTGCCCGGCTTTCCGCTGACCGCCAACTCCCGCTCCTGTGAGCCGCGCAGCGCGCGGCGCGACTCACAGGAGCGGTGCGAGTCCTCGGGTCGATTCGATGGTGATCTCTTGCTGGGGCTTCACCTGGCATCTCGCTTCGTCGTGGTGGCCAACGAGGTTCTCGACAACGACGCGCTGGCCGGCTGGATGGACCAGGCCCGCTCGTTCGCCGCGTCGCTGCCGGCTAAGTCGCGGTAGTCCTGGCCCGGAACACCCCGAGCGCCTCGACGTCCGACGCCGGGTGCCGGACGAAGTCCTCGACCCACTCCTCGATCTCCGGAAAGCCCGACCCGGCCGTGATCGCGGCGCAGGCGGCTTCGACGTCGAACTCCGTGCGCCGCAACCGGATCGCGGGCCCGTCCCCGCCGAGCAGCGCCCAGTGCGCGCCGGTCGTCCCGTACGGCATCCCGACCGAGCCCGGGTTCACCACGGTCCGGCGGTCGACCAGGCGCAGGAACGGCATGTGCGTGTGCCCGCACACCACCGTGGTCACGGTCTCCGGTACGCCGGCGAGCACCTCGGTCCACCGGTCCAGGCTGCTGTCGACGAGCACGTACTCCTCGTCGTCGCGCGGGGTGGCGTGGCAGAACAGCACCTCGCCCAGCCCGCGCACGTCGAGCGTGACCGTACTGGGCAGGCCGTCGAGCAGCCGCACCTGATCCGGCCGCAGCTGCCCGGCGGCCCACACCCCCATCGCGTAGCGCGGATCGTCCGGGGTGTTCCCGCCGCGGGCCCAGTCCACCGCGGTCCGCTCGCAGTTGCCCCGCACCCACACCACCCGTTCGCCGAGCGACGCGAGCAGGTCGACGGTCTCGACCGGCTGCGGCCCGGCGGCGACGTCTCCGGCGAGCACGATGAGGTCGGCCGCGCGGACGTCGGGCTCGGCCAGCACCGCCTCGAGCGCCGGCAGTACACAGTGGACATCCGCGAGCACCGCGACCCGGTCGACCATGCCCCCACCCTGGCCGGTCGGGGAGCCTGAAGCCAGCCGGGTTCACGCCGGGCGAAACCCCGGCACGGGCCGGCGAGTAGCGTCGACACCGTGGAGGAGGGCCTTGACCTCGACCTGTTCGACAGCCCGCCCGACGGGCTGGCGGCCAGGGACGCGCGCATCACCGCGAACACGCCGCTCGCGGTGCGGATGCGGCCGCGGTCGCTGGACGAGGTGCTCGGCCAGGACCACCTGCTCGGCCCTGGCTCGCCGCTGCGCCGCCTGGTCGAGGGCGGCGCGCCGGCCTCGGTGCTGCTGTACGGGCCGCCGGGGACCGGCAAGACCACCCTGGCGATGCTGGTCTCCACCGCGATCGGCCGGCGGTTCGCCGCCCTGTCGGCGGTCTCGGCCGGGGTGAAGGAGGTCCGCGCGGTCATCGACGAGGCCCGCCGGCGCCTCGCCCACTCCGGCGAGCCGACCGTGCTGTTCATCGACGAGGTGCACCGGTTCTCCAAGACCCAGCAGGACGCCCTGCTCGGCGCCGTCGAGGACCGGACCGTGCTGCTGGTGGCCGCCACCACGGAGAACCCGTTCTTCTCGGTGGTCTCCCCGCTGCTGTCCCGGTCGCTGGTGCTGCAGCTGCGCTCGCTGTCCGACGACGACGTCCGCACGCTGGTCCGCCGCGCGCTGACCGACGAGCGGGGGCTCGGCGGCGCCGTCACGCTGGACGCCGACGCCGAGGACCACATCGTCCGGCTGGCCGGCGGGGACGCCCGCCGCGCCCTCACCGCGCTCGAGGCGGCCGCCGACGCGGCGACGTCGGCCGGCGCCGGCACCATCACCCTGGCCATCGTCGAGTCCACTGTGGACAAGGCGGCGGTCCGGTACGACCGGCAGGGCGACCAGCACTACGACGTGATCAGCGCGTTCATCAAGTCGCTCCGCGGGTCCGATGTGGACGCCGCGCTGCACTACCTGGCCCGGATGATCGAGGCGGGGGAGGACCCGCGGTTCATCGCCCGGCGGCTGGTGATCCAGGCCAGCGAGGAGGTCGGTATGGCCGACCCCACCGCGCTGCAGGTCGCGGTGGCCGCGGCGCAGGCCGTGCAGCTGATCGGCCTGCCGGAGTGCGCCCTCAACCTGGCCCAGGCCACCGTGCACATCGCCACCGCGCCGAAGTCCAACGCGGTCACGATGGGGATCTCCGCGGCCATGGCGGACGTGCGCAACGGCGCCATCGGCTCGGTCCCGCCGCACCTGCGCGACGGTCACTACTCCGGCGCGAAGAAGCTCGGCAACGCGACCGGCTACCGCTATCCGCACGACGTGCCCGAGGGCGTGCTTGCCCAGCAGTACCCGCCGGACGAGCTGGTCGGCCGCGACTACTACCACCCCACCCAGCGCGGCGCCGAACGCGCGATTGCCGAGCGCCTGCCCAAGCTGCGCCGCGCCGTCCGCGGAGAAGACGACTAGGACCGAACGGACCAGCTCAAACCCGGCGCGGTAACCTGACGCATCCCAAGCAGTCACCGTGAGGAGGGCTCGTGTCAGCAGGGCAATGGGCCGCGCTGATCGCCGCCGGCGCGTTCGTCGTCCTGGTGGTGCTCCTGGCGATCCCGTTGATCAAACTCGGGCGCACGCTGGACGAGGCCACCATCGCGATCCGCAAGGCGCACATGAACTCCGACCCCCTGTTCAACGGCGCCAACACCACGCTCAACCACGTGAACACCCAGCTCGAGCGGGTCGACGGCATCACGGCCAACACCCAAGCGGTCACCGGCAACGTCTCCGCGCTCACCTCGGTGTTCACCGCCACGCTCGGTGGGCCGCTGGTCAAGGTCGCCGCGTTCTCCTACGGCGTCAACCGCGCGCTCAAGGCCCGGCGCAAGGCCAAGGCCGAGCGCGAGGGCCGGCATTCGCGGCGCGGCCGGCGGGGGGCCGGACGCACGGGGGAGGGCTGATGAGACGGCTATTTTGGCTTGGGGTCGGCGTCGCGGCCGGCGTAGCGTTGTCTCGTAAGGCCAGGAACGCGGCCCGGCAGGCCACCCCGGCCGGCCTGGCCGCCAATCTCGGTGCCGCGATGCGTGAGCTCGCCGGGGCGATCGGCGCCTTCGGGGCCGACGTCCGCGCCGGGATGGCCGAGCGCGAGGAGGAGTTGTCCGAAGTGGTGGAGCAGCGATCCGGAGTGAGCCCGGTGGCGCGGCGCGCCATGGGTGCGCGCCCCGACGCGCGAGCTCGCCGGGCGGACGGCTGACCACAGCCGTTCGCCTGCCGCGAGCCCGTCAGCGACAGACCACAAAGGACACACCAGCCATGCGTACCCATGACATCAGCAACCGATTCCTGAGCTATTTCAAGAACAACGGCCACACCGAGGTGCCAAGCGCCTCGCTCATCCTGGACGATCCCAACCTGCTGTTCGTCAACGCGGGCATGGTCCAGTTCAAGCCGTACTTCCTCGGCGAGGAGCCGCCGCCGTACCCGCGCGCGACCAGCATCCAGAAGTGCGTGCGCACCGGCGACATCGAGGAGGTCGGCAAGACCACCCGGCACAACACGTTCTTCCAGATGGCCGGGAACTTCTCGTTCGGCGACTACTTCAAGGAAGGCGCGATCGAGCACGCCTGGAACCTGGTCACCGGCAGCCAGTCCGACGGCGGCTACGGCTTCGATCCCGATCGCCTGTGGGCCACGGTCTACCACGACGACGACGAGGCGTTCCGGTTGTGGCGCAAGATCTCCGGCCTGCCCGAGGAGCGCATCCAGCGCCGTGGCGCGGAGGACAACTACTGGGACATGGGCGTGCCGGGGCCGGGTGGCCCGTGCTCGGAGATCTACGTCGACCGCGGCGCGAAGTACGGCCGCGAGGGCGGTCCGGTCGTCGACGAGGACCGCTATTTGGAGATCTGGAACCTGGTGTTCATGCAGGACGTCCGGGGCGAGGGCAGCCCGAAGAAGGGCCACCCGGTCCTCGGTGAGCTGCCGAACAAGAACATCGACACCGGCATGGGCATCGAGCGGGTGGCCACGCTGCTCCAGGACGTCGACAACGTCTACGAGACCGACCTGGTCGCACCGGTGATCGCCAAGGCCGAGGAGATGTCCGGCCGCCGCTACGGCGCCGACCACGCCGACGACGTCCGGTTCCGGGTGATCGCCGACCACGCCCGCAGCGGCATGATGCTCATCGCCGACGGTGTCACGCCGAGCAACGAGGCGCGCGGCTACGTGCTGCGCCGGCTGCTGCGCCGGATCATCCGCTCGGTCCGCCTGATGGGCGTGCACGAGCCGGTGCTCGGCGAGTTCGCGGCGGTCGTGCGCGACGCGATGGGCCCGTTCTACCGCGAGCTGGTCACCGACTTCGCGCGGATCGAGGCGGTGGTGCGCACCGAGGAGGAGACCTTCCTGGCCACGCTGTCCAGCGGGTCGCGGATCTTCGACCTGGCCGCGGCCGAGACCAAGCGGTCCGGCGGCGACGTGCTGCCCGGCGACAAGGCCTTCCAGCTGCACGACACCTACGGCTTCCCGATCGACCTCACCCTGGAGATGGCGGCCGAGCAGGGCCTGAAGGTCGACGAGGAGGGCTTCCGCCGGCTGATGGCCGAGCAACGTCAACGGTCCAAAGAGGACGCGGCGGCGCGCAAGGTCGGTCATGCGGGCGGGACCGGCTACCGGTCGATCCTGGATGCCCACGGCACCACCGAGTTCCTCGGCTACCGCGAGCTGGAGGCCGAGGCGCGGGTGGTCGGCCTGCTGGTCGGCGGTGAGCCGGCGCCCGCGGCGGGGGAGGGCGCCGACGTCGAGGTCGTGCTGGACCGCACCCCGTTCTACGCCGAGGGCGGCGGTCAGCTCGCCGACACCGGCCGGATCGTCGCGGGCGGCGCGGAGATCGAGGTGCACGACGTGCAGTCCCCGGTGGCCGGGCTCAACGTGCACCGCGGCAAGGTGCTGTCCGGTGAGATCACGCTGGACGAGACCGTGCACGCCAGGGTCGACCCCGCGCGCCGGCGCTCGGTGTCCCGGTCTCATTCGGCAACCCACCTCGTCCACGCCGGGGTGCGGCGGGCGCTTGGCACCCAGGCGGCGCAGGCCGGCTCGCTCAACGCGCCCGGCCGGCTGCGGTTCGACTTCACCTCGCCCGGCGGCGCCGTGCCGGCCAGCGTGCTCGCCGACGTCGAGGAGGAGGTCAACGAGATCCTGCTGCACGACTACGACGTCCGGGCCGAGATCACCACGCTGGACGAGGCGCGCAGGGCCGGGGCGATCGCGTTCTTCGGCGAGAAGTACGGCGACAAGGTCCGCGTGATCACCATCGGCGACTACTCCAAGGAGCTGTGCGGCGGCACGCACGTGCACCGCTCCGGCGAGATCGGCGTGGTCAAGCTGCTGTCCGAGGCGTCCATCGGCGCCGGGGTGCGCCGGGTCGAGGCGCTGGTCGGGCTGGACGCGTTCCGGTTCCTGGCCCGCGAGCACGTGCTGGTGGCCCAGCTCGCCGAGCAGTTCAAGGCGAAGCCGGAGGAGCTGCCCGAGCGGATCGGCTCGGTGCTGGACAAGCTGCGCGCCGCGGAGAAGGAGCTGGAAAAGCTGCGCGCCGGGCAACTGATGTCGTCGGCCGGCACGCTGGCCGAGCAGGCCGAGGACGTCGGCGGGGTGGCGCTGGTCGCCATGGCGGTGCCGGACGGCATCGGGGGTAACGACCTGCGCTCGCTGGCGGGCGAGGTGCGCAACCGGCTCGGTGCCCGGCCGGGCGTGGTCGCGCTGTTCTCCGCGGCCGACTCGAAGGTCAACTTCGTGGTGGCCACCACCGCGGCCGCGCGGGACCTTGGGCTGGCGGCCGGCGCGCTGGTGCCGGCGTTCGCCCCGGCGATCGGCGGCCGCGGCGGCGGCAAGCCGGACCTGGCCCAGGGCGGCGGCGGCAACCCCGCGGGCGTCGCGGACGCGGTGGGGCAGCTGCGAAAGGCCTTGGCTACCAGGTGAGTTCGAGCCCGGATCGCCCTGGGGAGCACGATCCCGGCCCCGGTCGCCGGCTCGCGGTCGACGTCGGGTCGGTCCGGGTCGGGGTCGCCCTCAGCGATCCGGCTCCCGTGCTGGCATCGCCGCTCGTTACGCTGTCTCGCGACGAGCGGTCGGGCGGCGACCTCGACCGGCTCGCCCAGCTCGTTGCCGAGTACGAGGTGGTCGAAGTGGTGGTGGGCTTACCGAGGACTCTTTCGGCACGGCATGGCCCCGCGGCCGAGACCGCGGTGGCCTACGCGTCGGCCCTGCGGACCAGGGTCGATCCGGTTCCGGTACGCCTTGCGGACGAAAGGTTGACCACGGTCAGCGCATCCCGAATGCTCAGCGAGCGCGGCGTGCGCGGCAAGCGGCAACGGGCGGTGGTCGATCAGGCCGCCGCCGTCGAGATCCTGCAGGCCTGGCTGGACGCGCGAACTACCCTGCTGCGGAGGCGACGTGGTGACTGACGAGCTCGGGTTGTTCAACGAACGACACACCGACCACGGCCAGTACCGGTCGGCCGGGGGACGCCGGGCGTCGAGACGCCGGCGGGGCCGCCGGATCACGGTGTGGCTGAGCGTGCTGGTCGTGCTGGCGCTGATCGGCGGCGGCGTGTGGTTCGGCCTGACCCAGGTCCTCGGTATCGACCTGTTCGGCTACGACGACTACTCCGGCTCCGGCGAGCGGGACGTGGTCGTCGAGATCCCCACCGGCGCGTCCACCGGCGAGATCGCCAAGCGGCTGCTCGACGACGGCGTCGTGGCCAGCACCAAGGCGTTCGTGAAGGCCGCGGAGGGCGACTCCAGGGTGCTCGGCATCCAGCCCGGCTACTACATCATGCGCACCAAGATCTCCGGCCGGGACGCGGTGGCCAGGATGCTCGCGCCCGACGCGAAGAAGGGGCAGCTGGAGATCCGGGCCGGCTGGCAGCTCGACGACCTCACCAAGCCCGACGGCAGCATCGAGCCCGGCATCGTCAAACGGCTCGCCGACGCGTCCTGCGCGCAGCTCAACGGCGCCAGCACCTGCGTGCCGGTCGAGGAGCTGCGCAAGGTCGCGGCCACCGCCGACCTGACCGCGCTCGGGGTGCCCGACTGGGCGGTGCCGGACGCGTCCAAGCTGGAGCCGCAACGCCGGCTCGAGGGCCTGATCTTGCCGGGCGTGTACGACGTCCGGCCGGGAGCGACCGCGGAACAGCTGTGGCAGAAGGTGATCGCTGAGTCGTCGGCCCGGCTGCAGGTGGCCGGCATGCCGAAGGTCGCCGCCGACACCGGCTTCACGCCGTACCAGGTGCTGATCATGGCGTCGCTGATCGAGCGGGAGGGGATCGAGAAGGACTTCCCCAAGGTGTCCCGGGTGACCTACAACCGCTTGGCCGAGGGAATGAAGCTGGAGTACGACTCCACGATCAACTACGTGCTGGACCGCCCGGCCATCCGGACCAGGCCCGAGGACCGGGCCCGCGCCGGCGCCTACAACACCTACGCCAACACGGGCCTGACGCCCGGCCCGATCTCCGCGCCCAGCCGCGAGGCGATCCAGGCCGCGGCCAAGCCGGCGGACGGGACCTGGCTGTTCTTCGTGCGCTGCGAGAAGAACGGCCTGTCGTGCTTCGCCAACACCGCGCAGGAGCACCAGCAGAACGTCGAGCGGGCCCAGGCCAACGGTGCCTACTGAGCGCCGGCGGGCGGCCGTCGTCGGCTCCCCGGTCGCCCACTCGCTGTCCCCGGTGCTCCACCTGGCCGCATACCAGGCCCTCGGCCTGTCCGGGTGGACCTACGACCGCATCGAGCGCGACGCGGCCGGGATGCCGTCGCTGGTCTCGTCGCTCGACGACACGTGGGCCGGCCTGTCGGTGACCATGCCCGGCAAGCAGGCCGCGCTGCGCCTGGCCTCCTCGGCCACGCCGCGAGCCACCGCCGTGGGCGCGGCGAACACGTTGGTACGCCAGGACTCCGGCGGCTGGCACGCCGATTGCTCCGATGTGGACGGTGTGGTCGGCGCCCTGCGCGCGGCCGGCGGGTACGAAGGTGTCGACGGGATCACCGGCGTGGTGCTCGGCGCCGGCGGCACGGCCTGTGCGGCACTTGCCGGCCTGGTCGAGCTCGGCGTGCCCGAGGCGTCGGTCGTGGTGCGCGACCCGTCCCGCGCCGACGCCGCCCGTGCCTGCGCCGACCGCCTCGGGCTGTCGATCAAAGTCGTCCGCTGGTCCGGTGTAGACTTCGCTGACCTCCTGGCCGGGCCCGCGGTCCTGGTCAACACCGCACCCGCCGGCGCCATCGAGTCCTCAGTAGACACCTTGGCGCGCGCGGCCTTCGTGCTCGACGTGATCTACCACCCCTGGCCCACGCTCCTGGCCACGGCCGTGCAGCAACGCGGCGGCCGCATCGCCACCGGTCTGGACATGCTGCTCCACCAGGCTTTCACCCAGGTCGAGCTGTTCACCGGCCGCCCCGCCCCCCGCCCCGCCATGCGCGACGCCCTCCGCGCGGCCACCGGCGGCGTCCTGGACCTGCCGCTCGGCCCCGACCCCGACGAGCGCTTCCGCGCCGTCACCGTCGGCGAGCTGAAACCCTTCGCCACCAAGGTGATCATCGAGCCGTACAATCCGGAGTGGCCCGCCTGGTACGCCGCCGACGAGGCCGCGATCCGCGCCGCCCTTGGCCCGCGCGCCCTGCGCGTCGAGCACACCGGCTCCACCTCGGTGCCCGGCCTGCCCGCCAAACCCATCATCGACATCCTCCTGCTGGTCGCCGACCCCGCCGACGAGCCGGCCTATGTCCCCGACCTCGAACGCGCCGGCTACAAGCTCCGCGCCCGCGAGCCAAACTGGTACGAGCACCGCGTCCTGCGCCGCCGCACCGACGAGGGCGACCCGCACGACGTCAACCTCCACGTGTTCGCCCCCGACACCGCCGCCCCCGAGATCGACCGCATGCTCACCTTCCGCGACTGGCTCCGCACCCACTCCGCCGACCGCGACCACTACGCCCGCACCAAACTCCAACTGTCCACACGCACCTGGCGCTACGTCCAGGACTACGCCGACGCCAAAACCGCCGTCATCGAAGAGATCCTCACCCGCGCCGCAGCCGCACGGCGCTGACCCCCGTCGGTCTCCGGAGGCTTCAGCAGGATCGCTGATCGCCGTGCCTGAACGAACGCCGCGCCGCGCGCGCAGCGCGGCGTTCGTTGTGCCACGTGAGCCGGGCCGGTCGCCGTGGGGGTGACCGGCCCGGTGTGCTCCTGGGTCATGAGCTCAGGAACCGCCAGAGTTGGTTGGTCTGGGTGGGGCCAAGGCATGGCCACTGCTTCACCGGCGCGCCGTCCTGGGTCGCTCCGCGCGGAACTGGCCTCGACCAGATTTCCGCTCGACGAGCTGTTGGCCCGGCAGCGCACGTGCCTGACAGACCTGCCGCCCGACTACATCGTGGTCAACGAGTCCGGCGACCAGTACGACCCTCTGTGACATCCGCACACGTGATGGTTTCGTTGGTTGGCGGTCTGTCGATCTTGCGCCAATGAGCCGAGCCCGGCCGAGCTGGGGTCGGACTTCGGCGCTGAATGCGGGCTCGAATGCCAAACCGAGCGAATGGACCATTCGTTCGGTCTTGTTCTTGCCCCGCGCGGGCCGGGTGGCGCAGCGTGGAGGCATGCAAGCGCTCGGATCGATCGCGGTGTACGCCGGCGCCGGAGGGCTGGCCGGGTCGGCCGGCCGCTGGCTGCTCGGCCGCCTGCGCCGCGGCACGTCTGTCCATATTGGATGGTGTGAGGGCGCCGTCGCCTTACTGTGGGGCGTGCTCGGGTGGCGCGCGGCCGGCGGCCACCTGCCCGGCTGGTGGCTACCCGTACCCCTGCTGCTGACCTGGTTCGCCGTCCTGCTCACCGCGACCGACCTCCGGCACCGCCGCCTGCCGGACGCCCTCACCCTCCCCGCCTATCCGATCGCCGCCACGCTGATCGTCACGGCCGCCTGGCTGGGCGGCGGCTGGCCGCTCGCCCGCGGCGCCGCGCTCGGCGCCCTCGCGTTCTTCGCCATCCACGCCGCCGTCCACGTCCTGCGGCCCCGCTCCCTCGGCGCCGGCGACGTCAAGCTGTCCGGCCCCCTCGGCGCCATCCTCGGCGCCGTCGGCTGGCCCGCCCTCATCCTCGCCGCCTGGCTGGCCGCGCTCACCACCCTCGCCTTACGCCTCGTCGCCCCCCGCCACACCGCCGCCACCTGGTGGGACGGCATCCCCCACGCCCCCGGCCTGCTCGCCGCCACCACCCTCGTCGCCCTCTTCCCCGGCCCCGCCGTGGCGCCGGCCGCGGGAAGCAACGTGACGCTGCTTCCCGCGGCACTCACCGTCCACGCCTCCGGGAGCAGACCGGAATGTCCTCAGTTCACCCGGCATCCTTAAGGTGCCGAGTGAACTGCCGAGTGAACTGCCGCCAGAATTGCCGGGTGAACTGCCCTGCTGTTGATGGAGCCGATCGACACGCGGTTTGGTGTCCACCTTGCCGTTCGACGGTGCGCGCACGCTCCACACGGGACAGGCCCGGTACGGGCACGCGCCGCCGCCCGCAACCGCTCAGCCCCGCCCGGCACGGGCGCCGGGAGCGGGAGGGTGTCCAGCGTGAACGGCGGCCGGTCGTGTCCGTGGTGGACGATGCGGACGGTGACCTGGAACGCGCCTCGGTGGGACAGGTCGTCGGCGTCCAGGAACGGGGCGACGTGCCGGGCGAGCTTGGTCGCGACGCCGGACGACACGGTGAACATGATCTTGTTGCGGGCGTTGGCGTCCACCGCTTCCCGCACCTCGATCGGCAGTTGCCGCGGCCTACCGCCAGGCGGACTACTTCGCCCGCAACATGCGCACTATCCAGGTGCTCATCGACCGGGAGACCATCCTGACCGGCGCAGCTGTCGGTGGCGAGCAGCCGTGGAAGTACTACGACCTCGGCGACGGCTACTGCACCTACGACTTCTTCGCCAAGTGCCCGCACCGGCTGGTCTGCGCCCGCTGCCCTTCTACTTGCCCAAACAATTCAGCGCCGGGCAACTATTGGCTGTTAAGGACGGCGTCGAGCAGATGCTCGAACGCCTCACCCTCACCGACGACGAACGCGCCGCCCTCGAAGGCGACCGCGACGCCATCGCCGAACTGGCCGAACGCCTCACCAACGTCCCCACCCCAGCCGGGCCCATGCCCGAGCAACTCGGCAGCGACCGCGCCTTCGTCGCGCTGACCGCCGTCCAGGACAGTCTCACCGG
Organism: Actinophytocola sp.; assembly: GCF_035942955.1. GTDB lineage: Bacteria > Actinomycetota > Actinomycetes > Mycobacteriales > Pseudonocardiaceae > DASYTH01. Next base: position 1,353 of record NZ_DASZCQ010000093.1, on the reverse strand, counting down.
AGGCCAAGCATGAACACCCAGGCCCTACTCCGGTCCGCCAGTAAACAGGGCCTCGCCGTCACTGCCGCCGAGCAGGAAAGCGAACCGGTTGAGGTCTCCGCGCAGCCGGTTGACGTCGTAGGCACGGCTTCCCAGGAAGCCGCTCAACGACTCGCTGAGCCGATCGCTGTCAGTGGCGAGCCAGTCGTGCAGGAACTGCAGCAGTCGGCCAGTTCGGCGGCGTCGCCGATGTCCATAGTCACAGCGGCATAGCGAGCGCCCGCCTCGGTCAATCGGCAGTGTTGATGCCCGAAGCCTGGCACACCGACTACCAAGGCACGCCGCCCTGGCACAGCCGATCGCCACCGGCTGATCACAACAACGTGCCTATCCAGTCAGAGCAGCTCCCACTCACCCGGCAGGGCGTGCAAGACCTCCTCAACCGACTCCGCGGTACGACCTCGCACCCACAGCACCTGCCGGCCGTCCTCACGCAACACCAGATCGGGACCAGCGAACCAGCGAATCCCGGGAACAGTCCGGGACACTGGATATTCTGGCATCGGCAGCCGGGCATACAGCTGCTCCACCAACGCGACATCCTGCTCGGTCAGCTCTCGGTGGCCAGCGAGCTCATCATCGCTGAACAATGACTCCGACAGCACCATCTCGACACACGCCAGCGAGAACCGATCAAGCCAGGCATCCCACGACTCAGCCTGCTTGTCCTCCAAGTCCAGCCGCATCACTACCGGCGGATCCGCTGCGTCCACATCAGCCAGCGGCACACCCCAAGACGCGCAGGCCTGGTTCTCCACCCGGAAGACCAACACCTCCCCGGCCTCGTCCACGTCGAGTTCGTCCGGGCTCAACAGTTCGTCCTGGTTACTGGTCAGATCCGCGCGCCGGCCGAACAACCCATACGCCTCGCGCAACGCAGCCGGAAGACGCAACCCCAACCGATCCTCAGCCGCCGCCAGCTCCGCCTCACCGCATCCATCATCCTGCCCCAACGGCGACATCCAGTGCGCTGCGAAGCCCTGGATGAACTGCCAAGCCCCAGCCCGACCCCGAACACCCCGCGCGACTTCCCCAACAAGATCAAATGTCGACGACATGCTGCGGAAGGCTACAGGGCGGCCATCTCTTGGCCAAGCCACAGGCAGAGCAACACCGCCGCCTGAGCACCGTTACCGGATATTCGCAATACCTTGCCCCTTCTTCGACAAGCCCGTGAGCTTCCCCCCGGATCGTGGAGGACTCCTCTATGCGGCTCGGTCGGCCGCACGGGTCTCGTAGTCGATCGGGGACTGCATGCCACAGGAACTGTGGCGACGTCGACAATTATAGAAGTCGACGACCCATTTGACAATA
>NZ_DASZCQ010000092.1:0-4122 GCF_035942955.1 Actinophytocola sp. | reverse complement strand
GTGGCGCACCGGCCGGCGGTGGCGGCGGCTTCCGTCCCGGTGGCGGCGGTGGCCGTCCCGGTGGCGGCGGCGGCCGTGGCGGCGCCGCGGGCGCGTTCGGCCGTCCCGGGGGTCCGTCCCGGCGGGGCCGCAAGTCCAAGCGGCAGAAGCGCCAGGAGTACATGGAGAACATGCAGGCGCCCACCGTGGGTGGCGTGCGCCTGCCGAAGGGCAACGGCGAGACCATCCGGCTGCCGCGCGGCGCCTCGCTGACCGACTTCGCCGACAAGATCAACGCCAACCCGGCCTCGCTGGTGCAGGTGCTGTTCCACCTCGGCGAGATGGTCACGGCCACCCAGTCGGTCTCCGACGAGGTGCTCGAGCTGCTCGGCTCCGAGATGAACTACACCGTCCAGGTGGTCAGCCCGGAGGAGGAGGACCGCGAGCTGCTCGGGTCCTTCGACATCACCTACGGCGAGGACGCCGGCGAGGAGTCCGACCTGCAGGCCCGGCCGCCGGTGGTGACCGTCATGGGCCACGTCGACCACGGTAAGACCCGGCTGCTGGACACGATCCGCAAGGCCAACGTCCACGAGGGCGAGGCCGGCGGCATCACCCAGCACATCGGCGCCTACCAGGTGACCACCGAGCTCGAGGGAAACGAGCGGCTGATCACCTTCATCGACACCCCGGGCCACGAGGCGTTCACCGCCATGCGTGCCCGCGGCGCGCAGGCCACCGACATCGCGGTGATCGTGGTCGCCGCCGACGACGGTGTGATGCCGCAGACCGTGGAGGCGATCAACCACGCCCAGGCGGCCAACGTGCCGATCGTGGTCGCGGTCAACAAGATCGACAAGGAGGGCGCGAACCCCGCCAAGATCCGCCAGCAGCTCACCGAGTACGGGCTGGTCGCCGAGGAGTACGGCGGCGACACCATGTTCGTCGACATCTCGGCCAAGCAGGGCACCAACATCGACGCGTTGCTCGAGGCGATCCTGCTGACCGCGGACGCGGCGCTGGACCTGCGGGCCAACCCGGACATGGAGGCACAGGGCGTGGCCATCGAGGCGCACCTGGACCGCGGCCGTGGTCCGGTGGCGACCGTGCTGGTGCAGCGCGGCACGCTGCGCGTCGGCGACTCGATCGTGGCCGGCGACGCCTACGGCCGGGTGCGGCGGATGGTCGACGAGTACAACGAGGACGTCACCGAGGCATACCCGTCCCGGCCGGTCCAGGTCATCGGGTTCACCTCGGTGCCGGGCGCCGGCGACACGTTCCTGGTGGTCGACGAGGACCGGGTGGCGCGGCAGATCGCCGAGCGGCGCTCGGCCCGCAACCGCAACGCGCTCAACGCGCAGCGGCGGGCCCGGGTCAGCCTGGAGAACCTGGACGCGGCGCTCAAGGAGACCAGCCAGCTCAACCTGATCATCAAGGGCGACAACTCGGGTACCGTCGAGGCGCTCGAGGACGCGCTGACGAAGATCGACGTGGGCGACGAGGTGGAGCTGCGGGTCACGCACCGCGGTGTCGGCAGCATCACCGAAAGCGACATCAACCTGGCGATCGCGGACAACGTCATCGTGATCGGCTTCAACGTTCGCGCGGAGGGCAAGGCCACCGAGCTGGCCAACCGCGAGGGCATCGATGTGCGCTACTACTCGGTGATCTACCAGGCGATCGACGAGATCGAGCAGGCGCTCAAGGGCATGCTCAAGCCGATCTACGAGGAGGTGCAGCTCGGTCGGGCGGAGGTCCGCGAGGTGTTCAAGTCCTCCAAGGTGGGCACGATCGCCGGCTGCCTGGTGACATCCGGGGAGATCCGCCGCAACGCCAAGGCGCGGTTGATCCGGGATGGCGCCGTGGTGCAGGAGAACCTGCCGGTCAGCTCGCTGCGCCGGTTCAAGGACGACGCCACGGAGGTCCGCGAGGGTTTCGAGTGTGGTCTGACGTTGGGTTCGTACAGCGACATCAAGGTCGATGACGTGATCGAGACCTACGAGCTGCGTGAGAAGCCCAGGACCTGATGCCCGTTGTATGTCGGTGCCCTCGAGTTGGACGTGCTGCTCGGTGACGTCCGCTCGTTGAAGGAGAAGCGCTCCGCGGTCCGTCCGGTGATCGCGGAGCTGCGCCGCAGGTTCGAGGTGAGCGCGGCCGAGGCCGGTCACCTCGACCTGCACCGGCGAGCGTTGATCGGGGTGGCCGCGGTCGCCCCGGACGCCAAACACGTGCGTGACCTGTTGGACGCGTGCGAACGCCTGGTCGCCGGCCGCCCGGAGCTGGACTTGTTGTCCGCCCGGCGCCGGCTGCTGGGCCCCGATGATTGAGATCGATAGGAGAGTGGCGCCGTGCCCGACGCACCCCGCGCCCGCAGGCTGGCCAAGCGCATCGCGCAGATCGTCGCCTCGGCCTTGGAGCACGAGGTCAAGGACCCCCGCCTGGCCCGGGTCACCATCACCGACGCCAAGGTCACCGCCGATCTGCGTGATGCCACGGTGTACTACACCGTGCTGGGTGACAGCCTCGACTCCGCGCCGGACAAGGCCGGCGCCGCCGCCGCGTTGGATTCCGCCAAGGGTGTGCTGCGCACCATGGTCGGCCAGCGCACCGGCGTCCGCTTCACCCCCACCCTCGCCTTCGTGGCCGACACCGTCCCCGAGGACGCCCGCCACATCGACGACCTGCTGGCCCGCGCCAAAGAGGCGGATGCCGAAGTCGCCCGCCTGGCCAACGGCGCCAAACCCGCCGGCGACCCCGACCCGTACAAACCACCCCGCGAACCCGACCCCGAAGACTGACTTTGCCGCTCTGGCAAGGAAATTCATCCGGGTGAACCTCCGGTTTCGCTACCCCGGACCCGCATCCTGGCGTTCTACCGTGGCCGCATGCAGCGTTACGGACCACGGTCCGCTCCCGGGAGCTGGGCCTCGCCCTTGCTCGAGCCGCCAAGGCCAAGGGCATCGCCGGTCGGGAGCTCGCCCGCGGCCTCGGCTGGTCCGACAGCAAGATCAGCCGCATCTTCAACGCCAACCGCGGCGCCACCATCCCGGACGTCGCCGCGCTGTGCGCCCTCTGCGGCATCAAGGGCCCCAAAACGCCGAGTTGCTCAACCTAGCCGAACGCGCCCACGAACCCGGCTGGTGGCAAGAGTTCGCCGACCGCCTCCCACCCGAGCTGTGCCTGCTCAGCGATTTTGAAGACGCGGCCATCGCGATCACCAGCTTCGAGAACGCCGTGATTCCCGGCCTTCTCCAGACGGCGCCCTACACCCGCGCGCTACTGAATCGGATTCCCACCATCCCCCGGAGGAGATCCCCAAGCGCGTCGAGGCCCGGCTACGCCGTAAGCACATCTTCGAACGCGAGCACCCGGCCAGGTTCCGATTCTGGATTGACGAGTGCGCGCTGGCCCGCACCGGTCCTGGCCGGGACATCATGTCCGAGCAGGTACATCACCTGCTCAGGATGTCGGTACGGTCTTCCGTGCAGATCCGGATCGTCCCCGACGCAGTGGGCTTCCATGCCGGTCGCATGCCGTTCCAGCTCATGCAGTTCACCGAGTTCCATCCGGTTGTGTTCATCGAGGACCAGACGTCAGTGCTGTTCTTGGAACGCCCGGAAACCACCAACGCTTACCGCCACATCGTGACCCACCTCGCTAAGGTTGCTCTCGACGAGGAACACTCCCGCGCCTGGCTTGCCAGCCTGGCAACCGAGCTGGGCGCACCGCGAGAGGAACACGATGAGCACCCCCTCCACTGGAGGAAGGGTTCCCGCAGTGACCACACCAACTGCGTCGAACTGGCCTGGCCCCCCACCTCCGCAGCGGTCCGCGACTCGAAGAATCCCCCCCCACCCTGACCTTCCCCCGCCCCCACCTAGCCGCCTTCCTCACCACCCTCAAAACCCCTAACCCAATCCCGCTGCCCACGTCGAGGGGCCACCCACCCGCCCCTCGCGGTCCTGTCTCGCCTATCGCGGGCAGCCACGGTCCCTGGACACCTGAGGTTCCCCCCAGACCGTGGAGGCATGGACTATGAGGATGATGCGCCATGCCGGAGAAGCGACGGCGGTTCGACCGGGAGTTCCGTGAGGGAGCGGTCCGGATCGTCCGCGAGACGAACAAGCCGATCGCCCAGGTCGC
>NZ_DASZCQ010000091.1:0-7058 GCF_035942955.1 Actinophytocola sp. | reverse complement strand
CGTCGCCGGCGGCGCCGGCGAGCTTGTTCCCCCACGCCAACGAGCAGTACGAGTCACCGAGCGTCGACGCGCACGCGACGACCAGGATCCCGCGCTGCCGCAACGTCAGCGCGGCCGCCTTCGCCGCCTCGGCGAGCAGATCGAAGAGTCCTGTGTGGAGGGACGGCTGGTGCGCCCACACCCGGGACAGGTTCATCACGAACCCGATCTGCTCGAGGTCGCGATCGCGCATGTGGTCGGTCGGCTCGGTGGCGGCCAGGAAGCTCGTGGTGTCCGGTGTGGTCATGGCGGCGAACCTACGAGCACGGCGGGGCTCGGCGCGTCGGCGCGTGCACGCAACTTCGCCTGCGGTGGCGCGCGGGGGGTGTCGGGTAACGCGTAGCCGTCAGGCGCGGCTGAGCAGCCGGGCGACGGCGGCCGCCCGTGCGGCCTTGCCCTGGATGCCGAGCTTGGCGTACGTGTTGTGCAGGTGACGCTCGACCGTCCGCACGCTCAGCGTCAGGGATCGCGCGATGGCCGCGTTGTCCTGGCCCTCGGCGGCGAGCCGCAGCACGTCGAGCTCACGCGGCGAGAGCACGGACGCCGCGTCCACTGCGGCCGGGACCGCGGACGGCGCGCGGTCCGGCGCGAGGAACGCGGCGACCTCGTCGCGGAACACCGGCCAGGCCGGCTCGTCGCCGAGCAGGATGTGGTTCGCGCTCTCCAGCACGACGAGGCGCGCACCCGCGATCGCCGACGCGAGGAACCGGCTGTCTGAGAAGGGGTTCATCCGGTCGTCCCGGGAATGCAGCACCAGGGTGGGAAAGTCCAGCCGCGGCAACAGGTCCACCACGTTTGCCCGCTTGCGCTGCCGGCGGGCGTCGAGCGCGTTGCGCGGCGAGGTGCACACCCGCTGCAGCTCGTCGAGCCAGCGCATCTGCTCCTCGGACGCGCCGGGGATCATCATCGACGTGAACACCCGGCGGAACGTCGAGTCCGGCCGCGCCCAGCCGACCTTGATCAGCCGCTCGAACGTCTCGTCGAGCTCGAGGTCCTCCGGCGACGGGTCGCGTAACGCCGCCGCGTAGCTGCCGTAGAAGATCAGCCGGGAGATCCGCTCCGGATGCCGCGCCGCGTAGGCGATCGAGGGCGGGCCGCCCTGCGACATGGCCATCAGGGCGAACCGGTCGAGCCCGGCGTCGTCGACCACCGCCTCGATGTCGGCGATCCGCGCCTCGAGGCCGAAGTCCTCGACGTCCCAGTCGGACAGACCGTGCCCGCGCTCGTCGTACCGGATGACGGTGGCGAACTCGCCCAGGTCGGCGAGGAAGTGCCGCCACACCGGGCTCTGCCAGTCGTGCTGCAGGTGGCTCAGCCAGCACGTGGCGATCACCAGCGGCGGGCCAGACCCGTGCCGCGCGTAGGCGATGCGCGTGCCGTCGGCGGACCGGCAGAACCTCAGCTCCTGCCGCGGTTGCGGGGCACCACGTCCGGGCGGCATCAGCAGATCGTACCCACCGGCGGCGCGCCGGCGGCTATTGTGATCATGCCGATTGCAGCTTGCGATGGGAGGAGGCCGAGTGCCCGCGCGCCGTTCCGCCCCGGAGCACGAGCCAACGCCGCAGCAGCGGGCGGCGGTGACCGAGTTCTGCGCCGGCCACCACCTCGTGCTGCAGGCCGGCGCGGGCAGCGGCAAGACCACGACGCTGGCCATGCTGGCCGCCGGAACCCGCAGGTGGGGCCGCTACCTCGCGTTCAACTCGGCCATCGCCCGCGAGGCGCGCGGCGCGTTCGGAAGCAACGTCGACTGCCGGACCGCGCACAGCCTGGCCTACCGGGCCGTCGGCTGGCGCTACGAGGACCGGCTGAAGGCGCCGCGGATGTCGAGCGCGAAGCTGGCCGCGATGCTGGGCATCAACCTGGAGCTGCGGCTGGGCCAACGCCGGATCACCGCAAGCGGCCTGGCGTATGCGGCCCAGGAGACGGTGATCCGGTACTGCCAGTCCGCCGACGCGGTGATCGGTCCGCAGCATGTGCCGTGGCTCAGGGGGATCGGCGAGGAGTACCTGCACGACCAGCTCGCCGAGGTGGTGCTGCCGTACGCCGAGCGGATGTGGGTCGACCTGCAGAACCCCGAGCGCGGCCGGGTGCGGTTCCGGCACGACCACTACCTGAAGATGTGGGCGCTGACCGAACCGGTGATCACCGGGAAGTTCCTGCTGCTGGACGAGGCGCAGGACACCAACCCCGTGGTGGAGCAGGTGTTCAATGCCCAGCGCGGGCACGCGCAGCTGGTCATGGTCGGCGACTCCGGCCAGGCGATCTACGGCTGGCGCGGCGCCAGGGACGTGATGACCGGCTTCGATGGCGTGCAGCTCACCCTGTCGCACTCGTTCCGGTTCGGGGAAGGCATCGCGGTGGAGGCGAACCGCTGGCTGGCCATCGCCGGCGCGCCGATCCGGATCACCGGATCGCCGTCGCTCGACAGTGGACTGGACAAGGTCGAGCGGCCGGACGCGATCCTGTGCCGCACCAACGGCGGCGCCATGGCCGAGATCCTCACGCTGCTCAGTATGGGCCGCCGCGTCGCGCTGGTCGGCCGCGGCGACACGCTGTCCGAGCTGGCGCTCGCCGCGCGGGACCTCAAGAGCGGCCGGCGCACCAGCCACCCCGAGCTGCTGCTGTTCGCCACCTGGGGCGAGGTCCAGGACTACGCCGAGAACGACCCAGACGGCCGCGAGCTGCAGCCGTTCGTCGACGTGATCGACGAGCACGGCGTGGACGTCGTGCTCGACGTGATCTCCCGGCTGTGTGACGAGGCCGGCGCGGAGGTCACGGTGTCCACCGTGCACAAGGCCAAGGGCCGGGAATGGCCGACCGTGCGCATTGCCAACGACTTTCACGAGCCCGAGGACCCCGACCAGGAGGTCGACGCCACCGGCGAGCCGCTCCCCGGTCCGATCGACCCCGCGGAGGCGCGGCTTGCCTACGTCGCCGTGACCCGCGCCCGCGACCGGCTCGACCTCGGCGGACTGTCCTGGATCAACCGGCACCCAGACGGAAAGCCGGAGCAACCGGCCGGTCCGTAGGTCAGCGTGGGAAGCGCCAGCGCGTCGCGCCGTTCGGCTCGGCGCCGGCGATACCGAAGACGGTGTGGATGGCGACGGTGTACAGGTGCCACGGTGGGGGTCCGGCGCTCGGGGCGCTGTACGGGGCGGTGAACGCATCCCCGTCCACCTCGGCCGGCCAGCCGGCGTCGTCGCGGTAGTGGGCGGCCACCCGCTCCAGCGTCGCCGGGTCGGTGACCCGCCGCGCCTCGCCCTCGATGACGAGGTCGATCCCCGGCAGGTTGGCCGAGACGGTGCAGGCCGGGTTCGCCGCCAGATTGCGCGACTTGCGGGTCCCCGGCCCGCTGACGAAGTAGAGGTCGCCGTCGAGCCACACGGCGCCGACGCCCGCCGCGTGCGGGCGGCCGCCGGGTCCGGTCGTGCCGAGGAAGAACGAGCCGCTCACCGGGCCGGCCGCCAGCGCCTCCTCGGCTCGGCTCCACTCAAGCGCGGCATCCCCGTACCGGTCCAGGTTGGTCACCTCGGCGGGCGTTCGGTCGGCCATGCGCCCACCATAGCCCCCGCGCCGGGCAGAACGCGGACCTCACCGAGCGGCCAGCAACTCCACCGCGTCGGAGTGTCCAAAGTGGTCGGCCCAGCCGGATGGTGCGGAGTCGTAGACCTCGTCGCGCACGGCGGGGTCGGCGCCTGCGTCCAGCAACACCCGGATGACCTCGACGTGGCCGTCCTGCGCGGCCAGGTGCAGCGCGGTCACCCCACGGCCGTGCGTCGGACCGCCGAACGTGCCGCGGCGGTCGGGATCGGCGCCGAGCGCGAGCAGCCGCCGCACGGCTTCCGCCTCGCCGCGGGCCGCGGCCCAGGCCAGCGGCGTGCCCCGGTAGACATCGGCGTCCAGGTCGGCGCCGCGCGCGTGCAGCCGCTCGATCGCCCGCACGCTGCCGTTGCGGGCGGCCCAGGACAGCGCCTCGTCCACCACCTCCCGCGGATCGGCCGACGGCCGCCAGGCCGGAAAGCCGCCGTGCGGCCGGTAGAACGCCCGGTGCGCGCCGGCCGCCGGGGTCGGCCGGCCGGTCGCGGACAGCAGCTCGTCGATCAGGTCGACGTCGTCGAGTCCGGCGGCGGCCCGCAGGTTGCGCGGCGCCACGCCGTGCTCGGCAAGCTGCCGCGCGACGTCCCGGTGGCCCCAGAACAGCGCGATGATCATCGGGGTGCCGCCGTCGCCGCGCGCCGAGACGTCCACCGGCGCACCGGCCTCGAGCAGGACGCGCGCCATGTGCGGCAGCCCGCAGTAGCCGGCCTGGTGCAGCGCGGTCCAGCCGTGCACGTTGCCGCGTGCGACGTCGGCGCCGCGCTCGACCAGCAGGGCGACCAGCCGCTCGTCGCGGGTGCCGGCGGCCAGCCCGAGCAGGTCGTTGCCGTTGGTGCCCTGCGCGGCGACCAGCTCGGGAAACCGGTCCAGCCGCGCGGCCAGCGCGTCCGGGTCCTGCGCGCGGATCGCCCGCCAGGCCCGGTGGAACGGCTCCCCGCCGGCGGCCAGCCCTTCGACGTGCTCGCACAGCGCCGCCCAGGTGTCGAACCCGTGGTCGCTTGCCACCACCGTGCGGGCGCCGCGCCGGGTCAGCGGCGCGTCCCACCGGGCGAACGCCGCCACGGCATCGGCGGTGCCGTCGGTGGCCGAGGCCAGCAGACCGTCGGCCCGGTCGGCGTAGTAGTCGACGTTCTCCTCGAACGCGTGCCGCAGCGTCGGCCCGTGCGCGGCGACCCGCCGGGCATAGGCGTGCAGCTTGGGCCAGCTCGGGAAGCCGTGCTCGCGGGCGATCACCAGCTGGGCGTCGGCCAGGCGCGGCGGCGCGGGCGGGTTCGGGTGGTGCGCGGCGAGCCGGTCCAGCGCGGCGGGCCGGCCGGCCCGCAGGTCGCGCAGCAGGTCCTTGGCCCGCTTGCGCAGCTTCTCGACGTCGGTGGCGGGCGGCATGGCAGCCTCCTTCCCATCGCCCGCGGTCCGCTGGCACCGGGCGGGGAAGAAGGTGCGATCAGGTGGGTGCATGCCCGAGGTGGGCGCAGCCCTTCCCGCGGACCGGACGCGGCCCCGGCCGCGCCGGCCCCACTGTAGCGCCGGCCCCGGGTCAGACCGGGCGGGTGGCGCGCAGGTAGGCCACGGCCGAGCGGTACCGGACGGTGCCGGTCTCCAGCTGCGGGCGCACGTGACGCTCGAGAGCGGCCCGCTCGGCGCGGTCGAGGACCCGGTCCAGCACCTCGCCGATCGTCGCCGCCCGCGGGTTCGGTGCGCTGGCGAGGTAGGCGTCCCAGTTGCGGAACGTGGGCTCGACCGGGACCTCGCGCTCGACGATCAGGTCGAGCTTGATCCCGACGAACCCGGCCCGTTCGGCGTAGTCCAGCAGATCCCGCTCGTCGAAGTCGAGCAGGGTGCCGGAGCGGCCGTCGGCTTGGAAGGCGTTCCGGACCTTCGCCGCGGCCGCCTCGTGGCCGCGCACGTCGAAGCCGAACAACCGGTGCGGCGGCTCGCCGAGCCCGTGCCGGTTGATCGGCTCGAACATCGACAGCCGGCCGCCGGGGCGCAGCACCCGGAGCATCGCGGCGAAGGCGGCCGGCTTGGCCGCGCCGTCGACGTAGATCAGCACCGAGCGGGTGAGCGCGACGTCGACGCTCGCGTCCGGCACCGCCGCCAGATCGGGCAGGCCGTCGACGACGAACCGGCACCGGTCCGCGACGCCGGCCTCGTCGGCGACCTCCCGGCAGGTGTCGACGAGCGCGGACGACACGTCGCTGAAGATCACCATGCCGTCGTCGCCGACCCGGTCCAGCGCCCCGAACCCGAGCAACCCGTCGCCGCAGCCGATGTCGAGCACCGTCTGCCCCGCGGCGATCCCGGCGCCGTCGAGCACCCGGTCGCGCACCGGCGCCAGCCATTCCCTCGTGCGGCGCAGCACCTCCGGATCACCACCGTGGCGGCGCCGGGTCAGCCATCGCGACCAGATGTCGTCCATGCCGCCAATTCTCGCGCCGGTGTCACATGTAGAGCGCCGGCGGTGCTCAAGGGATGTGGACGTAGGGCATGGTGGGAGCGCACCGGCCGTCGCCCGGCCCGCCGCTCGGTCCCCCGACCCAGCCGGCGCGGCGGCCGGGCGAGCCGAGCGGAAGGGTAGGGGTGGCGTGGTCGTGTCGAGTCCTGCGCGACGAGGGGCCGTCCGACCCGACCTCGAGCAGGTCTTCCGCGCCACCTATCCGCGGGTCGTCGCCGTGGCCGCGCGCGTGCTCGGCTCCCGCGACGAGGCCGAGGACGTGGCGCAGGAGGTGTTCGTGGCGTTCGGGCGCTCCTCGGTGCCGGCCGGCGAGGCGGTGCCGTGGTTGTCCGTCGCCGCGGCGCACACCGCGCTGAACCACCTGCGCTCCGGCCGCCGCCGCGCCTCCCGCGAAGAGGCCGCCGGCAACCCCGATGCCGTCGGTCCGGACGTCGCCGACGCGGTGGTGACCCGCGACGAGCGCCGCCGCGTGCGGGCGGCGCTGGCGCGGCTGCCCCACCGGCAGGCTGTCGCCCTCGTCCTGCGGCACAGCGGCCTCAGCTACGCCGAGGTCGCCGCCGCGCTCGATCTTTCCCCGGGCAGCGTGGGCACCACCGTGCGCCGCGCCGAGTCCGCCCTTCGCAAGGAGTTGAACCATGCGGCATCCGAGTGACGGCACGCTGCGCCGGCTCGTCGACGACCCGGCCGGTGTCGCCGACGCCGACCGGGAGCACGTCGCGAGCTGCCCGGTGTGCCTTTCCGGGCTGGCCGCCGCCCGAAAGGACGCGACGTCCGCCGGCGCGGCGCTGGCGGTTGAGTCCACTGTGGACGTAGAAGCGGGGTGGCGCCGGCTGTCCGGCGCGCTCGGCGCGGGTCGCCGGCGGGTGGCCGCGCCCGCCCCGGCCGCCCGGTGGCGGGCCAGGCTGCGCAGCCCGGTGGTCGCCGCCGTCGGCGTCGTCGCCCTGCTGACCGGGGGCGCCGCCCCCGCCCC
>NZ_DASZCQ010000090.1:0-6386 GCF_035942955.1 Actinophytocola sp. | reverse complement strand
GGGCCTCGGCCGCGGCCCGGGCCGCCGACTCCGCCACCTCGGCCAGGGTGTCCGCGCCGCGCGCGCCGGCCGCGGCCGCGTCGAGCACGGTGAGCATGGTGCCGGCGACCGGCTCGGAGACCGCGGCGGTGGCCAGCTTCGCGCCGTGCGCGAGGGCCGCGCGCAGCCCGGGCCCGGTGATCGTGCCGGCGTCGGCCAGCTCGGCGGCGAGCCCGCGCAGCAGCTGGGAGACGATCACCCCGGAGTTGCCGCGCGCCCCGGCCAGCGCGCCCCTGGCCAGCGCGCCCAGCGCGGCGCCCGCGGTCTCCGCGGGGGCGTGCAGCAGGGCGTCGAGCGCGGCCCGCACGGTGTGCAGCAGGTTCGACCCGGTGTCGTTGTCCGCCACCGGAAAGACGTTGATCCGGTCGATCGCCTCCCGGTGCGCGCCGAGCGCCTGCACGCACCCGGCGGCCCAGCGCCGCACCTCACCGGCGTCAAGAGCCTGCAGCACATGCGGGAGGGTAGCCGGGGGCCGGTTTGGGCCCGACAGGGTGCGACGTTAGACTTGGAACGTTGCACCTGGGGGTAACACCGACAAAGGAGTGTTTGACGTGGCTGCCGTTTGCGATGTGTGCGGCAAGAGGCCGGGCTTCGGCAAGTCGGTCTCGCACTCCCACCGGCGCACCAGCCGCCGCTGGAACCCGAACATCCAGACCGTGCACGCGAAGATCGGAATCTCGCAGCGCAAGCGCATGAACGTGTGCACGTCCTGCCTCAAGGCGGGCAAGGTCACCCGCGGCTGAGACCTGAACCGAAACCGGCGCCGGCCCCCTTCACCGGCGCCGGTTTCGCGTCTTCACCGAACGGCTCGATGCGACGGATCTGGCGTTCACGCGGTAGGGCTCGGACTCGCCGAGTCCCCAGCTCACGATGCGGCGCGGATGGATGCGGATGATCTCGCCGGGAGTGCCCGGGAGACCGGCGGGGGCGGTGGCGCCGGTGAGGGCCTCGGCGTCGCCGCGTACCTCGACCCCGCGGACCTTCCACGGCTTGGTCGACTCGATGTCGTCGACCACGAAGGCGGCACGGCTGCCGGCGGCGACGTTGCGGAACTTCTTGGACCGGGCCATGTTGTGCCCGCCGATGTCGATCGTGCCCAGCTCGGCGTTGTACCGGAACCCGGTCGGGCTGACCTGCGGTGTGCCGTCCGGTGCCACGGTGGCGAGGCGGCCGAGCACCTGGGAGCCGAGGTAGTCGAGCTCGGCTTGGGTGAATGACATGGCTCAAGGCTGCAACCTCGAGTTAGGACGAGGTCAAGGCAGCTTCCAGTCGATCGGCTCCGCGCCCTGCTGCTCGAGGAGCTGGTTGGCCCGGCTGAACGGCCGCGAGCCGAAGAACCCGTTGTGCGCCGACATCGGGCTCGGGTGCGCCGACTCGATGCACGGGATCGAACCCAGCAGCGGCTTGAGGTTGCGCGCGTTGCGGCCCCAGAGGATGGCCACGGCCGGGCCGCCGCGGGCGGCCAGCGCGCGGATCGCCTGCTCGGTGACCTCCTCCCAGCCCTTGCCCTGGTGCGAGTTGGGCTTGTGGGGCTCGACGGTCAGCGCGCGGTTGAGCAGCAGCACGCCGCGCTCGGCCCACGGCGTCAGATCACCGCAGGACGGCATCGGGTGGCCGAGGTCGTTGTGCAGCTCGGTGAAGATGTTGACCAGGCTGCCCGGCAGCCGGCGAACGTCGGGGGCCACCGAGAAGCACAGCCCGACCGGATGCCCCGGCGTCGGATACGGGTCCTGCCCGACGATCAGCACCCGGACGTCGGCGAACGGCTTGGTGAACGCGCGCAGCACGTGCTCCCCGGCCGGCAGGTAGCGCCGGCCCGCCGCGACCTCCGCCCGCAGGAACTCCCCCATGGCGGCGATGCGGTCGGCGACGGGCGCCAGCGCCTCCGCCCAACCGGGATCGATGATCTCGGACAACGGTCGTGCGGCCACGTCGGGAAACCTTATCGAGTCCCTAACCCAGGGTTTTGCCGAGGTGGACGCTTTCCGGGGCGTTCGCGTAGTAGCCGAAGGGGGGCACGTCGGTGTAGCCGCTCGACCGGTAGAGGGCCACCGCCTCCGGCTGCCTGCTCCCGGTCTCCAGGACGAGCCGGCGGGCGCCGGCGCGCTTCGCGGACAGCTCCAGCTCGGCGAGCATCGCCCTGGCCAGGCCGCGACCGCGGGCGGCCGGCACGACGTACATGCGCTTCACCTCGACGACACCGTCGGCGTGCGCCCGCCAGCCGCCGCAGGCCACCGGCGCTCCGTCGAGGTAGCCGACCAGGAACAGGCCGCGCGGCGGGGCGAACTGCGCCGGGTCCACCCGGGTGCCGTCCGGCCCGCCGTACCGGACCACGTACTCCTGCTGGACCTCGTCGATCAACGAGCCGGCATCGGGGTGGTCGTAGGGGACGACGCGGATCTCCACGAGTCCTATTCAACGTGACCGCTCAGCGCCAGTGCTGCCAGCCGGCGGGGCCCTCGTACGGCTTGCCGTCCACCGTCACCGCGCGCCCACGGGTCACGGTGCCGATCGCGGTCCAGCCATCGGGGACGGCGGCGGGCTCGGGGAACGTCGCGGCGAGGGCGTGGTCCTCGCCGCCGGTCAGCACCCAGTGCATGGAGTCGGCGCCGAGCGCGGTGGCCACGTCGACCAGCTTCTGGTCCACGGTGAGCAGGTCGGTCCGCACGTCGATGGCGATGCCCGAGGCCTCGGCGAGGTGCTCGAGGTCGGCGAGCAGCCCGTCGGACACGTCGATCATCGCGGTGGCGCCGGCCTCGGCGGCCTGCGGTCCGGCCTCGTACGGCGGCTCCGGGTTGCGGTGCGCGTTGACCACGCTGACCGGCGAGCGGAAGCCCCTGCCGAGCACGGCGAGACCGGCGGCGGCCCAGCCGAGCCGCCCGCACACGGCCACGATGTCGCCGGGTAACGCGCCACCCCGGGTGACCGGGGCCCGCCCCCGCAGGTCCCCGAGCGCGCTGATCGAGATCATCATGACGTCCCCCGTCCCTGTGCTCGCCATGTCCCCGCCGACCAGGCCGACCCGCGCCCGCGCCGCCTCCTGCCACATCCCGGCGGCCAGCGCCTCGATCATGCTGGCCTCGGTCCGGCCGGGGCAGGCCAGCCCGACCAGCACGCCGGTCGGCACCGCGCCCATCGCCGCGATGTCGGCCAGGTTGACCGCCACCGCCTTGCGCCCGACCTGCTCCGGGGACGACCAGTCCAGCCGGAAGTGCACGCCCTCGACGAGCACGTCGGTGCTGGCCACCACCCGACCGTCGGCGGCGGCGACCACGGCGGCATCGTCGCCGGGGCCGAGCACCGTGCTCGCCGGTTGGGCCCGCCCGCTGATGACCCGGCGAATGAGGCCGAACTCACCAACATCGGCAACTGTCTGCCCGTTTACGGGAGGTTTCGGTCGCATAATGCCTCCCTGCACGAAAAGTCGGATCGCCCAACGATGGTCAACTGCGGTACGTTGCCCATCACGTTCCTACCTCTTGGGCATAGATCGACACGAAGGGGCGCGCCGTGGTCCATGCATACATCCTGATTCAGACGGAGGTTGGCAAGGCCGCAGTGGTCGCTGCAGAGATCGCCAAGATTGCGGGGGTCACAACCGCGGAGGACGTGACCGGGCCCTACGACGTGATCGTCCGGGCCGAGGCCGACAACGTCGATCTGCTCGGTCAACTGGTCGTCGCGCGTATACAGAATGTTGAAGGCATAACGCGGACGCTCACCTGCCCGGTGGTCCATATCTGACCCTGTGTTCTCGTTGGTCCGTGTCCGACCGATCCTCTCCCGAGCCGTTGTCCCGCAGGACCATTGGTGTCGCTGTCGGGCTCGCCCTCGCACTGGCCGTGGGCGTGATCGTGATCAGCAGGCTGGTGGGGGACGCTCCGGTCCCGGCGCCGCCACCGACGACGACCACCTCGGCACCCCGCACCGGGCCGCTGGCACTGGTTCCCGTCGACGCCCCCGACGCGAACTCGCCGGCCTGCGCCGCGCTGCTCGGACGGTTGCCGGCCCGGCTGAGCAGCGGCTCGCGCACGCTGGGCCGGCTGCCGCTGGCCGAGCCCGCGCCGCCGGCCACCGTGGCCTGGGGAGACGGGGGTGAGCCGGTCGTGCTGCGCTGCGGCCTGCCCCGCCCGCCCGAGCTGACCCCGACCGCCCAGCTGAGGGACATCTCCGGGGTGAGCTGGCTGCCGGTCCAAGGCGACGGCGCCACCACGTGGTACGTCGTCGACCGGACCGCGTATGTGGCGCTGACCGTCCCGGGAGATGCGGGCACCGGACCGCTGCAGGAGATCTCCGAGACGGTGCGAGGGAAGCTGCAGCGGCGGCCAGGCTAGCGCGGGCCCGGTCCTAACGAAGGCCGGTGCCGCGGGCGATGGCGGTGTCAATGAGGGTTGCCAGCAGGGTCGGGTAGTCGACGCCGGTGACCTCCCACATCTTGGGGTAGGCCGAGGTCGGGGTGAACCCGGGCATGGTGTTCAGCTCGTTGAGGGTGAGCGTGCCGTCGGCGCCGACGAAGAAGTCGACCCTGGCCAGGCCCTGGCAGTCCAGCGCGCGGAACGCGGCGATGGCCATGGCGCGCAGGCGCTCGGTCACCGCGTCGTCGAGCTTGGCCGGGATGTCCAGCTCGCACACGTCGTCGAGGTACTTGGAGTCGAAGTCGTACCAGTCGACGCCGGCCCCGACCAGGCGGATCTCCGCCGGCAGCGAGGCCTCGAGGCGCCCGTCGGGGAACTCAAGCACGCCGCACTCCACCTCGCGACCCACCACCATGGCCTCGACCAGCACCTTGGGGTCGATCGACCGGGCGAGCGCCACCGCGGCGTCCAGCTCGGGCCAGGACGTCACCTTGCTGATCCCGGTGGACGACCCCGCCCGCGCGGGCTTGACGAACACCGGAAGCCCGAGCCCGGCCTTCTGCGTGTCGGTCAGGGTGGTCTCGCCGCGGTGCAGCACCTCGTACCGGCAGACCGGCAGCCCCTCGGCGACGAGCAGCTTCTTGCTGTACTCCTTGTCCATCACCACCGCGCTGGACAGCACGCCCGCGCCGACGTACGGGATTCCGGCCATCTCCAGCAGGCCCTGGATCGTGCCGTCCTCGCCGTAGGCGCCGTGCAGCACCGGGAAGACCACGTCGATGCCGGACAGGACCTCGCCCTCCCGGCCGCGGTCGAGCACGACGAGGCGCGCCGAGGTCGGGTCGGCCGGCAGGGTGAGCGCGGTGCCGGTGGACACGCTCGGCAGGCGGCGGTCCTGGATCTCCAGCGTCTTCGGCTCGGCCGGGCCGAGCACCCAGGCGCCGTCCGGGGTGATCCCGACCGGGAGCACCTCGAAGCGGTCCGGGTCGAGGTTGGCGAGCACGCTGGCGGCGGACACGCACGACACGGCGTGCTCCGAGCTGCGCCCGCCGAAGACCACCGCCACGCGAAGCTTGGAGTCAGCCATGGGCCACGACCCTACCCGGGCGGCGGAGCAGCTCGACCAGCACCGGCAGCGCCTCCCGGAGCTGCTCGCGCGAGCAGGCGGCATAACCGAGAGCGACGCCGAACCAGCGCGGCCGGCCGCAGTGGTGCCGGGCCAGGCCGTCAAGCAGCAGCCCGCGGCGCTGGGCCCGGCGCAGCAGCTCCCGCTCCTCCTCTGCGGAGCCGACCAGCACCACCACGTGCGCGCCCGCCTCGTCGCCGAGCACCGGCACGCCGCCGGCGACCAGCCCCTCGGCCAGGATCTGCCGGCGCTCGGACAGCTCGCGGCGCAGCCGGCGCAGGTGCCGCCCCAGGTCGCCGTGCCGGGCCAGCTCGACGAGCACCAGCTGGCCCGCGGCCGCCGGCCCGGTGCCGCCCGCCTCGCGGTGCGCCAGCACGGCGGACACCACCGGCGGCGGGGCGACCATCCAGCCGACGCCGAGCGTCGGGGTGAGGATCTTGCTCGTGGTGCCGAGGTGCACCACCACGTCCGGGGCCAGCGCGGCCAGCAGCGGCAGCGGGGCCACGTCGTAACGCAGCTCGCCGTCGTAGTCGTCCTCGATCACCAGCCAGCCCTCCCGGCGGGCCCGCTCGACCAGCGCGACCCGGCGCCCGGCGGCCATCCGCCCGCCGAGCGGGTACTGGTGCGCGGGTGAGCAGTACACCGCCCGCACGGTCGCCGGGACGGCGTCGACCTGCAGGCCGTCGGCGTCCACCGGGGCCGGCACGATCCGCAGGCCCGCGGCCCGCAGCGCGCCGACCGCGCGCTGGTAGCCGGGGTCCTCGACGGCCACGGTGTCCCCTGGCCGCAGCACCGCGGCGGCCAGCTCGGCGACCGCCGCCGAGGTGCCGGCGGTGGCCAGCACGGCCTCGCCGACCGTGCTGGAC
>NZ_DASZCQ010000089.1:0-12593 GCF_035942955.1 Actinophytocola sp. | reverse complement strand
TGGGTTACGCTTCACCTACGGAGTGCCTTCCCACACGGCGATACTTGTGACTTCGCAATCCCAAGTTTCCCGTGCAGGACAGGCACTTCCGTGCATCACGGCACCGTGTCGCCGACCAAGTCACGAAATCTCGAGGCTAGGGCCTGTCTTGTGGATCATGTGACGGGGTCGCGGAGCCAGATTCTGATCGAAGCGACATCGACGGTGGCGGCGTAGATGTACTCGCGCTTGTCGTAGCGGGTGGCCACAGCTGGGTACTGCTTGAGCTTGTTGTTGCCGCGCTCGGCGACATTGCGCTGCTTGTCACGATCAGCGTCGAAGGTGGGCGGACGTCCGCCGCGACGGCCCCGCGCCCGGCGGTGCTTGATCTGGTCGGCGGGCTCGGGAATGGTCGCGCGGATACCCCGCCGACGCAGGTAACCGCGGATGGCCTTGCTGGAGAAAGCCTTGTCACCCAGTAGATGCCGTGGGGTGATGCGGGGCCGCCCCACCCCGAGCCGCAGGACGCGGATCACGGCCATCACCCGCCAGAACGCGATCGAGTCATGCCGGTGACCAGCGAGGATGACCCGCGACAACGGCCGCACCCCCCGATCGGCCGCGAGCACGATCTTGGTGCTCAGCCCACCGCGGCAACGGCCCACAGCTTCACCATCCGACCGCTGATCCTCGTCATTCGACCCGGCCCCCTGTGTGCCCGGCAGCGACCTCAACCTGCGCCGACGGCGTGCGGCGGGCACCAGCAGCATGCTGATACGCCCGCACCACGCTGCCATCCACCGCCACCGTCCAGTCCGGACCCTCGGGCCCATCACACCCCCGCCGTAACTGCTCCAGCAGCGCCGCCCACACCCCACCAACGGCCCACCGGCGATGCCGATTGTAGATCGTCTTCCAGGTCCCGTAACACGACGGCAAATCCCGCCACAGCGTCCCAGTCCTCGTCCGCCACACCACCGCATCGATCACCAACCGATGATCCATCCACCGGCCACCCCGCCGCGGACTCCGATCCGGCAACAACGGCTCCAGCAGCGCCCACTCCGCATCAGTCAGATCATGACGATCCAGCATCACCCGGTTCTACCCTGACTCCACCCCAAGATCCACGGGACACACACCTAGCCGAGGCCTTGGTCGAACTTGCCGACATGGGCTCGACAGGCCCGGCGGTGACGGCATGATGCTGCCCTTCAGCCAGCGGGATCTCGCGACCTTCACCGGTGCGTCCGTCGATTCGATCAAGAAGGTCATTCGAACCTTGAAGGCCGGGCGGCTCATCACGACCGGCCGCCAACACCTGGTCATCCGCGACCTCCCCACCCTCAGGGAAATTGCAGACGGCACTCGCAGAGCCATGCAATAACCCGTGCGGGAGCAACCGAGGCCGCGATCTCCTCAATAACCCGATCATTGGTCTCCCTCTGCCAAACGGTGGTGCACCAGCGCTCACGCACCACCGACTGATCACAGCGCTCAACGACGGCAGACCCCGCCAACGCGCCGAGACCATCTCGGCCTGCGGACCTCGAGACAGTCCCCACCATCACGACCAACCTGATATTCAGGTTGTCGACCGTACGATCCGTCGCTACAGCCTGCCGTGGGCCGACAACCGCCGCATCTTCCGGCTCGATCGGCTCGGCATGCGGATGGTCCTTCGCGGGGCAGGTCGGAGCCTCTGTTGATCGTCGACACGCCAATATCAACACACTGTTTCTGACACGCAGTGTCCTTTGGCACTTCTGGGTGGGTCGACAGTACGCAATTTTCCAAGTAGTATCATGATGAGGGGATGTCGCGGCTGTTCGCCCTTCCAAATCGATCTTGGGGGAAGATCATTGATGTCGGGTCGCTCGGAGCTTTCTCCACGTGAGCGCGAGGTTCTTGTCCATTTCGCACACGGTCTCACATACCGGCAGATTGCCCGCCAAATGGGCATTGCGATTAACACCGTCGACACTTACCTGCGCCGCATTCGCGGAAAGGTCGGCGCCGTGAGCAGCGCCGACCTCGTCCGGTTCGCGATCTCTCTGGAGGGCGGTTCGAACTAACCTGACGGAGCCGCGGCTTCCGCGGCTCTTGCGCGTGCCGCGAGCGCCTCCTTGCAGGCCGCGAATGCCGCGGGGTTCCGGTCGATCTCCCGCTTCTGGTATGCCGATTCCACGGTGAACCAGATACCGATGAGGTTCGACTTCCCTTTGCACCGCACATCCGCCTCGGCTACGTCTATCTGCTCCTGGGTCACTTCCCGCCCGGAGAACCTCGGGTCTGCGACGGATGCGAGCGGATCGCGGTAGTGATATCCGGATTCCGCCATACAGGACGACCACGCCGTGAACACCGCGCGCACTCGGCTGTCCTTCTTCGAGGCCTCGAACGACTGGAACTGCAGGTTGTTGCCCAGTTGCGGGTCGGCGCCGGACGGAACGGTGCGGTCGAGCCCTCGGTCGGCCTCCCCGGCGCAACCGCCGTCGGGAACGCCGATCCCGCGCACTACGGTCGGCCCATCGCCGAAGAGCGCGCTCTCGCCGTCCGGGCCGATGTCGGGCTTGACCGGTTTCGGCCGCAACGCGGGATCCCGTTCACCCAGCCCGTATCCGTAGCGCCGCACCAACTCAGCATCCGTGACCCCGTACCGGCGGTCGGTCAGGCTCCGTGGCCCGTAACCGGACGGCAGATCGGGAACCACATAGTCGATCCCGAACCGCTTCATGCACTGCTGGATCAGCGCCACCCTTGCCTTGGCGAACCGTGCGGCCTGCTGTTCGGTCATCAGATAGTCCTGCACGGGCAGCCGAAGATCGACGCTCGCCAGCAGGGTGGGAATGGTGCCGATCGCAGGTTCGCCGTTGTCCTGCCCCTGCTCGCCTGCGGAGCAGGCGGCAACGCCGAGCAGGCTCATGGCGCACAGGCTCAGCGTGAGTCGCCGACTCGAAAACATCAATCCTCCCGTGCTCAGCAGATACCCGGAATAGCCGAACTGATGTCCCTGCCCGGCGCCAGGGTTCCGGCCGTGCGGGGCGCAAGGCACAGCTGTGATCCCGTGAAGTTGCGGCCGGTGAAGGCCACCCAGTGCCGGGTGTCTCTGTTCCGGACAGAATCAATGTTGCCGGCCACCGGGATGGCCGTGCCGGGAAAGTGATCGTCCGAGAAATCCGGATCCCCGGTGCTCAGGTCGAAGACGGGACCCGCAAGGAACCCCCGGTAGAAGCCGATCTCGCCGGGCTCGAGCACACCGTTCTTTCCCGTGGCCGCGCTCGCCGGGGCGGTCCCCGCCAGCGCTCCGACCACGACCGACCCGGCTACCAGCGACGTTGCCATCTTCGCTAACCGCATGACGCTCCCCCTGCCACGTATGTGAAGATCGTCGCTCTGCCCGGCGGAAGCGTGCGCAGAGCGACGATCGGCATGAAATCCTCGATCAGCAGCCGACGGACAGGAACTCCGCCGACGAAATGGTGTTACGGAAGGTCGCCGACGCGTTCCCGACGTGGCCCGGCGGCAGGCACCCGTGCGAACCGGTGAGGCCGACACCCGTGTACACGTGCCACCAGAACGAGTCCCGGTTCCGGTACGACTCGGTGTTGTTGTCGGCCGAAATGCCGGTGCCGGGGAACACGTCGTCGCGGAAGTCGAGGTCGTCGACGAACAGATCGAAGACCAGCCCGCTGCTGCCCTGCACGAAGTACAGGCCGAACTCGCCGGACTCGACGACACCGTTCTTTGCCGTGGCACTCGCCGGAGCGGCGCTGATCAGGATCCCCAGGATCGCGACGGCGCTGGCGACCAGGACCGTCAACATTCTCTTGAACTGCATGAACTCCCCTTCAAGCCGACTATGCGGACATAGGAGATCCTCGCGTCGGGGCGTGGCAGCGGACAGTCGCGAGGGTTCGTTTCTTGACCTACCGAACCGGACCTGATAGCGGCGCGATCAACCCGCCGCTTCGGCAGGCAGGCTGACCTCGACCACCAGGCCGCCCTCGGCCCGTGCCTTTGCGGACACCGAACCGCCGTGCGCCCGGACCACCGATCGGACAATCGACAGGCCGAGCCCGGTCCCCCTCGTGGACCCGACCCGGCTCGTGATTCGCTGGAACGGTTCGAAGATCGACGCGATGCTGGCCGCGGGCACGGGCCGGCCGGTGTTCGCCACGACCAGCCGGGCCGCGTGGTTATCGGCCTCGACCACGACCCGCACCCAGCCGCCCGCCCTGTTGTGCCGGACGGCGTTGTGCACCAGGTTCTGCACCAACCGTTCAAGCAGCAGTGGATCCCCGCACACGGGCGCCGCGCTCGCCTCGAGCGCCACGCTCACATCCAGCCGCTCGGACTCGTGCCGGGCATGTCCGATCACGTCGCCGGCCACCTCGGCAAGGTCCACCGGCATCGGATTCGCAATCGTGTGCTCGGACCGGGCCAGCGTGAGCAGACCGTCAACCAGTCGCTCGTGCCGGGAGTTCACCTCAAGCAGGGTCTCGCCCAGCTGCCGCAGTGCCGGCGGTGTGTCCGACCGGTTCATCGCGACCTCGAGCAGCGTCCGGTTGATCGCGAGCGGGGTCTTCAGCTCGTGCGAGGCATTTCCGACGAACTGGCGCTGGCCCTCGAACGCGGCGTCCAATCGGGACAGCATGTCGTCGAAGGTGTCGGCCAGCTCCCGCAGCTCGTCCCGGGGTCCGCCAAGCGCGATCCGCTCGTGCAGGTTCCGGTCCGCGACCCGCCGGGCCGTCGTGGTGATCCGGTGGATCGGCCGCAGCGTCCGCCCGGCGATCAGCCAGCCCGCCGCGAGGCCGGCCACGGTGAGCCCGCCGAGCGCGATGAGCGACCGCTCCAGCAGCGGTAGCACGGTCCGCTGCCGGAAACTCTCGCGCATCTGCGCCTCCGCGGCCGCTTGGCGCTGCTTTAGTTCGACGGCCGCCTGATCGCCGCCCGTGTCGACGACAGAGACGACCGGAACCTCGATGGGCTGGTTCGCGACGCTTCGGTCCAGCAGGTAGTACACCACCGCGAGCAGAGCGGCGCCGGCTAGGAAGACCAGACAGCCGTACAGCACGGTCAGCCGTGCCCGCACGGTCCAGCCGCGCGCCCTCACGGGATCCGGTACCCGACACCGGCGACGGTCTCGACCACCTGCGGCGGGCCGAGCTTGCGGCGCAGCGTCATCACCGTGACCCGCAGGACGTTGGTGAACGGGTCGATGTTCTCGTCCCACGCCCGTTCCAGCAGTTGCTCGGAGCTCACTACCATCCCGTCCCCGCGCAACAGCTCCTCGAGTACGGCGAACTCCTTGCGGGACAGGGAAATGGCCTGCCCGTCGCGAAACACCTCACGACGGCCGGGATCCAGCATGACGCCAGCCCGGCACAGCACCGGCGGCGCGGCCGGCCGAGCCCGACGGCCCAGCGCCCGGACCCTGGCGACGAACTCCGGGAACGCGAACGGCTTCGGCAGGTAGTCGTCCGCACCGAGCGACAGTCCATCGACCCGGTCGCTGACCTCGTCCGCCGCGGTGAGCATCAGCACCCTGGTCGATGCGCCGGAGGCCACCAGCCGCCGGCAAACCTCGTCGCCATGCACGTGCGGCAGATCGCGGTCGAGCACGAGCACGTCGTACTCGTTGAGCTCCAGTCGGTCCAGCGCGGTGGATCCGTCATAGGCGACGTCGACGGCGAGGGCCTCCTGGCGCAGCCCTTCGGCGATGGCGTCAGCCAGCAACTCCTCATCCTCAACGACGAGCACGCGCACCGACCCGCCTCCTCGACAATATCGCGGTTGCTCCGTTCATGATCCCCCTTCGCCACTAAAACGGTCATAAGCCCCAGGCGCTGATGACGGTCTTATACGGCCGCGAGTCTAATCGTCCGTGACCTTAGTGACAGGGGCTCAGGAATGATCAAGTCATACCGCCGGTCGCCGCGCGCGTCCCTCCTCCTCGCCGGAATTGCCGTGCTGGCGACCGCCGGACTAGCCGGCTGCTCGACCGGCAATGGCGACGAAGGCGTGGTCTCAGCTGGGGGGACGACGACGTCCACCCAGGCCGCCGACCGGGAAATGAGGATCAAGCAGTATCGCGATTGCCTTACCCAGCACGGCATCCCACTGCTCGACCAGCCAACCGAGGAGGGCCTTCCGCAGATCGACAAGAACCGCGTCCCGGCAGACAGAGTATCGGTCGCGCTTCAGGAATGCCGGGAGTCGTTGCCGACCGGCGGTGACGTGGACAAGCCAGCGCAGGAAGACATCGAAGCGCGGCAGCGATATGCCGCGTGCATTCGCGAGCACGGCGTGCCTGCCTATCCTGATCCGGACCCGCAGAGCGGTGAGCAGCGGATGAGCGACGAGCTCTCCCGACAGCTCAAGAACGATCCCAAGCTGCCCGCGGCCGAGCAGGCGTGCCAGTCCGTGCTGCCGTCCGGGAAGGGCACGGTCGGCGGATGAGCGGGGACCGGCGCTCTCGGGCGGGACGCGTCATGCTCGTCCTTGGCGCCGCCGCGCCGGCGGCGGCGATCGCGGTCGTCGCCGTCTTCTTCGGGCTTCGACCGGACCGACCCACCACACCGGCGCCGGCCGCCGAGCCCGGCGGCACGGCCCAGGTGACCACGATGACCATGGCCGAGACCACGGTGGTGGACGGTGAGCTCGGCTACGGACCCGCGGAGCCGATCGAGTCCAAGGTCGCCGGCACCCTGACCTGGCTGCCGGCGGTCGGCACGGTGCTGGCCCGGGGCGACGTCCTACTGCGCGCGGACGAGAAACCGGTGCCGCTGCTCTACGGCGACTTGCCGATGTATCGGCCGCTCGCGCTGGACACCGCCGGCCCCGACGTGAAGCAGTTCGAGACCAACCTGAAAGCGCTCGGCTATGGCGGCTTCACCGTGGACGACCGGTACACCGAGACCACCGTGGCGGCGGTCAAGCGCTGGCAGAAGCGCCTGCGCATCGAGGAGACGGGCATGGTCGGCATCGACGCGATCGTGTACGTCCCCGGGACCGTTCGCGTCGCCGCCCGCTCGGCCCGGGTTGGATCGCCGGCGCAGGGGCAGATCCTCACCTACACCGCCAACACCAAGGTCGTCACGGTGACCGCACCGGCCCGGAGCACACCGTGGGCGGTCGCCGGAACCAAGGTCACGGTCGAGCTGCCGGGCGGGACCCGGGTCGAGGGCGTGGTGTCCTCAGTCGGCAGCGAGGCGAGTCTGCCGCCCGCGCAGGGCGAGTCGAACAACACCCAAGGCGGCGGCGCGGCAAACGCCACGGTTCCGGTCACGGTATCGGTCGCGGACCAGGCGGCGCTCGGCCCTCTCAACCGGACCCCCGTGCAGGTGCGCTACACCGCCCAGCAGCACCCCGACGTGCTCACGGTGCCGGTCGCCGCGCTGCTCGCGCCGATCGACGGTGGTTATGCGGTCGAGGTCGTCGAGGACGGCGGAAGCCGGGTCATCGCGGTGGAGACAGGGCTGTTCGCCGACGGGCGGGTGGAGATCCGTGGCGCGGGCATCGCGGCGGGCATGACTGTGCGGGTGCCGGCATGACCGGGGACGTGGTGCGGTTGAGCGGCGTGTCCAAAAACTACCCGGGAGAGGTCTCGGCGCTGCGTTGCGTCGACCTGGAAGTGGGACGGGGCGAGTTGCTGGCCGTCGTCGGTCCGTCCGGCTCCGGCAAGTCCACGATGCTGCATATCATCGGGACACTGGACCGTCCCTCGGCGGGCACCGTGCTCGTCGACGGGCACGACGTGGCCCGGCTGTCCGACCGCCAGCTGTCCACGCTGCGCGCACGCCGCATCGGCTTCGTCTTCCAGCGGTTCCACCTTGCCGCCGAACTGTCCGCTGTGGACAATGTGGCGGATGGGTTGCTGTACGCGGGCGTGGGGCGCCGAGATCGCCGGCGCCGGGCCGAGATCGCGCTGGACCGCGTCGGGTTGAGGCAGCGGCTGAGCCACCGGCCACACCAACTTTCCGGCGGCGAGCGCCAGCGGGTAGCCATCGCGCGCGCCATTGTCGGGGAACCGGCTCTGCTGCTGGCGGACGAGCCGACCGGCAACCTGGACACCGACTCCGGCGCGCGGGTGCTGGCGATCCTGCGCGAGCTGAACGAAGCGGGCACCACGGTCGTGGTGATCACCCACGACCGGGAGATCGCCGAACGCCTGCCGCGCCGGGTCTTCATGCGCGACGGCAGGGTGATGTGATGCCCGGCGACGCTCGGAAAGTGTTGCGGCCGACCCGGCTCGGTCCCGTAGACGCCGTTCTCGTCGGGGCTGTCGGACTGCGGGTGCGCCCGCTGCGGGTGGCGCTGGCGGCACTGGGGATCGCGATCGGCATCGCCGCCATGGTTGCCGTGGTGGGCATCTCGGCCTCCAGCCGCGCGCAGCTCGATCGCGAGCTGGCCAAACTCGGCACCAACCTGCTCACCGTCGAGCCGGGGAGCACGGTGTTCGGCGAGGCGGCCAAGCTGCCGGTCGAGTCCGTACCGATGGTGGGCCGGATCCGGCCGGTGCGCTCGGTCTCAGCGACTGGCCGGGTTCAGGCGGCGGTGTACCGCAACGACCACATCCCGGCCGGAAACACCGGCGGCATCTCCGTTCTGGCCGCCATGCCAGACCTGCTCGACTCAGTCGGCGGGCGGATCGGCACCGGAAGTTGGCTCAACCAGGCGACCGCGTCCTACCCGGCCGTGGTGCTCGGCTCGAAAACCGCACGGCGGCTCGACATTCGCACGCCCGGTGTGCGCGTGTGGCTCGGTGGCCACTGGTTCAGCGTAACCGGGGTGCTTGATCCGCTACCACTCGCGCCAGAGCTCGACAACGCCGCGCTGGTCGGGTGGGCAGCGGCACGGGACTACCTGCATTTCGACGGCCACCCAACGACGATCTACTGCCGATCAGCGGACTCGCAGGTCGAGGCGGTCCGGACGGTGCTGCCGGCGACCGTGAACCCGCAGAGTCCCTTCGAGGTCAAGGTATCCCGCCCGTCCGACGCGCTAGCCGCGCAACGCACGTCCGACCGTACGCTGAACGGCCTGCTGCTCGGGCTCGGCGCGGTCGCGCTGCTTGTCGGGGGGGTCGGCGTGGCCAACACCATGGTGATCTCCGTGCTCGAACGGCGTGGCGAGATCGGCCTGCGCCGATCGCTTGGCGCAGCCCGCGGGCAGATCCGATGGCAGTTCCTCATGGAGTCGCTGATCCTGTCAGCTATCGGCGGGGTCGGCGGCGTGCTGCTCGGCGGCCTGGTTACCGCGTCCTACGACGCTCTGCAGAGCTGGCCGGTCGTGCTGCCCCCGCTGGTCATCGCCGGCGGGGTGATCGTCACGCTCCCGGTCGGCGCCGCGGCTGGCCTCTACCCTGCCATCCGCGCCGCCCGGCTGACCCCGACGGACGCGCTAGCCACCTTGTAGCTGTGCCAGCACAGCCGCACGAGGCCACGTGGCGCGCGCGATCAGCGGCACGAGAGTGGCAGCGGGAATTGCCGTCAAGAGTTACTGCTCGTCCAAGCGTTTCCGTCCCAACGAACTCGTGAACCGTCGCGAAGTTCGACATATTGCGCCCGCACTATCACCCTGCCCCGGTTCCTCGCCGGCCTCCTTCAGATGCACCTGTCGACCACAACCGGCGACTTCGTGTTCACCAGCCCGCCGGGCTACCCACGGCGACGCAGCGACTTCCGGCGCCGCGTATTCCGGCCCGCCGTCGACGGCGACCCACACAAGCGCACCGTGCCCATCCGGCCCGGGAAGGCTTGATCAAGAAGTGGAGCTGACGGGGCTCGAACCCGTGACCCCCCACACTGCCAGCGCACCCGTGCTCCAGGTTTGCTCCAGTCCGACCAGTGTGAGACCGACAAAGCAGTCGAATCGCCCGTTCGTCGGAGCCGTCCAAATCCCGTCAGGCAACTTCGGATCACCACTGGCGCACTCGGGTGTCAACGACCCACTCGTTGGACAGCAAAGAGAGCACGCGTGGCGCCCGATGAGCGGCATGAGCCGATGTCACAGCGTCGCCGGAGTGATCTGATGCACGCGCGGTCTGACGTGCGCGCAGGTCTTTGTTCCTCGATCATCTCCAGCAGAGCCGCCCAGCGCCCATCCAGTCGATGATCGGACCGGCAACCGGGCGGCTAGACCCCGTCCCCGCGAAAGTGCGCCTGCACGAGGGCGGAACACGGCCTCGGGGTAGGCGTGTTCCGCCTTCGTGCAGCCAATCCGGCGTTCGGCTTAGACCGACTCGACGGTGATGCCCTCGGTTTCGAAGGCTTTGAGGATCTCGGGGTCGGCGGCCGTGTCGGTGATCAGGTGGTGGAGCATCGAGACGGGGCAGATCTGGGCGAAGGCGTGGGCGCCGAGCTTGGAGCTGTCGGCGGCGACGATGACGCGGCGGGCGCGGGCGGCCATGAGGCGGTTGATGCTGGCCTCGCCCTCGTGGTGGGCGTAGGCGCCGTGCACCGGGTCCACGGCGTCGACGCCGAGGAAGGCCAGGTCGAGGGTGAGCTCCTCGAGGATCTTGGTGGCCAGGGGGCCGGTCAGCTCGAAGGACTGCGGGCGGGCGACGCCGCCGGTCACCACGATCTTGACGTGCGGGCGGACGGCCAGCTCGTTGGCGATGTTCAACGCGTTGGTCACGACCGTGAGGGCGGGCTCGTCGCCGGCGTTGAGATCCGGGCGGATGGCCAGGGCGCGGGCGATCTCGGTGGTGGTGGTGCCGCCGTTGAGGCCGACGACGCTGCCGCGGGCGACCATCCCGGCGGCGGCGCGGCCGATGCGCTCCTTCTCCGACGCGTGCCGGGCGGTCTTGTAGCGCAGCGGCAGGTCGTAGGCGACGTTGGTGGTGACCGCGCCGCCGCGGGTGCGGGTCAGCAGCTGCTGCTCGGCCAGGTGGTCGAGGTCGCGGCGGATGGTGGCCGCCGAGACGTTGAGCTCGGCCGCGAGGTCCTCGACGTCGACCTTGTTGCGCTGACCCAGAATGTCGAGCATGGCGCTGAGCCGTTCGTAGCGGTGCACGTCGGTCCCTCCGAGCCGCGATCAGGCGGGTTGAAGCAAGCTATCGCCTTGTCGGGCCCGGTTCAACGATCGCAACGCTTGGCTCGGTCTGCGAAATAGTGCAGGATCGAACGCGAAATTGCGCACAATCGCGCGAAGGAGGGGGTCCATGGAGCTCGTGGCCGCCATCGATCTCGGCGGAACCTCGATCAAGGCGGCGCTCGTCGACTCCGGACTCCGCTCGGTGCACGCGGTCCGGGTGCCCACCAGGCGCTACGACGATGTGGTCGACGTCGACCAGCTCGGTGAACTGGTCGACACCCTGTCGGACCACGCCGCCACGCTCGACGGCACCGTATGTGGCGTCGGGGTGGTCACGCCCGGCATCGTGGACGGCGACCTTGGCGTCGTGCGGTTCGCGGCCAACCTGGGCTGGCGCAACCTCGCCCTGCGGGACCGCCTTGCCGACCGCACCAAGCTCCCGCTGCGCATCGGGCACGACGTGCGGTCCGGTGGGCTGGCCGAGTTCACCGTGGGCGCGGCGGTGGGCGTGCGCAACGCGATGTTCATGCCGGTCGGCACCGGGATCGCCGCCGCGCTCATGGTCGACGGCCACGAGCTCAACGCCAGCGGCTTCGCCGGGGAGATCGGCCACGCCATCGTCGATCCGAGCGGGACGGTCTGCGGCTGCGGCGCGCGCGGCTGCCTGGAGACCGTCGGCTCGGCGGCGGCGATCGCCCGCAGGTACACCGAGCGGTCCGGCGAGCCGGTGCGCGGCGCCCAGGAGGTGGCCGACCGGATGCGTGCCGGCGACACCACCGCCAAGAACGTGTGGGACGAGGCGGTCGGCGCGCTGGCCACGGCGCTGACCATGGCCGTGGTGCTGCTGGCGCCCGAGGTGATCGTGATCGGCGGCGGGCTCGCCGAATCGGGTGACGCGCTGTTCACCCCATTGCGCGAGGAGCTGGACGGCCGGCTGACCTTCCACCGCCGGCCCGAGCTGGTCCCGGCCGCGCTCGGCGACAACGCCGGCTGCACCGGGGCCGGCCTGCTCGGCTGGCGGGCGGTGCGCGAGGCCGCCCCGTGATCCTCACCGTCACGCTCAACGCGGCGCTGGACGTCACCTACGAGGTGTCCCGGCTCGAGCCGAACGCCACGCACCGGGTGCGCGCGGTGCACCGGCGGGCCGGCGGCAAGGGCGTGAACGTGGCAAGGGTGCTGCGCGCGCTGGCCCACGACGTGCTGGTCACCGGGCTCGCCGGCGGCCCGACCGGCGCCGGGATCCGGGCCGACCTTGCCGAGTCCGGCATCCCCGACGCGTTCGTGCCGATCGCCGGCGACGCCCGGCGCACGGTCACCGTGACCACCGGCGACGGCGGCGCGACCGTGTTCACCGAGCCCGGACCGCCGGTCGCCGCCGCCGAGTGGGCGCAGTTCCTCGACGCGTACCGGGATCTGGCCCGGCGGGCCGCGGTCGTGGTGCTGTCCGGGAGCCTGCCGGCCGGGCTGCCCGGCGACGCCTACGCCCGGCTGCTGCGCGACGCGGCCGGCGCCGTCACGATCCTCGACACGTCCGGCGATCCGCTGCGCGCCGGGCTGGCCGGGCGCCCCCACGT
>NZ_DASZCQ010000088.1:0-9279 GCF_035942955.1 Actinophytocola sp. | reverse complement strand
CGCCGCCGGGGCGGGGACGACAGCGCGGTCACCGAGGACGATCCGCCGAACACCGTGGTGCACGTGCGGGCCGCGCGCGACGAGAAGACCGAGCCCACCGACGGCCGCGACGAGGTGCGCAGCGTGCGCGGCTCCACCCGGCTGGAGGCCAAGCGCCAGCGCCGCCGCGACGGCCGGGAGGCCGGCCGCCGCCGGGCGCCGATCCTGTCCGAGGCCGAGTTCCTGGCCCGGCGGGAGTCGGTGGACCGGGCCATGGTGGTCCGCGAGCGGGGCGACCGCACGCAGATCGCCGTGCTCGAGGACGGCGTGCTCGTCGAGCACTTCGTGACCCAGTCGGGCACCGGCTCGCTGGTCGGCAACGTCTACCTCGGCCGGGTGCAGAACGTGCTGCCCAGCATGGAGGCCGCGTTCGTGGACATCGGCCGCGGCCGCAACGCCGTGCTCTACGCCGGCGAGGTCGACTGGGACGCCGCCGGCCTCGAGGGCAAGGCGCGCAAGATCGAGCAGGCACTGTCCACAGGGGACAGCGTGCTGGTCCAGGTCACCAAGGACCCGGTGGGGCACAAGGGCGCCCGGCTCACCACCCAGATCAGCCTGCCCGGCCGGTTCCTGGTCTACGTTCCCGGCGGCGGGGCCACCGGGATCTCCCGCAAGCTGCCGGAGAACGAGCGGCGCCGGCTCAAGGACGTGCTCAAGCGGGTCGTCCCCGAGGACGCCGGCGTGATCATCCGCACCGCCTCCGAGGGCATCAGCGAGGAGGAGCTGGCCCGGGACGTGCGGCGGCTGCAGGCGCAGTGGAACGTCATCAACGACAAGACCCAGGGCGCCAACGGCACCAAGAAGGCCAACGCGCCTGCCCTGCTCTACGAGGAGCCCGACCTGCTGATCAAGGTCGTGCGCGACCTGTTCACCGAGGACTTCTCCGCGCTGGTCGTGGAGGGCGAGGGGGCCTGGGAGACGATCGACGCCTACGTCCGGCACGTCGCGCCCGAGTTGGTGGAGCGGCTGCGCCGGCACGTGGCCAACACCGACGTGTTCGCCGAGTACCGCATCGACGAGCAGCTGCTCAAGGCGCTGGACCGCAAGGTGTGGCTGCCCTCCGGCGGCTACCTGGTGATCGACCGCACCGAGGCGATGACCGTCATCGACGTCAACACCGGCAAGTTCACCGGCTCCGGCGGCAACCTCGAGGAGACCGTCACCCGCAACAACCTCGAGGCCGCCGAGGAGATCGTCCGCCAGCTCCGGCTGCGCGACATCGGCGGGATCATCGTCATCGACTTCATCGACATGGTGCTGGAGTCCAACCGGGACCTGGTGCTACGCCGGCTGACCGAGTGCCTCGGCCGGGACCGCACCCGCCACCAGGTCGCCGAGGTCACCTCGCTCGGCCTGGTCCAGATGACCCGCAAGCGCGTCGGCACCGGCCTGCTCGAGGCCTACAGCACGCCCTGCGAGCACTGCAAGGGCCGCGGCGTCCTGGTCAGCACCGAGCCGGTGACCAAGGCCGGCGGCAACGGCCAGGCCGGCGGCCGCCGCGCCCGCGGTGGCCGGGCCGCCGAGGAGCCGCCCAAGGAGGCGGTGGCCACCCAGGCCGCCCGCGCCGCCGTCCGCGACATCGCCAAGGCCACCGGCGTCAGCGTGGCGAAGGCGGAGGCCATCGCGGACAAGGCGGCCGAGAAGGTCGCCGAGCGGGTCGGCTCGGCCGAGGCCGCCGAGACCGAGCCCGAGGCCGTTACGGCGGAAGCCGAGCCTGAGGCGGGCATCGCGGAGCCCGGGCCGGACGTGACCGAGCCGGACGTGGCCGCGGCGAGCTCGGAGGTCGGCGCTGCCGAGCCGGAGCCCGGCCCGGCCCGGCCCGACGTGGCAACTGAGCCTGGGGAAGCGCCGGCCGAGCCCGAGGTGGCGACGGTCGCGGCGGATGTGACCGCGGCAGGATCCGAGGTCGGCGCCGCCGCGCCGGAGCCGGCCGGCCGGGAGGTCGACACCGAGCCGGAGGCGGCAGCCACCGAGGCTCCGGCCGAGATGCCGGCGACGCCGGGCGAGCCCGAGCGGGCGGAGGTGTCGCCCACCGAAGCCCCTGCCGAGCCGGCAACCGCCGAGGCGGCCACCGAGCCGCCCGGCGTGGAGCAACCCGCCGAGCCGGAGTCCCGAGTGGAAGCGGAGTCCCGGTCCGAGGCGGAGTCCCTTCCGCAGGTCGAGTCCCGTCCGGAGGCGGAGTCCCGTCCGGAGGCGGAGTCCCGCCCGGAGGCGGAGTCCCGCCCGGAGGTGGAGCTCCGTCCGCACGAGGAGTCTCGGCCGGAGGCAGAGCACCGAACGGAGGCGGAGTCCCGCCCGGAGGTGGAATCGCGTCCCGAAGAGGAATCTCGTCCCGCGTGGGAGTCTCGTCCCGCGTGGGAGTCGCGGCCGCAGCCGGTGTCCGCACCCGAGTCTCGCCCACGGGCGGAGTCCACGCCGGAAGCGGCATCCGCGGCCGAGTCGGAGTCTCGGCCGGAACCCGAGGTCGTGGTGGCTCCCCGGCGCCGTCGCGCGGCGTCGCGGCCGGCCGGGCCGCCCCTGTCGGCCAGCGCGGTCGGCGATGATGGACCCGGTTTGACCCCCATTTCCAATGGCACGTAACCTGTACTACGGCCCGCCGATCGGTGGGCCGTGTCGTGCGCGAGCCCGGTTCGCCGGTCGGTCACCGGCCCGGACGCGAGCGTGACCCCCAGAGAATCGTCCGTCGAGTAGCAGGAGAGTTGCGCCCCGATGTACGCCATCGTCATGACCGGCGGCAAGCAGTACAAGGTGGCCGTCGGCGACGTCGTCGAGGTCGAGAAGCTCGAGGGCGAGCCGGGCACCGAGCTCACCTTCCCCGCGCTGCTCGTCGTCGACGGCACCGACGTCACCACGGACGCGGATGCCCTGGCCAAGGTCTCGGTCACCGGCAAGGTCGTCGAGCAGGCCAAGGGCCCGAAGATCCGGATCCACAAGTTCAGGAACAAGACCGGCTACCACAAGCGCCAGGGTCACCGGCAGCGGCTGACCCGCGTCGAGGTCACCGGCATCACGACCAAGTAGGGGAGCCGAACAATGGCACACAAGAAGGGTGCGTCCAGCTCCCGCAACGGCCGCGACTCCAACCCGCAGTACCTCGGTGTCAAGCGCTACGGCGGCCAGGTGGTCAAGGCGGGCGAGATCCTCGTCCGCCAGCGCGGCACCAAGTTCCACCCGGGCATCAACGTCGGGCGGGGCGGGGACGACACGCTGTTCGCGCTGGCCGCCGGTGCGGTCCAGTTCGGGTCGAAGCGTGGTCGCAAGACCGTCAACATCGTGCCGGTCGAGGCCTGAGGGCCCGACGGGAAGCAAGACCCCAACACGCGAGGGGCGGGCCGCGGTTGATTCCCGGCCCGCCCCTCGCGTGTGTGTCGAGAGGAAGTAGAAGTGTCCCGGTTCGTTGACCGCGTGGTGATCCACGTGGCCGCGGGCAACGGTGGACACGGCTGCGCGTCCGTGCACCGGGAGAAGTTCAAGCCGCTCGGCGGGCCCGACGGCGGCAACGGCGGCAACGGCGGCAACGTGGTGCTCGTCGTGGACGGCAACGTGCACACCCTGCTTGACTTCCACTTCCGGCCGCACGCGCGGGCGGCCAACGGGCGGCCGGGCCAGGGCAGCCATCGGGACGGCGCGGCCGGCGAGGACCTCGAGCTCGGCGTGCCCAACGGAACCGTGGTGCTCAGCGAGGACGGCGAGGTGCTCGCCGACCTGATCGGCGAGGGCACGCGGTTCGTGGCCGCCCGGGGTGGCCGCGGCGGGCTGGGCAACGCGGCGCTGGCGTCCAGGGCCCGCAAGGCACCCGGGTTCGCGCTGCTCGGCGAGCCGGGGGAGGCCCGGGACCTGGTCCTTGAGCTGCGGTCGGTCGCCGACGTCGGACTGATCGGCTTCCCGTCCGCCGGAAAGTCCTCGCTGATCTCGGTGCTGTCCGCGGCCCGGCCCAAGATCGCCGACTACCCGTTCACCACGCTCGTGCCCAACCTCGGCGTGGTCACCGCGGGGGACACGGTGTTCACGATGGCCGACGTGCCCGGCCTGATTCCCGGCGCCAGCGAGGGCAAGGGCCTCGGCCTCGACTTCCTGCGCCACATCGAACGCTGCGCGGTGCTCGTCCACGTGGTCGACTGCGCCACCTACGAGCCCGGCCGCGACCCGGTGTCCGATGTGGACGCTCTGGAGTCGGAGCTGGCCCGCTACACTCCCGCGCTGGGTGGCGATCTCGCGGACCGGCCGCGGGTCGTCGTGCTGAACAAAGTGGACATTCCGGAGGCGCGCGAGCTGGCCGAGCTGGTCCGCCCGGACCTCGCCGACCGCGGCCTTCCCGTGTTCGAGGTGTCCACGGTGACCAGGGAGGGCCTGCGCGAGTTGACCTTCGCACTGGCGCGCGTCGTGGAGGAGGATCGCCGCGGCCGCCCGGCCGCCGAGCCCACCAGGATCGTGCTCCGGCCGTCCGCTGTGGACGATGCCGGGTTCACCGTCGAGGAGGATCCCGACGAGCCCGGCGCCTACATCGTCCGCGGCGAGCGCCCGGAGCGCTGGGTCCGCCAGACCGACTTCGGCAACGACGAGGCCATCGGCTACCTCGGCGACCGGCTCGCCCGCCTCGGCGTCGAGGACGCGCTTGCCGGTCTCGGTGCCACGCCCGGCTGCCCGGTCACGATCGGCGACATCACCTTCGACTGGGAGCCTTCCACCCCCGCCGGCATCGCCGTCACCATGCACCAGCGCGGCACCGACCCCCGGCTGGACCCGACCCACCGCCCGAGCGCCGCCGACCGCAAGGCCGCCAAGCGCGCCCGCCGCGGCCTGGACGCCGACGAGGGAGCTGACGAGCAGTGACGGTCGAGCACAGGGTCGCCACCCGCACCCGGGACCAGATCTCCGCGGCCCGCCGGATCGTGGTCAAGGTGGGGTCCTCCTCGCTGACCACCGCGGCCGGCGGCCTCGACCCGGCCCGGTTGGACGCCCTCGTCGACGCGATGGCCGCCCGCCGCGCCGCCGGCAGCCAGGTGGTGCTGGTCTCCTCGGGCGCGATCGCCGCCGGCCTCGCCCCCCTCGGCATCGCCCGCCGGCCGGCCGACCTGGCCACCCAGCAGGCCGCGGCCAGCGTGGGCCAGCTCGCCCTCGGCCACGCCTACGTGGCGTCGTTCGCCCGGTACTCGCTCACCGTCGGCCAGGTGCTGCTCACCTCCGACGACGTCGTCCGGCGCGCCCACTACCGCAACGCGCAGCGCACGCTGTCCCGGCTGCTGGCCCTGGACGTGGTGCCGGTCGTCAACGAGAACGACACCGTGGCCACCGAGGAGATCCGGTTCGGCGACAACGACCGGCTGGCCGCGCTGGTCGCTCACCTGGTCGGCGCCGACGCGCTGGTCTTGCTGTCCGATGTGGACGGTTTGTACGACGGCGACCCGCGGCTCGGCTCGGCCCGCCGGATCGACGAGGTGGCCAGCGACGCCGACGTGCTCGGCGTCCGGGCCGGCGCCCGCGGCGCGTCCGGGCTCGGCACCGGCGGCATGGCCTCGAAGCTGGCCGCGGCCCGGCTCGCCTCGGCCGCCGGCATCCCGGTCCTGCTCGCCGAGGCCGCGTCCGCCGCCCGGGCCCTGTCCACGGCCGACATCGGCACCGCGTTCGCCGCTAGCGGCCGCCGCCTGTCCGCCCGGCGCTTCTGGCTCGGCTACGCCGCCGACGCCAGCGGTCACCTGCACCTCGACGCCGGTGCCGTCGCCGCCGTCGTCCAGCGCCGCCGCTCCCTGCTCGCCGCCGGCATCACCGCCGTCACCGGCGACTTCGAGGCCGGCGACGTGGTCGACCTGCTCGACCCCGCCGGGGCCGTGGTCGCCCGCGGCGTCGTCGCCTACGACTCCACCGAGCTTCCCGCCCTCGTCGGCCGCTCCACCCACGACCTGCCGGCCGAGCAGCGCCGCGAGGTCGTGCACGCCGACGACCTCGTCCCCCTTCCGCACCATTAGTCGATCACGCCTTGCTCGCCAGGTGCCGGACCAGCCGGCCGAGCTGCTCGGCGTAGCGCTCGGCGAAGGCCGGCGACTCCGGGTCCTCGCCGCACACGGCGCGGGTGACCCTTGGCAGGGTCACGTTCGCGCACGCGGCCGCGAACAGGGCGAGTAGCAGGCACTGCGGGTCGAGGTCGGCCGGCAGCTCGCCGTCTTCCTGGCGCCGGCGCAGATCGGCCACCTGCGCCTGCATGAAGGCGTAGTCGTCCTCCGCGCCCGGGGCGGCGTCCGCACTGTCCAAGTTGGACCACGCAAGCAGCCGGGCCCAGTCCCGGTGCCGCAGGTTGCCCATGACGAAGCCGGCCAGCACCGCGTCCAGCGGGCGATCCGGGCTCGAGATCTGCGTGCTGATCCCCTGCCACTGCTTGGCCAGCTCGCCGTACAGCCCCTCCTTGCCGCCGAAGTAGTAGGAGATCAGCTGCTTGTTCACACCGGCCCGGTCGGCGATGTCGCTGACCCGAGCGGCGGCGAAGCCCTTCGCCCCGAACTCCGCGATCGCGGCTTCGAGGATCCGGGCCTTCGTCCGCTCCGGGTCTCGTTGCCGCTCACCCGCGGCGGGGGAGCGTCGGGGCACACGCGCGGTCATGGGCACACCGTATCCGATCTGACTCAATCAACTAGTAAGTTGACTTAATCAACTTGATGGTTGATTATGGGTCGGGTCAGCACGGACAGGAGGAGAGTCGAGATGTCCCAACGCTTCCACGTCGCGATCATCGGCGGCGGCACCGGCGGCCTGTGCCTGGCGCAGGCCGTGCACCGCGCGGGCGTCAGCGTGGCGGTCTACGAGCGCAGCCGCACCCGAACCGAGCGGCTGCAGGGCTACCGCGTCCACATCAACCCGCACGGCTCGGCGGCCCTGCACGAATGCCTGCCGCCCCACCTGTGGCAGGCGTTCATCGACACCACCGGCACGTCGGGCGCAACCTTCGGATTCCTCACCGAGCAGCTCAAGCAGCTGCTGTTCCTCGACGAGGAGACCATCGCCGGCGGCAACTCCGAGCCGAACCGCGCCCACCACTCCGTCAGCCGGATCACCCTCCACCAGGTGCTCTCGTCCGGCCTGGACGGTGTGCTGCACTACGACAAGGAGTTCGAGCGCTACGAGCGCAACCCCGACGGCACCGTCACCTGCTTGTTCGCCGACGGCACCACCGCGACCGCCGACCTGGTGGTCGGCGCCGACGGCGCCAACTCCCGCCTGCGCAAGCAGCTCCTCCCGCACGCCGGGCGGGTCGACACCGGCATCCGCAACATCGCCGGCAAACTTCCCCTCACCGACGCGACCCGAGCCTGGCTGCCCGCCCTCCTCCAGCAGGGCCCGAGCACCATCGTGGGCCCCACCGGCCGCGGCATGTTCGTCGCCCCGCACGAGTTCGCCGACACCCCGGCGACCCCGAACGGCATCGGCGGCAACGACGAAACCGCCGAGCACGACGCCATCCTGTTCGACAACACCACCAGCTACCTCATGTGGAGCTACGCCGCCACCGAATCGCGCTTCCCCACGAATCTGTCCTCATTGGACGGAGCGGCCCTCCGCGACCTGATCGCCCACCTCATCGCCGACTGGCACCCGGACCTCCGCCGAATGGTCACCGAATCACCACCCGAGTCGGTCACCCTCATCCCCATCCACACGTCGGTCCCCGTCGACCCCTGGCCCACCACCAACATCACCCTCCTCGGCGACGCCATCCACAGCATGACGCCCTTCCGCGGCATCGGCGCCAACACCGCCCTCCGCGACGGTCGGCTGCTCGCCCGCAACCTGGTCGCCGCGTCCCGGGGCGAGCGGGACCTGCTCGAGGCGATCGCCGACTACGAGCGCCAGATGATCGAGTACGGCTTCGCGGCCGTGCGCACCTCCCTTCGGTCCGCTCACCAGTTCGTCTCCGACAACCCCATCGGACGCACGATGTTCAAGACCGTGCTCCGCTTCTTCTCCGCCGTTCCTCCCCTCAAGCGGTGCGCCTTCAGCGACCACGGCACCGGGTAGCGCGTCGGTGACCATGATGCGGGTGCGGCTGAGATGGTGGTGTCTGCCCCTACCGCCAAATAGTCCACACACCGCACCATTTCCGGCATCCCGGCCGAGGACGACCAGCACGCCCCGGACCCGCTGCCCGAACGCAACCCCGACGGGCTGGTCGACCCGCCCACCGCCGACCTCGTCGCCTTCGTGCCTCAATGGGATCAGAACGACATTGTGGCCACTTTCTGGCCAGTTTGGTCATGGACGCGAGAACCGAGCCCCCGAACCCATTGCCGGCACGAGCGGCGTGCCGAGCCAACCTCGAGTTGTGGTGTGCGTCTATAGAGGTGAGCCAGGTCAATGGCTCGTCTCGAGGGGAGGCGAAAAGGTGGTACGAAAAGCAGGGTTGGTCATGGCTGCCCTGGTGGTTCTGGTTGGTTTGGTGCCGGTGAGCGCCTCCGCAACCGATGAATACTGCGGAATTACGTGGGGTTCCGGGGTGAAGTCGGGCCCGCAGGACATGGGCGGAAATCTGGTGGGGTTGCGTGCCGGCCGTGGCGACTGCTACGACACGTTGGTCTTCGACGTGCAAGAGCCGGTGGGCGGCTACTGGGTGTCCTATGTGGATGAAGTGTTCGAGGACCCGACGGGTGCTCCGGTTCCCTTGCGGGGCGGGGCGAAGCTGGTGGTGACGGTCTATGCGTCCGCGTTCGACGAGTC
Organism: Actinophytocola sp.; assembly: GCF_035942955.1. Taxonomy (GTDB): domain Bacteria; phylum Actinomycetota; class Actinomycetes; order Mycobacteriales; family Pseudonocardiaceae; genus DASYTH01. The sequence continues at coordinate 537 of NZ_DASZCQ010000088.1, read as the reverse complement.
GGGGAGGCCGACGTACTCGTATGCGAATCGGGCGGAGTTGCTGGATGTGACCGGTTTCCCGACGTTCCGCCAGATGGCGTGGGCCGGTTCGTTCGAAGGGACGACGTCGGTCGGGCTCGGGGTACGGGCACGGTTGCCGTTCCGGGTCTTCACTCTGCCCGGCCGGGTCGTGGTGGACGTAGCTCACTTCTGGTGATCCACTGGAGCTGACCGGTCAGTTGCTCACCGCCAGGGCGAACGGGAGGACGGCGCCCGCGCCGGCGTCCCGGAGGAGCTTGGCGGCGAGGGCCATGGTCCAGCCGGTGTCGATCTGGTCGTCGACGAGCAGGACCGGTCCGGACACTGTGGACAGTTGAGCGGCGAGGTCGGATCCGAGGCGCAGCGAGTGCCAGACCTGGGCGAGGCGCTGGGCGCTGTTGGCCCGGTGCCCGTCGGACGCGGCGACGTCGAGCCGGCCGAGCAGGGGCAGCCGACCGATCGTGGCGATCCGGTCGGCGAGGCTGGACACCAGCTTCGGTCGGCTGGTCGACCCGATGG
>NZ_DASZCQ010000087.1:0-22847 GCF_035942955.1 Actinophytocola sp. | reverse complement strand
GCCGGCGCCGGCTGAACGCGCTGCGGACCCGGCTTGCCGACGTGGCCACTCTTGTCCGAAGTGGACAATTGCCGGACTGGCGGCCCAACCGGCTCAACGCCCGCTACCATGCCGCGCTGCGGCTGGCAGAGGTCGTGTGGGAGGCGACGTCACCGGAGCACGCGCCAGGATCGCTCACGGCTACCGGCTTCCTGTTCACACCGAGCACCATCTTCGAGAAGTTCGTCGCCGTGGCGCTCGGTAGGGCCCTGGCCAAGCAGGGACCCGGTCACTGGCAGCCGAAGTACTCCGACCACCTCGACGAGGCGAGCGCCGTCAGCATGGAGATGGATCTCGTGTGGACGGTGAACGAGACGCCCGTGGCCGTGGTGGACGCCAAGTACAAGATGAAGCGGAACAACGACAACCTCTACCAGATGCTGGCCTACTGCACCGCGCTCGGGCTGCAACGCGGGCATCTGGTCTACGCCCTGGGAAAAGCCGAGCGGCACAGGGTGCGCAACTCCCGGGTGGAGATCGTGTGCCACGCGCTGGACCTGACCGAGCAACCCACGCCGCTGCTGGCCAGGATCGACGCGCTGGCAAGGGAACTGACCGGTCACTGAACGGAGGAGACGTGCCGACACTGGGAATCGCCCGGGAGTTTCTCCGGGAGTTCGGCACACTGGAGCGATCGGTGCAGGACCGGGTGTACGAGACGTTCGCGAAGTTCGAGCAGGCCACGTTCGCCGGCATCCATTTGGAGAGCATCCACAACGTGCGCGACTCCCGGCTGCGCTCGATCCGCATCGACCAGTTCTGGCGCGGAATCGTGCTCGCGCCGGAGTCCGGCGACTCCTACACGCTGCTGCGGGTCCTGCCGCACGACGAGGCGTACCGCTGGGCGCGGCGGCAGACCGCCAGCGTCAACCGGGCCACCGGGGCGATCGAGCTGCGCGACGCCGTGGCCATCGAGGATGCGCTGCCCGCGCCCGCCCCGGTAGGCCCCGAGCGGTTGTTCGGTGCGGTGGGCGACGGCGACCTGCGCCGGCTCGGCATCGACGACCAGGTGCTGGCGTTCGCACACTCGCTGACCAGCGTCGACCAGCTCGAGGCGGCCCGGGCCATGCTGCCGGAGCCGCAGTACGACGTGCTGGTGGGCCTGGCGGCCGGGCTGAGTCCCGAGGAGGTGTGGGCCGAGGTCGCCGGCACTGGCGTGCAACCGGGCGAGTTCGACCCCGAGGACGTGACGGCGGCCCTCGCCCGGTCCGGCAAGCAGGTGGTGCTGGTCAGTGGCCCGGACGAGCTGATGGAGGTGTTCAGCTACCCGTTTGCGCTGTGGCGGGTCTACCTGCACCCGGCCCAGGTCCGGGCCGCCTACGGGCATTTCTCCGGACCGGCCAGGGTCACCGGCGGCCCCGGCACTGGCAAGACGGTGGCCGTGCTGCACCGGGCCAATTACCTCGCCGAGCGGTCCACTGTGGACCGTTCGGTGCTCGTCACCACGTTCACCAGGACCCTGATCGGCTCGCTGGAGGACCAGCTCCGCATGCTCGTCGAGGATGAGGATGTGCTGCGCCGTATCGACGTCCGGCATGTCGACCAGGTGGCGAACCAGGTGGTTGCCGCCGAGCGCGGCCGGCGGCTCGCCATTCTTCCCGAGCCGGACCAGCACACCCTGTGGGGCGAGGTGATCGCCTCGACCGGCGTGGAGTTCGGCGAGACGTTCCTGGCTCAGGAGTGGCGTGAGGTGGTCCTCGCCCAGGACATCACAGATCTGCCCGGCTACCTCGCCGCGACCCGGGCCGGGCGGGGACGGCCGCTCGGGCCGCGGCAGCGAGAGCGGGTGTGGCAGGCCATCGCCGCGTTCACCGCCGAGCTCCGGCGCCGCGACCGGTGGACCCATGAGACCGTGCGGGAGGCCGCGGCCCGCCTGCTGGCCGCGCGGGCGGACAAGCCGTACCGGCACATCGTGGTGGACGAGGGCCAGGACCTCGATCCCTGGATGTGGCGGATGCTGCGGGCCGCCGTGCCGCACGCCGACAATGATCTGTTCCTCGCCGCGGACACGCACCAGCGCATCTACCGCAACCGGGTCTCGCTCAAGCAGGTCGGCATCGCGATCGCCGGGCGCTCTGAGCGGCTCACGCTGAACTACCGCACCACGGCGGAGATCCTGGGCTGGAGCTTCGGCCTGCTGCGCGGCCAGCGGATCGACGACATGAACGAAGACCTGGACACCCTGGCCGGCTGCCGATCCGAGGTGCACGGCGAGCCGCCGAGCCTGCACCCCGCGCCGACGCGTCAGGGCGAGTTGTCCGAGCTGGTGACCGACGTGCGGGGCTGGCTGGATGGCGGCGTGGCGCCCGGTCAGATCGGAATCGCGGCCCGATCCGGGGCGCTGGTCGACAACGCGGTCGCGGCATTGCGGGCCGGCGGACTGCCGGCAGTGAACCTGGCGAGGACACGCCCATCGGAGGAGGAGATTGCGGTCGGGACCATGCACCGGATGAAAGGCCTGGAGTTCCGCAACGTCGCGGTCATCGGGCTGACCAGCAACCTGGTGCCGCCGCCGTCGGCGATCACCCCGGCCGAGGACGACCCGGTCACCCATGAGCTGGACCTGCAACAGGAACGCTGCCTGCTGTTCGTGGCGTGCACCAGGGCCAGGGAGGAGCTACGCGTGTCGTGGCACGGCACGCCCAGCCCGCTACTGCCGCACTGAAAGCCAGAACGCCTCCCAGGCCGGGAGGCTGGCCAGCAGCACGTCGCAGGAAGGGTCTTTGGAGTCGCGGATACCGACGGTGGCCGCTTCAGCGGGGTAAGCGATCTCGACACAAGCCGTTTCGGTGCTACTGAAGCTGGACTTGCGCCACAGTGAGTGACCGAACTCCATGCGGTGTCTCACTTCCTGTCGTAGTCGGCCGCCACGGCCGCCAGGAACTCGCTGGTCTCAGCCGGTCCGAGGGCCGCAGCCTTCAACGTATCCGTCAGCGGCTGAAACGGGGCAGTGTCGCCCGGGTCGTCCAGGAACCCGGATGCCTGCTTGTGCTCCAGGTGCACGATGTCCAGCGCCTTGGCGAACTGGAGCAGCACAAACGGCCCGTAGATCGGGTAGCCGCCGCGGTCGAACGGGATCACCTGCACAGTGATGTTGGGCAGCTCGGCCAGTTCGATGATCCGCCGGATCTGTTGAGCCATTACCGCGCGGCCGCCGAACGGGCGGCGCAGCACCGCCTCGTCCATGATCGTCGTGTAGCGTGGCGGATTCTTGCGGGTCAGAACGGTCTGCCGGCCGGCGCGAGCGGCAACCCGCGGTTCCGCCTCGTCATCGGGAATCCCGCCGCTCTGCATGAGCGTGCGCATGTAGGCGTGGGTCTGCAGCAGGCCCGGCACGACCAGCGGCTGGAACTCCGTGATTCGAGTGGCCTGGGATTCGAAGGTGATCAGCGTGGGAAGTTGTTTGGGTAGTGCGTTTCCGCCGGTTTCCCACCAGCCGGCGGGATTGGCCGCCCTGGCCAGTGCCAGCACCCGTTCCCGGGCCACCCCGGTCACCGCGTAGGCCACCATGAGCGCGGACACCTCCTCCGGGGGAGGCATTCTGGTGCCCAGCTCGGAGCGATTGAGGCTGGCCGAGGAGATTCCGATGCGATCGGCGGCGTCGCGGGTGTTCAACTTGGCCTGCCTGCGCAGGTCCCGGAGCTCCGCGGCGAGCGCCCGGGCCCGCGACGCGCTGTGCTTGTCGGTCATGATGGAATCCCATCAGCAGCACAGCCCGGCCCGAAATTACACGATCGGGCGTATGTCTCAATTCTGGATACACCCGCGAAACGAGGTTGGAAAGCAACGTCACATTGCTTTCCCATCAATGGTCAGCCGAGGTTGGACAGCGCCTTGGTCACCGTTGCGGCGTCGAAGGCCGCGGGGTCGAACTCCTCGGCACTGTCCAGTCCGAGCCAGTCCAACCGTTCCTCGTGCTCCGGGTGTGACGGGTCCGCGAGCACGTCCAAGAGGTAGGCGTAACCCCCGATGCCACCGCAGTCCTCGGGCGGGCCCGCGCTGCGGCCGCCGGTGCAGCGCGGGTAGGTCGCCGAGCCGTCCGGATCGAGCACCTTCTCCACGACGATGTCGTGGCGCCAGCCGTCGCCGAAGTCGTAGGTGTAGGTGATCCGGTCGCCCTCGCCGGGCAGGACCTGCTCCAGCGATACCGAGTCCTGCGGCTGGTGGCCCAGCTCGGGCTCGGAGATCCCGAAGTCGCCGTAGGGCGTCTCGAAGACGTGCAGGTGGTAGCCGTCCCAGCCGAACGCGACCTGGATGATCAGGTGCAGCCGGGCCAGGCTGATGTCGGCGGGAACCTCGAGCCGGCGCCAGATTGGCGGGGTGGCGCCGCGCAGACTCACCTTCATCTGGTACATCGGCGCGGGTCCGGGGCGCGCCGTCGGCTTCGGCGGGACCTTGCGTTTGGGTGTGCCTCGCAGGCGGAGCGCGGATACTGTTCCGCCAGCGTGCGCGGGCTTGGGCTTGCCAGAGTCGGGCAGCCTGCGCAGCCGGGCGCGCAGCAGCACGGACAGGGGGTAGTAGTCCGGAATGTCGGGCTCACTGTACGGTGCCTCCCCGGTCTCGGCGTCGTGCGCGGCGCGCGCGTCCAGCGCGCACTCGGCCTGCCAACGAAGCTCCGCCGGGTCCAGGCGTTCCTTCACCGCCGCGGGGTGCTCGCCCTGCTCGATTGCCTGGGTCAGCTCGGCGGCGTCGAGCAGCATGATGCCGGCGGCCGCGCCGCGGTCACCGTGATCGACGCCGACCATGAGAGCGTGCGACCGCCCGGCCCGGTGGAACGTGCAGACCAGCAGGGACCCGCTGGCGTCGGGGTCGGCCAGGCGCCAACAATCCCCGGCCGTCACCGGCTTGGCCAGCTCGGCGGCCCATCCGGGGCGCGGGACGCCGGCCGCGGCGAGCCGGTCGGCCGCGGCCCCCGCGGCCTTGCCGGCCCGGCCGTCGGCTACCGAACCGAGTGCCAGCAACAGGATCAGCGCGTCGGTGGTGGCTGTGTCCTCGATATGGGGAACGATGCCGTCGGCCAGCGCGTCATCGAACGGCTCGCCGGATAGCTCGCAGAGGGCCACCAACCCGGCGGCCAGCAGCTCGGCGGCCATCGGGTCGGCTCGCTCGGCGAGACCCGCGGCGTCGGCGAGCAGGTCATCGATCAACGTGGACAGGTCAAACTCCTGGCCGGTACAGACCGGGCAGTCACACGATTCGAGGGTGGCGAGCGGGCCGACCGGCGCAGGTCGCTTGGCAGTCTTCTTGCGCTTCTTGGGTTTCCGTCCTCGGCTCACAGGGCTCATCCGGTAAGCCTGCCCGGGGACCTGACCGGGGTGGGGGACCGAGGCCGGCGTGTCGACGTCACTGGGCCGTCTTGCCGACACGCCCCGCCGGCAAGACGGCCCGAGGGCGCAGCAGCCGAGAATGGACACCCGCGGTGCGGCCGTTGGTCGTGTTCGCAGGGACCCTCGGCTCGGCTGGTAGCCGAGGGGCACACGACGGCGCCGCGGGATCCGGCTGGGCCCGGTGGTGACGTCACCCTCGTGTGGGGGCGTCGTGCCGCAATGATCCCGCATCGGCGGGTAGTGGTCTAGACCTCATTCGGGTGAATTGGTCCAGTCCACTCCCCCTCGGCGGTCAGGGCAGAGCGGCGGCGAGCTCGTCGTGGGCCGGGACGAGTGAGGGGCCGCACCAGGTGAGGGCTCGGCCGTCGACCAGGGCGTAGCGGGCCCCTGGGAAGGCATCGGGGCCGTCGGTCGCGGTGAACTCGTAGGGCTCGTCGGGCAGGACCACCAGGTCGGCGGCGCCGGTGCGCAGGTGGGCGGTCAGCTCGTCGAGCGGGGGGCGGGGGTAGCGGTCGGGGTGGGTGGCGTAGACGTTGCCGATGCCGAGCCGGCGCAGGACGTCGCCGGCGAAGGTGTCGCGGCCGAGGACGATCCAGGGGCGGCGCCAGACCGGGACGATTGCGGTGGCGTGTAAGGGTTTTACCTCGCGCCAGAGTTCCTCGGCGGTGATCAGCCAGTCCGGCTCGGCCAGGCCGAGGCCCTGGGTGAGCAGGCGGCGGACCGAACCAAGGCCGGCGGGCACGGTGGGGGCGGCGGCGGTGACCCAGACCGGGATGCCGTCCGCGCGGATGCGTTCGACGTCCTCGGGGCGGTTCTCCTCGGCGTTGGCGACGACGAGATCCGGCTCGAGATCGAGGACGGAGTCCACGCGGGGGTATTTGGAGCCACCCACGCGGGGGACGTCCAACGACCCCGGGTGGGTGCAATAGTCGGTGGCGCCGGCGATCAGGCCGGGCGCGGTGGTCTCGATCGCGTCGGTCAGCGAGGGCACGAGGCTGACCACGCGCGTCGGGGCGCCGCGCAGCGGGACGGGCTCACCCAGGTCGTCGGTCGGCAGCACCGCGGTTCACCTCCTCGGCCAGCACATCGGCGTGGCACGGCTGGGGCGCGCACCAGCAGCCGAGCGCGCGTCCGGTCAGCTCACCCGCGCGGATCCGTTGCAGCAGTTGGGGTTGCTGCGCCAGCCAGTCCCGGTACCGGCGGACCATGCCCGGCCGGTCGGTCTTGGCCAGGCCGAGGAAGGGGTTGGCGAAGTCGGACTCCGGCCAGGAGTGCCGCGGTCCGGCGTGGCCGACGTAGGTGAGCCGGCCGATCTCCTGCAGCCAGGGCACGAGATGCTGGTGCGGGCCGCTCTTGCGGACGTTGACCACGACCGTCCAACCGTCGCGCAGCGCCGTCGCCAGCGTGCGCTCGGCCCGGCTCCAGCCGGCGGCCTCGGGCGGTAGCTCCACTCGATCCAGCTTGACCTAGATGTCGGTGACCCGCAGGCCGGCGTTCACCTTGTACCGGCGGTTGATCGCGATCAGGTTGGCGGTGAGCGCCTCCACCTGGTGCGCGTTGCGCAGGCGGCCGCCGTAGATGCCGCGCACGCCGGGGATGGCGCCGGCGAGCGCGCGCACCAGATCGGTGGCCTCCCGGTCGTCGCCGAGCACAAGCACGTCGGTGTCCACTTCGGACACCGAGAGGTCGGCCAGGTGCACGGCGGAGACGTGGTGGAACGCGGCGGTCACCCGGGAGTCCGGCAGCAGCGCGGCGGCCTGCTCGGCGGCGCTGCCCTCCGGCACGTCCAGCGCGAACGGGCCCTGCTTGTCGAACCCGAGCGGGTTGACGCAGTCGATTACGATCTTGCCGGCGAGCGGCTCGCGCAGGGACTCGAGCAGCTCGCGGTGGCCCTCCCAGGGCACGGCCACCAGCACCACGTCCGCCTCGGCGGCGCAGCCGGCGTTGTCCCGGCCGGACACGGAGGAGACCCCGGCCCGCTCACGCAGCTCGGCGGCGGTGGACTCGGCGCGCTCGGCCCTGCGCGACCCGATGACGACCCCGATGCCGGCCACGGCCCAGCGCAGCGCAAGGCCCCGGCCCTGCGGCCCGGTGCCGCCCAGCACCCCCACCGTCAGATCCGTCAGCTCCGCCACGCGCCGTCCCCTCTCACACCCGCTCGAACGTCACCTTGCGCGCCCGCGCGTCCGCCTCGACCAGCCGGACCCGGACGTGCTCGCCCTCCGAGAGACCGTCGCCGGCGCACTTGGCGAGCACCGGCGGGTCGGTGAGGAAGACCTCCGCGCCGCCCACCTCGGCCCGCAACACCATCGCGTCGAACTCGTGGCCGATCCGGTCGCCGAGCACCCAGGCCTCGACCTGGTCGAGGCACGCCCGGTCCACCCTGCTCGCCAGCGCATCGGACGCCTCCATCAGGCGCGGCAGCTCGGCGAGGGCCGCACGAACCCAGTCCGGCACCTCCCGCCCGGCCGAAAGGGCGAGGCAGATCTCGGCGGCGAACCGGTCGACCAGCCGGCGCAGCGGCGCGGTCACGTGTGCGTAGGGCGCGCCGAGCCCGGCGTGCGTGGCCAGCTCGGGTGCGGCGCCGTCGAACACGGTGTACCCGGCGCCGCGCAGCAACCGGGTGGCGTCCATGAACAGCGCCAACGACTCCGGGCGCGCCGGGTCGAGCCCGGCGAGCAGCTCGGCCGCGCGCATCTCGCGGGGCCAGTCGATGCCGAGCGAACGGGCCGAGCGCCGCAGCCACTGCACCGCGCCGTCCTCCGGGTCGGGCAGCGTGCGCAGCACCCCGATGCCCGCCTCGAGCATCATGGCGGCCGCCGACATGCCGGTCAGCAGGGAGATCTCGGCGTTCCACGCGTCCACCTCGGTCCGCGGGCGCAGCACGAGCCGCCACCCGCCGGCGCCGTCCGGGGCGACCTCCTGCTCCGGCAGCTGCAGCTCGACGGCGCCGCGCTGGACCGCCCGCTCCCGGCGCAGCCGGCCGAGCGCGGGCAGCCCCGCGACCGACGGATGCGGGTCGCCCGACCGGACCGCCGCCTGCACGGTCTCGTAGTCGAGCTGGGCCACCGAGCGGACCAGCGCCCGGCGCACCCTGGTCTGCTGCGGCGCGCCGTCGGCGTCGCAGTCGATCGTCCACAGCGCGGCCGGGCGCACCTGGCCGGGCAGCAGGCTGGCGGCGCCCTCGGACAGCACGGTCGGATGCAGCGGGATGTTGCCGTCCGGCAGGTACATGGTCTGGCCGCGCCGGCGCACCTCGGCGTCCAGCGGCCCGCCCGGGGTGACGAACGAGCCCACGTCGGCGATCGCGTAGTGCACCCGGAACCCGCCACCGGCCCGCGTCTCCACCAGCACCGCCTGATCGAGATCCTTCGACCCCGGCGGATCGATGGTCACCAGCGGCAGCCCGGTGGCATCCTCGCGATCACCCACCCCGTCGCGCCCCGCGGTCGACACGGCCCGCTCGGCCTCGGCCAGCACGGGATCCGGAAACCGGGTGGGAAGACCGAACTCGGTCCGGATCGCGGCAAACCCCTCGCCGCCCGCCACCGCCTTCGCTGCCACGAAGGCACCCTATCGGCCCGGCCTGCCCCACCGATCACGTCCAGTTGGTCTGCTGCTGGATGGGCGGGGCGGGGAAGCCGCGGGGTGGGGTGTCCTGGTGCGCGCCTTCGGACGGCATGGACGGATGCCGCGAGATGGTGCCGATCGCGTGGTGCACCCGGAACCCGCCACCGGCCCGCGTCTCCACCAGCACCGCCTGATCGAGATCCTTCGACCCCGGCGGATCGATGGTCACCAGCGGCAGCCCGGTGGCATCCTCGCGATCACCCTCGCCGCCCGCCACCGCCTTCGCTGCCACGAAGGCACCCTATCGGCCCGGCCGGCCCCACCGATCACGTCCAGTTGGTCTGCTGCTGGATGGGCGGGGCGGGGAAGCCGCGGGGTGGGGTGTCCTGGTTGGCGTTGTCCCGGTCGGTGGGGATCGGGTCAAGGCAGGACACCAGGACCTCGGTTTCCTCGGGGTTGGGGATGGGGTTGCCGCCGCGTTCGCGGTAGACCACCTCGCCGTCGGCGTCGATCTCCACCAGGTAGCCGATCTCGGCGAGCTGGTCCTCGTCCAGGTTGACCAGGCGCTCGCGGCGGGACGGCACCACGCGGTACTCCGGCCAGGACAGGTGCGCCCAGGCCTGGTGGAACTCGGCGAGAATTTGCACCATCGCGTGCTGCCACGGCAAGGGCATCGTCTCGATCAGCGAGCGCGGCAGGACCACGTAGGCGTCCTGCACGCCCGGCCGGCCCGGGACGAGGGCGTCGCGCAGCGGCGTGCTCGAGACGGGCGGCCCTGCCGGTCGCGGAATCGGGTCTGACGTGTACATGGTCACCGCTGGAATCCCCTCTACACACCGGGCCGGACGGCCTGGGGCATCAACTCCGCTTCGTTGAAGCGCACCGGTCTGATGTGGACCGGGACGCCGGTCTGCTGGGCCTCGACGATCTTGCCGTCGCCGAGGTACATCGCCACGTGGTGAATGGTCGCCGGGTTGCTCGTGTCGTACGCCCAGAACAGCAGGTCACCCGGTTGGGCCTGCTCGACGGGCAGGTACGCGCCCGCCTTCCACTGCTCCCGGGAGGTGCGCGGCAGCATGACCCCGGCCGACCGGTAGGACTGCAGCATCAGGCTGGAGCAGTCGAACGAGTTCTGGTGCGTGGTGGCCGCGCCCCACTGGTACGGCTTTCCCTGCTGGGCCAACGCGAACTGGATGGCCGAGCCGGCCGCGGCGGTCGGCGCCGGCAGCAGGTTGCCAACGCCCTGGCCGCATCCGGTCGGGTCCTGGACCGCGCCGACGTTGCCGATCAGGTGCGCGGCCATCGCCTCCCACCGGTGGTAGCGGGTCGGGAACGCCGACCGCTCCACGTCCTGGGCGGAGTCGCCGGGCCGCTGCTCCTTCCAGTTCGGCACGGACCCCAGCACGTCGTAGAACTTGTTGATCGCGTACACCGGGTCGGTGACCTGCGCCGGCGTGCCCCAGCCCATCGACGGGCGCATCTGGAAGATCCCCAGCGAGTCGCGGTCGCCGTAGTTGAGGCTGCGCAACCCGGACTCGGTCATGCCGGCCTGGATCGCGACCTGCCAGGCCAGCGGCGGGAGCTCGCGCTGCTTGCCGATCGAGATGATCAACGCCACGTTGCCGCGCTGCTCCTCGGTCAGCTTCGCCGCGTCCAGCGCGCCGCTGCCGGCCGGGCCGCTGGTGACCGGCCCGAGCGCGGCGTTGCAGGACATGGACATCGCCCGCGCCGTGTCGGCCGCCCTGTCCCCCTCGACCACGGTGCTGATCGCGCCGGTGCTGAGCACCACGACGAAGACCGTGACCAGGAGGGCACCGACGGCGAAGGCGCTGCGCATGTCATGCCGCCTGCTCGTAGTGCGCGACCCGCCAGCCGAGCGAGGTGTTGATCACCGTGATGGACAGCGTCCCGCCGTTGGTCGGCACGGTCACCTCCACCGAGCTGGTGTAGGAGTTGGTGGCCACGGCGGGGCCGGTGACCTCGGTGGCCGGGATCCGCTCCAGGTCCACGCTGCCCATCACCGCGAGCTGCTCCTCGGTGGTGTACGACCGCAGCCCGTTGAGCCACTGCTCGACGGTGGTGCCCGGCGGGTGATTCACCCAGGCCTTGGCCCACGCGGTCGCGACCTCCAGCGCCTTGGGCGACGGCGGGGCCGGCGTCGGTGACTGCGTCGGCCCGGACAGCCGGGTAGGCAGGGTCGAGCCCGACGGCGGGGTGGTCGGGTTGGCCCCGCCCGGCGTGCCGCCGCCGGCGCCGCCGGGTTGGGCGGGTTGCGCCGCCGGGGTCGACGTGGACGCGCCGCCGAGGGTGGCCGCGGCCGAGCGGGGCGTGTCGTCCCCGGTCAGCCGCGGCACGATGAGCCCGATGGCGGTGACGGCCACCGCGATGACGGTGACCGTGATGATCAGGTGCCGGGGCGACCGCATCGGCCACCCCCACAGCCGGCGGTAGACCGCCGCCCGCCCCCGGTTCGTCCGGATCGGCATGTCACCTCACCACCGTGTCGGTGTAGCGGGGGCCGCTGCGCAGCGGCATGCGGCGCGGCTGGGACTCGGCCACCTCCAGGCCGCGGGAGGGGCGGTACACCACGTGCACCGGGCGGCCGGCGACCTCCTCGACCTCGGCCGGGCGCGGCGGCGGGCTCGACGCGTCGAACTGGTCGGGGCCGCTTCTGCGGCTCACCCTGGACGGGATCAGCACGCTCTCGTCGCGGTCCCAGCCGCGGTCGGTGACCGGAACCGTGTCGACCACCCGGCTCGCCGCCGCGCGGACCAGCACCCGGGCCGGGACGCGCTGGGCCTCCACCGGCAGCGCACGCGTGGGCGGCGCGGCCGGCGGCAGCGCGAGCGGGGCGCCGTTGGTGATCGCGGTCCGGGTGTCGAGCCGCTCCGCGGTCGCGGTGACCGGGTTGCTCGCCTCCGGCCGCGGGCGGCGGGTAGCCGGGCGGGCGGCGGCCGGCTCACCGTCGAGCTCGGCGCCGCGCAGGTTCTCCCAGAACAGGTCCTGCGGGGTTGGCTCGGCCGACTTGCGGCCGCGGAACCGGGAGAACAGCCCGCTGCTGCGGGACGGGACCGCCGCCCCCGCGGCGCCGACGGACAGCTCGATCATCTGCCACATCCGCCGCATCGGCCGGCCGACCAGCAGGAAGACCAGGGTGACGATGGCCGCGAGCAGCATCTGGGTGAGCAGCGAGAGCTTGGCGTCGGCGGAGAAGATCAGCTGCAGGAACTTGAAGTGGACGCCGGCCAGCATGGCCAGGATCAGCACGTTGAGCACGACCGCGCCGACCGCCTTGCCCACCTTGCGCAGGATGTCATGGTGGATCAGCGCGACCAGGCCGATGATCGGCGCTGTCAGCGTCAGGATCCGCAGCAGCAGCTGGGCCAGCAGCACCGACAGCTTGGCCAGGAGCTGGAACAGCGAGTACACGATGGCCTGCAGCAGGGCGAGGAACCCGGAGCCGACCCGGCTGCCGTCGGTGCCCTTGAAGTACCCGGTCGCCGGCCCGAGCTGGGTGGCGATCTTCTTGTACTCCTCCTTCTTGGCGTTCTCGGTGGCGTTGTCGGCGTCCTTGCCCTGCCGCACGTCCTCCCAGGTCCACGCCTGAGCGTCGAGCAGCCGGCGGCCGAACTCGGTGGCCTGCGGGGCGTCGGGCTTGCCGAACTCGCCGCGCAGCCAGTTCTCGTAGACCACCTTGGTGTGCAGGTCGGTCGGCAGCACGTCGCGGACGATCCGGTCCTCGTCAGGATCGACGAACCCGGCCTGGATGCCGGTGGTGGTCTTGACGATGGCGTCGTCGATGCGGCCGTAGTTGTTGACCAGCACCAGGGTCGACGCGGCCAGCCACATCCCGCCGAGGGCGAACAGCGCCCGCTTGCTCACCGTTGCCAGGTCGCCGCGCCAGATCTGGCGGAACAGCATGACCGCCAGCACCAGCATGAACAGGCTGAACAGCTGCATGTAGATGTTGTCGAACACGGCGCTGGCGGCCTTGCCGATCTGCTCGTTGAGGCCGCCGAGCACGCCGCCGTTGAGCAGCGTGTAGTGCAGCGAGTTGGTGGCGCCGACGAGGTTCTTGCCCATCGAGAACAGCTCGTTGCCGGCCCAGGTGTCGATCGTGGTGCTGGGATCGGTGACGGTCTTGGACAGTGGACCGCAGTTGTCCTCGTAGACGTGCCACACCATCCCGGCGTAGCCGTAGTTGAGGTACGGGCTGTCGGCCTCGCCCTGGCCCTGCGGCGGATCCAGGGCCCCGACCATGCCGGCGCCGGGCCGTTCCGGGTTGGGCGCCTGCGCGCAGCTTTCCTGCGCCATCGCCGGGCCACCGATGGCCAGGTTGAAACCGAGAATCGCGGTAATGAGCAGCAGAGCACGGCCACGGCCGCGCATCGGCTGCTCACGTCTGCGCCGCCGCCGCACTGCGCACCACAGCGCGGCGGCCAGCGCCACCACGATCATCAAACTCACGCGGCATCCTCTCGGTTGCCGTTCTTGTTGCCGCGTTGCTCGCGTACTTCCTGACCGGCCGGGTCGACCGGGACGTTCTGGTGGCCGTCGAGGTCCTCGTCGGTGAGCCCGAGCTCGAAGTCCGCCGCCATCTCGAACTCGAGGTCGCCCTGCTCGGTGCCGTCGACCGGCGGCTGGAGCTCGTACTCGGCCGGCACAGCGGGCGCCGGCTGCTCGGCCGGCACGACCGCGCCCGGTGTGCTGTCGCGCAGCGCGTCCGGCGTGGTGTCCAGCGCCGCCCGCAGATGATCGAGGTGCGGCCCGGACAGGTCGATGCGGATGCGCTCCACGCCGCCGGCGCCGTCGCCGAAGATGAACTGGCGCGGCGCCAGGTCCCGCTCGACGCTGCGGTCCGTGCCCGGCCGCCGGCCGAGGCTGGCGATCACCTGCTCGTAGCCGGCCCCAACCGGGACCTTCAGCAGCCGCAGCGCGTCCTCCTGGGCCTGGTCGTCGTCCAGCCGGCCGACGAACACCGAGTCAAGCAGCGCCACGAACCCCTGGATGCGCAGGAAGTCCGCCGGGATCTGGGAGGACAGCAGCACCCGGACGTTCCACTTTCGGGAGTCGCGGGCGAACCGGTTCATCAGCACCCGGCCGGTCGGCACCTCGGACAGGAAGAACGCCTCGTCGATCCAGACGCCCTTGCGGGTGTCCTTGGGCCGCTCGTAGATCGAGCGCTGGGTGAGCCAGGCGGCCAGGTTGAGCATCTCCACGCCGAGCGCCTCGGCGTCGGTCCAGTGCTCGCGGGCCACGCCGTCCTTGGGCAGGGTCAGCCCGGCCATCGTGAGCACGGTCAGCCGGTCATCTCTTGCGTCACGGTAGGGGTCGGCGTCGGCCTCCGGGATGAGCAGCGACATCCGCTCGCGCATCTCGTCGAGGAAGTCGGCCACCACCACGGCGTGCTCGTGGTGCTCGCTGGCGTCGCGGCGCAGCGCCTCGAACACCAGGCTGGGGTCGGCGTCGGCCCGGCCGCCGACCGTGCGCACCGCCCGCAGCAGCACGATCCGGGTCTGCGGCATCCTTGCCACGTCGTAGGGCAGCAGGCCGGTCAGCACGTCCAGCACAAGACGCCGGCGGGTGGCCGCGGCGAGGGCCTTTTCCCTTCGCCACGCCCGTTCCGGATCCTCCTCGTCGAGGAAGTGGTCGTAGTACGGCTCGGCCACCACCCGGTACGGGTTGAGGATGCCGGGCTGGGCATTGAGCAGGTTGATCGGCCGGGCGTACGGCCGCAGCTCCGGCAGGTCGCACAGCCGGGCCAGCGGGCCGGACGGGTCGAGCACCGTCCAGTAGGCCCCGGCCCGCAGCGTCTTGTAGACGATGCCGCCGCCGAGGAAGGACTTGCCGCCGCCGAGCCCGGCCACCATGGCGGTCAGGCCGGAGCCGTCCCGGATCTCCTGGGCCATCCACGGGTCCCAGGCCACCGGCCGGCGGGTGGCCGTGCAGGTCTCGCCGAGCAGGATGCCGCGCCGGTCGCCCACCTCGGCGGTGGCGGTGGGCACGGCCGAGGCCGCCCACACCACCGAGCCGCGGCGCAGGTAGGCGCTCGACGCCAGCGGCTCACCCGGGATGAACTCCCGGGCCATGGCGTACTGGGCCTCCGGGTGCTCGATGGCGACCTTGGGCTTGTACAGGTCGAGCAGCTGCTGGGCCAGGCGCAGCGCGTCGCGCTCGGTGGGCCCGGACACCGCCAGCCGCCACCAGGACCGCACCCGGGTGGCCAGCTGGGTGAAGCCCGACGTCATCTCGTCGTCGATCTCCAGCACCCGGGACGCCTGCCGGGCCAGCGACTGCGGCGGCTCCAGCTCGTGCTCGTCGGTGTAGTGCTTGACCTGCGAGCGGACCTTGTTCATCTGCCGCTGCAGCTCGCCGGAGACCTCCTCCGGGCGGCGCACGTAGATCCGCGCCGACCACTCCACGCTCGCCGGCAGCCGGTCGGAGCGCTGCACCCACGGGTCGTCCACCTCGGGGATCTGCAGGCCGTGCATCAGGCCGACGGTGAGCACGGCGACGTGCCGGGTCACGCCGGCGTTGGAGCCGGTGCGGCCGCGCACGGTCAGCGTCGGCGAGTACGGCTCCTGGTGGAAGTCGGCGGCATCGGTGAAGCTGGCCAGATCCTCCGGCTCCCAGGCCGCCCCGGGCACCGCGGGCAGGTTGCGCGGCGCCGGCAGGCCCAGCGAGCAGGACCGGTGCATCAGCCAGGACATCTCCTCGGCCGTCGCCGGGCGGCCCTCCAGCCCGGCCGAGCCGATCACCTGGTCGAGGTGCTCCACCTCGCTGTCCAGCGCGACCAGCTCGGCGTCCACCGCGGCCGGGAACACCTTGCGCAGCAACGGAGCGGCCCGCTCGACGGCCCGGTCGACCATGTTGCGGGTCTGCACCTGGACGCCGAGGTAGACCTCCTTCTCGGCCATGGAGCGGCCCATCAGCTGCTGCTGCTCGCCGATCAGGTAGTCGTCGAAGGACAGCGCGCCCGGCGTGTCCGGCAGCCGGTTCACCGCGTTGTGCACATGCGCCTCGGCCCACATCCGGATCGGGTAGGGCCGCGTGGTCACCCGCAGGTGCAGCCAGCGCCCGTGCAGCTCGGCGTACTGGCCGGCGATCGCGGCGATCAGGTCCTGGCGCTGCGAGTCGGAGCGAAACGACCAGCGCTGCGGCGCCAGCCGGTACCAGGCGAACACGTCGTGCCCGGTGCGCAGCAGGTGCCCGTCGATGCTGCGGGCGGCGATCAGCGGGGTGTACGAGGGGATGGCCTGCTCGCCGGGAAGGCGGCGGCTCTTCTTCCCGTTCACGGTTCCGTTGCCGTTCCCGTTACCGGGGGCCACGGCCTTGCGGTACTCGACCGGCATCGGGACCCTGGCCGGCTCGCCGCGGTCGGGCGCCGCGTGCCGGCCGTAGGAACCGGAATGCGCGAGGACCGCCTGGTAGGGCGTGAGCTCGCGGTGCCGCTTACCTCGGCGTCCAAACACCGCCAACCTCCATCGGACGAGCCTGCCGGGGGGGATGAGGTCCCGGCGGGGCGGCAGAATCGAGTGCGTCGCGGTCGCGCCTGCGGGGCTTGCGGCGCGGCCGCTGGGTATGCACCCGGATCGCGGATGCGCTCACGGCGCCCCCGCGACCGGTCACGACCTCTCGTGGCGCCGTGAGCTCGCGGATCCACATGGTCAGCACGGCACCCAGCGGGCGCTCGTGGCTGATCCGCGCGCAAATGATCATAGTGATGCCGATCGTGACGACCAGTCCCCAGGCGATGGCCCAAAACAGGCTGATCCCCATCTGCCTGAACACGGTCAGCACGAACAGGAAGACGACGGTGCCCACGCCCCAGGCCACATACCGGGCCCGCCACGGGAACGTGGCCTTGGGCGGGCCGAGCCACACGGCGTCGACCCGGTACACCTCGTCGTCAGTCCGAATGCGCACGGGCGATTCCCCCTACTTGATCAGCCCGTGAACAGGCCGGCGATCCACGTACCGATGTTCTTACCCGCGTCGGTCGTGACGGCCAGTCCGATGATGGCGAGGGCGACGATGATCCCGCCCAGCCGGCGCATCACCCCGGCGTTGTCCCCCTTGCCACCGCCCAACCAGAGCAGCAGCAGGGCGACGACGAGCAGCAGCAGCGGGATGAGGTTGTTGAGAATCCACTCCCGGACTCCTCCGGTGCCCAGCCCGCCTTGCTGCTGGGCGACGTTCTCGAGGGCGGCCATGGCGATCATTTCTTACTCCCAAGTGCATGGAGCACGGTCTGCGAGGGGCGCTCCCACGCCGCCGATCTCTGCTGCGATCCACGAGTAGTTTGACATAACAAGGGGTAGCTGTAGCGGTGCTCTGGGTAAAAACATGTCCTCTCGGCGCCCGGGATCGGTCGCCGGAGCGCACACATCCTGATAGGCGCCGTGTCGTGTCCGTGTGTGACGACCTCCCGTTTGTCCAGATCCTGGACATTTCCTGCGTGGGTGCCGTACTCACCCTAGGTGCGAGGCAGGCCACGTCAACCCATGTCTTTCGAAAACCCGTTCGGGGGACACGCCACCCTGCCTGAGAAGTCGGGTTGAGGCGGGCGAGCCGGCGTGTAAGCCGGATTCTGTACCGGGAAGACCCCGGTGGCGGCCATCCATCTGGGCCTGCCGTCGCCGGCAGGCTCGTGCGGCCTACCCGCAGGCTCGGGCGGGCCGCCCTCGATCGCCTGCGCAGGAGCCTCGCGGCTCCCTCTTGGCCTTGCTCCGGGTGGGGTTTACCGAGCCACCCCGGTCACCCGGGGTGCTGGTGGTCTCTTACACCACCGTTTCACCCTTACCTGGCGTCTCCGCCAGGCGGTCTGCTTTCTGTGGCACTATCCCGCGGCTCGCGCCGGGTTGCCGTTAGCAACCACCCTGCCCTGCGGAGTCCGGACTTTCCTCGGCGGTGAGTCGCTCACCGCCGCGGCCGCCCCGCCGACTCGCCCGCGGTGCACAGGGTACCCGTCACGCCAGGTGAGAGGTGTCGTTGACGAGCCGGACCGACGCGTTGCCGTCCGGGTAGAACTCCACGATCGACAGCGACGCCAGGTCCAGGTGCAACCGGAACAGCAGCGCGGGGCCGGCGTCCAGGCCCATCCGCAGCAGCGACTTGATCGGGGTGACGTGGCTGACCACGATCAGTGTCGTGCCGCCGTGCGCGGCGATCAGCTCGTCGCGCACCCGGCGCACCCGGTGGTGCACGGCGTCGAAGCTCTCCCCGCCGGGCGCCGGGATCGAGCTGTCGGCCACCCAGCTGGCGTGCAGCTCGGGGTCGCGCTCGGCGGCCTCTGCGAAGGTCAGCCCCTCCCAGGCGCCGAAGTCGGTCTCCAGCAGCCCGTCGTGGGTGACCACGGCGCCGCCGGTGGCCGCCGCCACGGCCTCGGCGGTGGTCCGCGCCCGGTCGAGCGGGGAGGACACGATCGGCGTGTCCGCGTCCACCCCGGACATGCCGGCCAGCCGCAGCGCCGCCGCCTTCGCCTGGCGCACGCCGACCTCGGTCAGCGGCCGGTCGCCCCGGCCGGAGTACCTGCGCTCGACCGACAGGCTGGTCTGGCCGTGCCGCAGCAGGAGCATCCGGGTCGGGGTGCCCGTTGCCCCGGTCCAGCGAACGGGCCGCTCAGCTTTTCCCCGGGTGATCCCCGCCTGCGCGTCCATGGCCTCGTTGGCCAGCCGGTCGGCGTGCGTGTTGCGCTCGCGCGGAATCCACTCGTAGCGGATCCGGTCGAACCCTCGCGCCAGTTGCCGGGCCTGGAGGGCGAGCGGCTGCAGGGCCGCGTGCCTGATCTTCCAGCGGCCGGACATCTGCTCGACCACCAGCTTGGAGTCCATCCGCACGTCGACGGTGTTCGCGCCCAGCTCGGCCGCGGCCCGCAGCCCGGCCACCAGACCCCGGTACTCGGCCACGTTGTTGGTGGTGACGCCGATGCCCTCGGCCCGCTCGACGAGCACCTCGCCGGTGTCTGCGTCCCGCACGACCGCGCCGTAGCCGGCCGGGCCGGGGTTGCCGCGGGATCCCCCGTCGGCCTCGACGATCACCCTCACAGGCCCGACTCCGGGGTGCGCACGAGGATCGCCCCGCATTCCTCGCAGGTGACGACCTCGTCGGCGGGCGCGCTGGCGATCCTCGAGATCGCGGCACGGTCCAGCTCGAGGCGGCAGGCGCCGCACCGCCGGGCCCGCAGCGGCGCCGCGCCGATCCCCTTCGAGGCCCGCACCCGGTCGTAGAGCCGCAGCAACGCCTCGGGGATCTCCGGGACCAGCTTGGCGCGCTCGGCGTCGCGCCGGGCCTGGGTGGTCTCCAGGTCGGCGAGCGCCTCGTCCCGGCGCCGCTGCGCGTCGGCCAGCGCCTCCTCGGCCTTGGCCAGCTCGACGCCGGACCGCTGGCCGTCCAGCTCGACGGCCTCGCGCCGCTCCATCAGCTCGAGCAGGTCGTCCTCGAGCGCGCTCTGCCGGCGCTGCAGCGTGGCCAGCTCGTGCTCGAGGTCGGTGAGCTGCTTGGCCGACACGGTGCCCTCGGTGAGCAGGCTGCGGTCCCGGTCTTCCCGCGCCCGCACCGCGTCGATCTCCTTCTCCTGCCGCTTCACCTCGCGGTCGAGGTCGGTGAGCGTGGTCTGGATGGCCACCTGGGCGTCCCGCTTGTGCCGCACGGACAGCTCGGCGGTGGCGATCTCGGCGAGCTCCGGCAGGGTCCGGCGGCGATGCTCGACCCTGGAGAGCTCGGCGTCGATGTCGGCCAGCTCGAGTAAGCGCCGCTGTACGGCCGGATCGGCTTTCACCGTGGAACCCTCCCGGTTCGTGCTGGCGCCACGCCGATCGTCCATGGATCGGTGCGGCGGGTGGAGACGCGAACGTTGACCGTACCGCCGAAGGACGCGCGCAGGATGCCGGCCGCCTGCTCGCACCACGGCCACTCGCTCGCCCAGTGCGCGACGTCGACAAGGGCCGGCGCGCCCGCCCGCGCCAGGTGCTCGCCGGCCGGATGGTGCCGCAGGTCCGCGGTGACGTAGGCGTCCACGCCGGCGGCCAGCGCGGCGTCGAGGTAGGAGTCGCCCGCCCCGCCCGACACCGCGACCGTCCTCATGAGACGGTTGGGGTCGCCGGCGGCACGCACCCCGCCCGCGGTGCCCGGCAGTGCCGCGGCCACCCGCTCGACGAAGGCGCCGAACGGCTCCGGGGTGGCCAGCTCGGTCAGCCGGCCGATACCGGTGCGGCCGTCGGCGCGCGGGTTGAGCGGCCCGACGACGGACAGCCCGATGGCCGCGGCGAGCGCGTCGGAGACGCCGGGGTCGGCCGCGTCGGCGTTGGTGTGCGCGCAGAACAGGGCGACGCCGGTGCGGATCATCCGGTGCACGAGGCCACCCTTCGGGGTGTCGGCTCCGACGCCGTGCACGCCACGCAGCAGCAGCGGGTGGTGCGCGACGATCAGCTCGCAGCCGTGCTCCACCGCTTCGTCCACTGTGGACTCGACGGGGTCGACGCAGACCAGTACGCGGGACACCTCGTCGGCCGGGTCGCCGCAGACCAGGCCGACCGCGTCCCAGTCCTCGGCGAGCTCCGGCGGGTAGGCCTTGTCCAGCGCCTCGATGACCTCGGCGATCCTCACGGGGTTACCTCAGTGCTTTCCCGCCCCCGACCCCCTGCGGGGGGCAGGGGGTCGGGCCCACCCCCCGCCGTGAGCTCGGCCCGCAGTGCGGCGACCAGCGCGGCGGCCTGCTCGTCGGGCTTGACCGCCACCCGCAGGTGATCGCCGGTGAGCCCGGGGAACGTGTCCGCCCTGCGCACCGCGATGCCGCGGCGGCGCAACCCGGCCCGGACCCGCTCACCGTTGGGCACCCGAAGCAGCAGGAAGGGCGCGCTGGCCGGGAGGTGCACCGCGACGCCGGGGATGGCCGCGAGCGCGGCGGCGAGCCGGTCCCGGTGCGCGGTCAGGTCCATGGCGGCCAGCTCGGCCCCGGCAACGGCCAGCGGCTCGCTGCACGCGGTGACCGCCTCGAGCACCAGGGTGCCGACCGGCCACTGTGGACGGTTCGCGGCGAGCCGGGCGAGCAGTGCCGGCTCGGCGATGGCGTAACCGGCCCGCAGGCCGGGCAGGGACCAGGTCTTGGTGAGGCTGCGCAACACGATCAGGCCGGGGACGTCGGTGGTATCGGCGAGGGACTCGGTCTCGCCGACGACGGCGTCCATGAACGCCTCGTCCACGAGGAGGACCCGGCCGGGGCGGGCGAGCCGGCGCAGGGTCGCCGCGGGGTGGAGCACCGACGTGGGGTTGGTGGGGTTGCCGACGACCACCAGGTCGGCCTCGGCGGGCACGCGCTCGGGCGCCAGGGTGTACCCGTCGTCGGCCTCGAGGATGACCCGCCGCACCGCCACCCGGGCGTTGCGCAGCACGACCTCCGGCTCGGTGAACGACGGGTGCACGATCGCGGCCAGGGTCGGGCGGAGGTTGGGCAGCAGCGCGAAACCCTCCGACGCGCCGGCCAGGACCAGGATCTCCTCGGGCCGGCGGCGGTGCCGGTCGGCCACCATGGCCCTGGCGCGCGCGTCGTCGCGCGCCGACGGGTACCGGCCGATCCGGTCAAGCGCCACGGTCAACCGGTCGAGCAACCACTGCGGCGGCCGCTGACCCCGAACGTTGACCGCGAAGTCGAGCAACCCGGGCTCGGCGTCGACGTCGCCGTGGTGGCGCAGCGGATCGAACACGTCGTGGGTCATCGGGGCGAGTCTAATGAGCTGGCCTACCGTTGAACCGTGCGGTTGAGGTACCTGCTGCGGCCGGGGTGGCTGGTGGTGACGGCACTCGTGCTGATCTTCGCCACGGCCTGCTTCACCCTGCTCGCGCCCTGGCAGTTCCGCCGGCACGAGGAGCGCGGGGCCACCAACGCCGCGCTGCAGAGCTCGTTCGCCGCCGCGCCCGCCCCGCTGGGCACGGTGTCCGCCGAGTGGCGGCTGGTCACGCTGAGCGGGAGCTACCTTCCCGAGGGCGAGGCGCTGGCCCGGCTGCGCACCGTGCTCGGCGAGCCGGCGTTCGAGGTGCTCACCCCGTTCCGGCTGACCGACGGCTCGGTCGTGCTCGTGGACCGCGGCTTCGTGCGGCCCGACCAGCAGTCGCAGATCCCCGACTACCCGGCGCCGCCGGCCGGCCGGGTCGACCTGGTGGCCCGGCTCCGGGTCGACGAGACCGATCCGCAGCACCGCGCGGCGTTCACCGAGGCCGGCCGCCGGCAGGTGTACGCGGTCGACTCGCGGACCGTGGCCGCGGCCACCGGCCTGGCCATCCGGCCCGGCTACCTCCAACTGGAGAGCGGCAGCCCCGGCGTCCTCGGCCCGCTGCCGCTCCCCCCACTGGAAGCCGGACCATTCCTGTCCTACGCGCTCCAATGGCTTGCCTTCGGCACAATGGCCTTGCTGGGCTGGGCCTACTTCAGCTGGCGGGAGATCAGACCCGGCGGCGCACTCGCCCAACCCCGACCCGAACGAGGCCGGCGCTCAGTGGCCGCACAGATCGCCGCCGAGGAAGCCGCCGAGCACCGCGTCTGAAGCGCATTTCGAAACTGCGCCGAGGTCGCCAATCCTTGACGAGCGCGGCCGCCACACGACGACAAGGGCAGGGGCGAGGAACGAGCCCTGCCCGCAGGCGCCGTCAGCCCACCACCCACAACACCCAACCCCCCACACCGGCCCACAACCACCCAGCAACCCGACCCGAGGCCGGCGCCGAAGGCGCCCGGGCCGGCGCTCAGTAGCCGCACAGATCGCCGCCGAGGAAGCCGCCGAGCACCGCGTCTGAAGCGCATTTCGAAACTGCGCCGAGGTCGGCAAATCTTTGGCGAGGGCGGCCGCCACACGACGACAAGGGCAGGGGCGAGGAACGAGCCCTGCCCGCAGGCGTCGTCAGCCCACCACCCCC
>NZ_DASZCQ010000086.1:0-12418 GCF_035942955.1 Actinophytocola sp. | reverse complement strand
CAACGAACCCCGCACATTCGCCCAGCTTGAGGCCGACGTTGCCGTGGATTTGGTGTTCGGCACCGACACCAGCAATCGGGTGGTGGAGGTGCACCTGACCATGCCGGGTCCGGGCACCGCCGCGGCGGGCCCGGCGGAGGTGGATGGTCTGCCGGTCACCGCCCAGGCGGCTCGGGAGTTGGCGGCCGAGGCCACGTCGTGGCGGTGGCTGCGCACCGACCCCCACACCGGCGCCGTGGTCGATCTCACCGCGCCGAGCTACACACCACCGGAGTCGTTGAAGACTTTTGTGCAGGTGCGCGACCGCACCTGCCGCTATCCCGGCTGCACCCGCCGCGCCCGCCAGTGCGACGTCGACCACCGCATCCCCTGGCCAACCGGCGCCACCTGTGACCAGAACTGCCAGTGCCTGTGCCGGCGGCACCACCGCGCCAAACACGACGGTGCCTGGCAGGTGCGCACACTCGGCCGGGACCGGCTGGAGTGGACCAGCCCCTTGGGGTTCACGCACATGGTGGAGCCCGAGCCAGTCACCGTACCGAGCGAGTCGGATCCGGATCCTCCACCGTTCTAGTTTCTTTTCTTCATAAGAAATTTTGAAATGGTCTTTTCAAGGTGAGCGTGCCTGTGGGCAGGGCGGGCCCCGCGAAGGTGGACGGGGCACCTGTCCACAGGCGCGCGACCCACCCTCGCCACCAGCCCCGCCCACGGCGCACCCACACCTGCCCAGTCATGGCTAAGCGACCGGCCCCACTAGCCGAGGAAACCGACTCCGGTGCACGGCTGTGGACAGGGCTGCCCCGCGACTGTGTACCGGCCCCCTGTCCACAGTCGTGCGGCGGAACGCCGTGCCCAGCACGCACAACGGGACCACCCCGGCGTTCCGACGCAGCCGGGAACGGCCGAAAGCAAGAAACCACCACCCAACAACGAAAACCGACCCCGCGATTGCTGAGCAATTACAGCCCACTTCCCCAGCGACCGTTAATTTCTCATCCCAGCAAGCACATCTCGTCACGAGCGTGCAGGAGGGTTGCGTGATCGCGGAACGGGTGCTGATCACCGGGCTGAGCGGCCCGCTCGGCTCGGAACTGGCCGACCGGCTCGGCGATCCGGTCGACCACCTCGGCGACGTCGAGCTGGTCGCGACGTTCTCCAGCCGGCGCTCCCGCGAGAGTTTCTTGCGTACCATGGATCCCCGGCTGTGCCGGGCAATGCGGGCGGTGGTGTGCGACCTGGCCGACGACGCGAGCGTCGCGCTGCTCGCGAGCGCGCTGCGGGCAACCGAAAGGACCGTGGTCGTGCACGCGGCCGCCGGGCCGACCATCGCGAACGTCGTGCGGCTGGCCAGGATGACGTCCCGGCACACCCACCTGATCTCCGTGTCCACGGCCGAGCGGTTGGTGCGCCCGGACTGTGCCGGCCTTGAGCTGTCCACCTTCTCCTGCGGCCTGCTGGTGGGCCACAGCCGGACCGGCGCGATCTCCCGCTTCACCGAGTTCTACCGGCTGCCGCGGTTGTTGAACACCGGCAGGATGCCAGCGATTCCGGCCAGCCCGAGCGGGAGGCTCGATGTCGTGCCGGTCGACTGGGTGGCCGGCGAGCTGTTCGGCCGGCTCGTGGCCGCATGCCGGAGCGGGGAGCCGTGTGACGTCGTCGCGTCGGCCGGCGACCGGGCGCCACGGGTGAGAGATGTGCTCGCCGCCATTGTGGCCACGCTGAACCGGCGGCGGGTTGCCGAAGGGCGCCCGACGCTGCCCGATGTGGCACTGCTGGGGATGCGGCCGCGGGACATTCCGGAGCTGCCGCCGCGGGGGACGTCGTCGCCGGCGCCGTCGGCGTCGACCTTTCTTGACCCGGTGGTGAGCTTCTGGCTGGACCGTGAGGGTCAGAGCCAGCCGTGCTCGTGGGCGGTGCGGAACGCCTCGGCTCGGCTGCTGACGCCGAGCTTGTTGACGGCCGCGGCGAGGTAGTTGCGGACGGTGCCGTGGGACAGGTTGGTGCGGCGGGCGATGACCGCGATCGGGGTGTCGAACTCGGCCAGGCGTAAGACTTCCAGCTCGCGCGGGGTCAGCGGGCATTCCGGCGCGGCGAGGGCGTCGGCGGCCAGCGCCGGGTCGACGTACCGGCCGCCGGCGTGCACCCGGCGGATCACGTCGGCCAGCATCCGGCCGGGCGCGCCCTTGGGCAGGAAGCCCTTGGCGCCGGCGTTGAGCGCGCGTTGCAGGTGGCCTGGCCGGCCGTGCCCGGTCAGGATCACCACGGCGCACGACGGCAGCGCCCTGGCCAGCTCGGCGGTCACGGCGAGGCCGTCCAGCTCGGGCATCTCCAGGTCGACCACCGCGACGTCGGGATGCCGGGCCAGCGCGACGTCCACCGCGGAGCGGCCGTCGCCGGCCTGGGCCACCACCTCCAGGTCGGCTTCGAGCCCGAGCAGCGCCGCGAGCGCGGCGCGGATGAGGTCCTCGTCGTCGGCGATCAGCACCCGGATCACCGGTCGGTCGCGATGTCCAACCACAGTGTGTGATCTCCCCGTACCGGGTGCCTGGCAAGGCCACAATGAACACGATGACGCCGAGCGGCGATCCTCAGCGGATCGGGTCACAATCGCTCAAGTAAACCGTGCAGCGTGCCCCCGCACATCGGCAAGTGCCCGGGTCATGGATGCCCAGGTGGTTGTTCACCCCGCAATTGTGACATGCTCACTATCGGGCGCGTCGCCCCCGTCGCTACCGTTTGAGTATGCTCACCCTTCTGCATCAGCAGCCGGCTGGCACAAAAGTCATGGCCGAGCCGCGTTTCAAGCTGCTCGGGCCGCTGGCCATCACACACCGAGGGGTGGATATCGCGCCGAGCGCGCCCAAGCTGCGGGCCCTGCTGGTGAGCCTGTTGTTGAATGCAAATAGGACGGTCGGGTCGGCGGAGCTGGTGCGGGAGATCTGGGGCGACGAGCCGCCACCGTCCGCGCACGCGACATTGCAGACCTATATCGTCAAGCTGCGCAGCCTGTTCCGCGACGCGCTGGGGCTCAGCGCCACGCACGTGAACCAGAAAATGCTGCTCACCTACTCCGGCGGATACACCCTGCGGGTGGACCCGGAGCAGCTGGACATCACCGAGTTCGAACGGCTGGTCAGCGCCGGCAGCGCCGCGTTGCGCACCGGGAACTACGAGGTCGCCGCGCACAGCCTCGGCCGGTCGCTTGCCCTGTGGCGCGGCTCCATCATTCACGGCGGCCACTGGACCCAGACCCTGGCGCAGATCGTCCGGCTGGAGGAGCGCCGATTCTATGCGCAGACGATGCGCATTGAGGCGGACCTGTGCCTCGGCCGGCACCACGAGATGATCAGTGAGCTGGCCTCGCTCACCATCGAGCATCCGCTGCACGAGTCCGCCCAGGCGATGCTCATGATCGCGTTGCACAGGGCCGGTCGGATGTCCGCCGCGCTTGACGTGTTCCGCAGCTTCCGCGGCCGAATCAAGCGCGAGCTCGGTATCGGGCCGTCCACCCGGCTGCAGGCCCTGCACAACGCGTTGCTGTCCGCCGACCCCGTGCTCAACGATCGGCAACTCACCTCCGAGATGGTGCTCGACCTGCTTACCGTCTAGCCCGCGCACCGCGCGGTTACCGGCCGGTTACGGGCGGCGCATTACGATCAACGGCATGGTGAAGCCGGCGCAGTTTCCCGACGATCCGCAACTGCTGGCAGATATTCTGCGACCATACAAGCCGCACAGCCGCTATCTGAAGTCCGCGACCGTGTCGGTGCGGAATGGACTGCCGGTCGGGCAGGGTCAGTTCGTCATTCCCACCTCGTGCTACATCGACGACACCGGGCATTTCAACGCGGTCGAGTTCAATATCTGCTACAACCAGCTCTTCTACTACCTGCTGGCGAAATCAATCAAGGAGCGGGCGGTGCCGGCGCTGGCCGCCTGGACCCTGGACGACTTCTGGGAAAGGCAGCTGCCGGACATCCTGATCGCGCGGTTCCGCAGCCTGTTCCGGTCGCCGATCGACTCCTCGTCGTTCACCGGTGAGCTCACCATCAACACCACGTCTGAGAGCAACGTGCGCCGACCCGTGCTGCTCGCCGAGACCTCGATCCGGTTCTGGGACCCGCGGGACGGCAGCGCCGAGGGCGAGGTCCTGATGGCGATGCTCAACCCGCCGGGACTGACGTCGATGAAGGAGGCGGCATGAAGCTTGCGGAATGCCGCGCGAGGGAGTCGGCCCACCGCGACGAGGTGCGAGCGGAGCTTGCGGAGCGAGCCATCGATACTCCTGCGGCTCCGAGGAACGAGGAGACGCAGGCTTGGCCGAGGAACGAGGCCTGCCCGAGGAGCGGTCCGGTGACCCGGCACCCGAAGCGACCCACGACATCGGCCGACTCTCCCGAGCGAAAGGACACCGCCTGATGCCCGCTCCGCTGCGCACCCTGGCCGACATCGTTCGCGTGCAGGCCGCCGCCAGGGCCGATCATGCGGCCATCCTGTGCGAGGGACGCCGGGTCGACTATGCCGCGCTGAACCGGGTGAGCAAGCAGGCCGCGCACGGCATCCGCGCCGCCGGCCTGCGCCCCGGCGACCGGCTGGCCTATCTGGGCAAGGAATCCGAGCACTACTACGAGCTGCTGTTCGGCGCGGCGAAGAGCGGCACGGTGCTCGTGCCGATCAACTGGCGGCTGACCGCCGGCGAGGTCGAGCACATTTTGCGCGACTCCGGCAGCGCGCTGCTGTTCGTCGACTCGACGACCGCGGCGGTGGCCGAGAAGGTCGCCGCGGACCTGCCCGACCTCACGGTCGTGTCGCTGGACCGGCCGGGCGAGCCGGGCGCCGGCTTCGTCGAGTGGGTTTCCGGGCAGCCGGACGTCGACCTGCTCACCCGGGTCCGGCCGGACGATCCGATCGTGCAGATGTACACCAGCGGCACCACCGGCCTGCCCAAGGGCGTGGTGCTGGCGCACCGCAGCTTCTTCGCGGTGCGCAACGCGCTGGCGGGCGCGGACCTCGACTGGATCGACTGGCGGGACGGCGATCGCAGCCTGGTCGGTCTGCCCGGCTTCCACATCGGCGGCCTGTGGTGGGCGTTGCAGGCCTTCGCCGCCGGCGTGACCAACGTGGTGATCCGCGAGTTCACCCCGTCCGGCGCGGTCGAGCTGATCCGCAGCCTCGGCGTCACCACGGCGTGCCTGGTGCCGGCGATGCTGCGGCTGGTGCTGGCCGAGCCCGGCGTGAGCAGCGCCGACTTCGCCACGCTTCGCAAGATCGTCTACGGCGGGGCGCCGATCTCCGAGGCGCTGCTGGCGAACTGCATCGAGGGCTTCGGCTGCGAGTTCGCCCAGATCTACGGGTTGACCGAGACCGGCAACACGGCGGTGTGCCTGCCGCCCGATCAGCATTTCCCCGGCTCGCCGCGGTTGCGGGCGGCCGGCCGGCCCTATCCCGGCTTCGAGCTGAAAATCGTCGACGCCGACGGCGAGCGGCTCGGCGCCGGGGAGATGGGTGAGGTCTGCCTGCGCACGCCGGCCGCCATGGTGGAGTACTGGAACCTTCCCGAAGCCACAGCGAAGACGCTGATCGACGGCTGGGTGCACACCGGCGACGCCGGCTACGTGGACGAGGACGGCTACCTGTTCATCCGCGACCGGATCAAGGACATGATCATCGTCGCCGGGGAGAACGTGTACCCCGCCGAGATCGAGAACGTGATCACCAAGCACCCCGACGTGGCCGACGCCGCGGTGGTGGGCGT
This sequence comes from Actinophytocola sp., assembly GCF_035942955.1. Taxonomy (GTDB): domain Bacteria; phylum Actinomycetota; class Actinomycetes; order Mycobacteriales; family Pseudonocardiaceae; genus DASYTH01. The sequence goes on along the minus strand of NZ_DASZCQ010000086.1, from coordinate 6,663 downwards.
GCCCGACGAGCGCTGGGGCGAGGCGGTGCACGCGTTCGTGGTGCCGGCCGCCGGCAAGCAGGTCAGGGCCAGGGATCTGGCCGCGTTCCTGCAGGGCCGGATCGCCGCGTTCAAGGCGCCGCTGCGCTACGAGTTCATCGACGCGGTGCCGCGCAACCCCAGCGGCAAGATCCTCCGGCGCGAGCTGCGGGCGCGGTTCTGGCGCAACGAGGAGCGCGCCGTCAGCTGAGAAATGAGACACAGTGGACACTGATCCCCGCCTGCCGTTGAACCGTCTTTCCCGGTTGCTCGACCCGGAGTCGCTGACCGAGCTGCACGAGCGCGACGATGTCGCGATCACCGCGGTGCGGGGCTGGATCGACGCCGAGAAGGTGGTCGCGTTCTGCACCGACGCGACGCGCAAGGGTGGCTCGCTCGGTCTGGCGGAGTGCGTTCGCATCGCCGACGCCATCGATCTGGCCGCCGGCGACGGTTGCCCGGTGGTCGGGCTCTGGCACTCGGCCGGCGCCAAGCTCGCCGACGGCGTCGAGTCGATGCACGGCATCGGCCTGATCTTCGCGGCGATGGTGCGGGCCTCCGGCCTGGTGCCGCAGATCTCCGTGGTGCTCGGGCCGGCCGCGGGCGGCGCGGCGTACGGCCCCGCGCTCACCGACATCGTGATCATGGCGCCGGACGCGCGCATCTTCATCACCGGACCCGATGTCGTGCGCAGCGTCACCGGCGAGGAGATCGACATGGTGGGCCTCGGCGGGCCCGAGGCGCACGGCCGCAAGTCGGGCGTGGCCCACATCGCGGCCGAGTCGGAGGACGACGCGTTCGCCACGGCCCGCCGGCTGGTCGAGCTGCTGGCCCGGCCGGGACGGTTCGACCCGGCCAAGGCCGGCGCGCCGCGGGATCTGCGGGCCCTGCTGCCAGAATCGCCGCGACGGGCGTACGACGTGCGCCCGCTCGTTCGCCAGATCCTGGACGCCGGACCGGCCGGCGACGGCTTCGTCGAGCTGCAGCCGAACTGGGCGTCCAATGTGGTCGTCGGCTTGGGACGGCTTGGCGGCGGGACGATCGGGGTGGTGGCCAGCAACCCGCTGCGCAAGGGCGGCTGCATGGACTCGCTGGCCGGCGAGAAGGCGGCCCGCTTCGTGCGGATGTGCGACGGGCTCGGCATACCGGTGCTCGTCCTGGTGGACGTGCCGGGTTACCTGCCGGGGGTCGGCCAGGAGTGGGGCGGGGTCGTGCGGCGCGGCGCCAAGCTGCTGTACGCCTTCGCCGAGGCGAGCGTGCCCCGGGTCACCCTGGTCACCAGGAAGTCCTACGGTGGCGCCTACATCGCGATGAACTCCCGCTCGCTTGGCGCCACCGCGGTGTATGCCTGGCCGGAGGCCGAGGTGGCGGTGATGGGCGCCGAATCGGCCGTCCGCATTCTCCATCGCAAGCGGCTCGCCGCGGCCGAGCCGGACGAGCGCGCGGCGCTGCTCGCCCGGCTCGTCGAGGAGCAGCGGCGGACCGCCGGTGGTCTGGACCGCGGCCTTGAGCTCGGCGTGGTCGACGCGGTGATCCAACCCGCCGACACCCGAAAATGCCTCATCGCCGCATTCGCCGCGGAGTCGGTGACGCCTGCCCCGCTGCGCGGCCGGCACGGCAATATCCCGCTCTAGAAATGTGCGGAAATGGACGGGCGGTTACTCGTCGGTGGGCCGGTCCGGCGACCGTTGTCAGTAGCATTGCCAGTGCCGCGCCGGACTTTCGGCTGATGCCAGAGCGGAGAACACCATGGTCACTTCCTCCGAGGAGCTCGTTGCCGCGTTGAGAGAGTCGCTCAAGGAGAACGAGCGGCTGTGGCAGGCGAATCAGCGGTTGGAGGCCGAGTCGAGCGAGCCGATCGCGATCGTGGGAATGGGCTGCCGGTTGCCGGGCGGTGTGGGATCGCCGGAGGATTTGTGGCGTTTGGTCGTCGATGGTGTGGACGCGATCTCCGATTTTCCCGAGGATCGCGGCTGGGATCTCGAGAATTTGTTCGACCCGGACCCGGAGCGGTTCGGGAAGTCGTATGCGCGGCAGGGCGGCTTCATTGCCGATGCCGCGGAGTTCGACGCCGGGTTCTTCGGGATCTCGCCGCGCGAGGCGCTGGCGATGGACCCGCAGCAGCGGGTGACGCTGGAGGTGAGCTGGGAGGCCCTCGAGCACGCCGGGATCGATCCGATCTCGTTGCGGGGCAGCCGGACCGGGGTGTTCGCCGGCGTGATGGACGAGTACTACGCCAGCGGTCTCGCGGCCACACCGGAGGAGCTGGAGGGCCTGCTGGGCATCGGCAAGGCGCTCAGCGTGGTGTCCGGCCGGGTGGCCTACGCCCTCGGGCTGGAGGGCCCTGCGCTCAGCGTCGACACGGCGTGCTCGTCGTCGCTGGTGGCGTTGCACCTCGCGGTGCAGGCGCTGCGGCGCGGCGAGTGCACGCTGGCGCTTGCCGGTGGCGTGACGGTGATGGCCACGCCGGACGTGTTCGTGGAGTTCTCCCGGCAGCGGGCGATGGCGCGGGACGGCCGGTGCAAGTCGTTCGCCGCCACGGCGGACGGCGCCGCGTGGTCCGAGGGCGTCGGCATGCTGGTCGTGGAGCGGCTGTCGGACGCGCAGCGCAACGGCCGCCGGATCCTTGCCGTGGTACGGGGATCCGCGGTGAACCAGGACGGCGCGTCCAACGGCCTCACCGCGCCGAACGGGCCTTCCCAGCAGCGGGTGATCAGGGCTGCCCTTGCCGGTGCCGGACTGTCCACTCAGGACGTCGACGCCGTCGAGGCGCACGGCACCGGGACCCCGCTCGGCGATCCGATCGAGGCGCAGGCACTGCTGGCCACCTACGGGCAGAACCGCCCGGCCGAGCAGCCGCTGTGGCTGGGCTCGGTGAAGTCCAACATCGGTCACTCGCAGGCGGCGGCCGGGGTGGCCGGCGTGATCAAGATGGTGCAGGCCATGCGGCACGGCGTGCTGCCCAGGACGTTGCACATCGAGGAGCCGACCCCGCAGGTCGACTGGACCGCCGGCACGGTCGAGCTGCTGACCGAGGCCAGGGAGTGGCCGGACCCCGGCCGGCCGCGGCGGGCCGCGGTGTCGTCGTTCGGCATCAGCGGCACCAATGCCCACGTGATCATCGAGGAGTTCCCGGCGGAGCCGGCCGGTGCGTCCGACGCGCCCGCCGGTGGCCTCGCCCCCTGGGTGATCTCCGCCAGGACGCAGGACGCGCTTTCCGCACAGGCGGCACGGTTACGCGAGTTCGTCGCCGCCCGCCCCGAGCTTTCCACCGTGGACGTCGGCTTCTCCCTGGCGACCACCCGGGCGCACCTCGAGCACCGGGCGGTGCTCACCGCGGCCGACCGCGCGGGCTTCCTCGCGGGGCTGGACGCGGTCGCCACCGGCGGGCCGGCGGCCGATGTGGTGCGCGGGCAGGTCGTCCCCGGGAAGGTGGCGATCCTGTTCACCGGCCAGGGATCCCAGCGCCTTGGCATGGGAAGGCAGCTCTACCGGGAGTTCCCGGTGTTCGCCGAGGCCCTTGACGCGGTGTGCGCCCACCTCGACCCGCTGCTCGAGCAACCGGTGCGCGACGTGATGTGGGCCGAGACCGGACCGCTCGACCAGACCGGGTACGCCCAACCGGCGCTGTTCGCCATCGAGGTGGCGTTGTTCCGGTTGCTCGAGTCCTTGGGCGTCAAGCCGGACTTCGTTGCCGGCCATTCGATCGGCGAGCTGAGCGCGGCACACGTGGCCGGTGTCTGGTCCCTGCCGGACGCCTGCGCGGTGGTCGCCGCACGCGGCCGGTTGATGCAGGCCCTTCCGGCCGGTGGCGCGATGCTCGCGGTGGCCGCGACCGAGGACGAGGTGGCCGAGACGCTGGCCGGGCTGCAGAGCCGGGTGAGCGTGGCCGCGGTGAACGGGCCGGCTTCTGTGGTGCTGTCCGGAGACGAGGACGCGGTCACCGAGCTGGAGACGATCTGGCGGGACCGGGGCCGCAAGGTCAAGCGGCTGCGGGTGTCGCACGCGTTCCACTCCCCGCGGATGGACGCCATGCTCGCCGGGTTCGCCGAGGCTATCGAGCGCGTCGAGTACCACGAGCCGGCGATTCCCGTGGTGTCCAACCTGACCGGAAAGCTCGCGCGGGCCGAGGAGCTTCGCGAACCCGGCTACTGGGTGCGGCACGTGCGTGAGACGGTCCGGTTCGCCGACGCGATCACCGTGCTGCGGGCCGAAGGCGTGTCCACCTTCGTCGAGGTCGGCCCCGACGGGGTGCTCTGCGGCATGGGCGCCGAGTGCGTCTCCGACGGCGCGGAGGTGGAGTTCGTTCCGGTGCTGCGCAAGGATCGCGACGAGCCGGGGACGCTGACCGCCGCGGTGGCCGCGCTGCACGTGCGCGGCGTACCGGTCGGGTGGGACTCGGTGTTCGCCGGCTCCGGCGCCGGCCGGGTGATCCTGCCGACGTATGCCTTCCAGCGCCGGCACTACTGGCTGGCGGCGGGTGCGGGCTCGGTCGACGCCACCGGTCTCGGCCAGGTCGCCGCGGCGCATCCGTTGCTCGGCGCGGCGATCGAGCTGCCGGACACCGACGGCTACCTGTTCACCGGGCGCCTTTCGCTGCAGTCGCACCCGTGGCTGGCCGACCATGCCGTCAACGGCGCGGTGCTGGTGCCGGGCACGGCCATGGTCGAGCTCGCCGTGCGGGCCGGTGACCAGGTCGGCTGCGACCGGGTGGAGGAGCTGAACCTGTACGTGCCGCTGGTCGTGCCCGCGCGGGGCGGGGTCCGGGTCCAGGTCGTCGTCGGCGCCGTCGACGAGGATGGTCGCCGCTCGCTGACGTTGTTCTCCCGCAAGGAGAGCGCCGACGCGGACGAGGCCTGGACCCGGCACGCCACCGGTGTGCTCGCCAGCGGAGCACCGGTGCCGGCCATGGCGCTGCGCGAGTGGCCGCCCGCCGGCGCGATGCCGGTGCCCGTGGACGGCGTGTACGACGACCTGGCCGCGATCGGATTGGGCTACGGACCGGTGTTCCAGGGACTGCGGCAGGCGTGGCGGCGCGGCGACGAGATCTTCGCCGAGGTCGCGCTGCCCGATGCGGCCACTGCCGATGCCGCCCGGTTCGGGATCCACCCGGCGCTGCTGGACGCCGCGCTGCACGGGCTCCTGCTGTCCGATGTGGACGAACCGCGGGCCCGGCTGCCGTTCGCCTGGTCCGGTGTGTCGCTGTACGCCACCGGCGCCGGCGCGGTGCGGGTGCGGCTGGTGCCCACCGGCGAGGACTCGGTGTCGGTGCAGGTGGCCGACACCAGTGGCGCGCCGGTGATCTCGATCGACTCGCTGGTGGCCAGACCGATCTCCGGTGAGCTGGCCGAGGCGGCCACGCCGGGCGAGGCCGCGCGGTGGCTGTTCGGAGTGGACTGGGTGGCCGTGGCGCTACCGGCGGCCACGGCTCGCAGCGGGTGGGTGGTGCTCGGGCCGGGCGGCCTTGACGTGGCCGCGGAGTCCTATTCGGACCTGACGGCTCTTGTGGACTCCGGTTCGGCGCCGGACCTGGTGGTGTACCCGGTGCCGGCGGCGTGGGACAGCTCGACGCCCGCGGGCGCGGCCCGCGCCGTGTCGAACGAAGTGCTCGGCCTGCTGCAGTCCTGGCTCGCCGAGGACCGGCTGCAGACCTGCCGGCTGGCCGTGGTCACCCGGCGGGCGGTAGCGACCGGGCCGCAGCACGAGGAGCCGAACCTGGCGCATGCCCCGGTCTGGGGACTGCTGCGCTCCGCGCAGGCCGAGCACCCGGACCGGTTCGTGCTGCTGGACATCGACGACCACGCCGACACGCTCGCCGCCGTTCCCGCGGCGGTGCAGGCCGGCGAACCCCAGCTCGCCCTGCGCGCGGGGGAGGCGTTCGTGCCCCGGCTGGCCCGCGCCGGCTCGGACTCCGAGCTGCTTCCGCCGGCGGGGGCGCCGGCGTGGCGGCTGGACGGCCGGCACAAGGGCACGCTGGACCGCCTCGAGCTGGTCGCCGCCCCGCACACGCTCGAACCGTTGGCCGAGGGCCAGGTTCGGCTGCGGATCCACGCCGCCGGGCTGAACTTCCGCGACCCGCTGATTGCGCTGGGCGTGATCGAGGGACCCGAGGTGCAGCGCGGCGAGGCCGCCGGCGTCGTGCTGGAGGTCGGGCCGGGCGTGACCGGTCTTGCGCCTGGCGACCGGGTGTTCGGGTTCGTGCCGGAGTCGTTCGGTCTGGTCACCATCGCCGATCACCGCCTGCTGCGGCGGATGCCGCGGAACTGGACGTACGAGCAGGCCGCCGCGGTCGCGGTGACCTATGTGACGGCCTACTACGGGCTCAAGGAGTTGGCCGGGGTCGGCGCGGGCGACCGGGTGCTGGTGCACGCGGCCGCCGGTGGCGTCGGCATCGCCGCGGTGCAGATGGCGCGGTACTGGGGTGCCGAGGTGTTCGGCACGGCCAGCCCTGGCAAGTGGGATGCGTTGCGGGAGATGGGGTTGGCCGACGATCACATCGCCTCGTCGCGGACGCTGGAGTTCGAGGAGCAGTTCCTGGCCGCCACCGACGGTCAGGGGGTCGACGTGATCCTGGACTGCCTGGCCGGCGAGTTCGTCGACGCGTCGCTGCGGCTTTTGCCAAGGGGCGGGCGGTTCATCGAGATC
>NZ_DASZCQ010000085.1:0-27894 GCF_035942955.1 Actinophytocola sp. | reverse complement strand
GGCCAGGGCCGGGCTGCTCGCCGCCCGCGCCCCGCGCTTCGCCGGCCACTGGCTGAGCGTGGCCGAGGCGATCGAGCACGGCCCGATCCAGGTGGCCCTGGTCGGCGCGGCCGACGACCCCCGCCGGACCGAGCTCGTCTCCGCCGCCGTCGCGTCCGCGCCCGGCGGGGCGGTCGTGCTCGCCGGCGCCCCCGACGCTCCGGGTGTGCCGCTGCTGGCGGACCGTCCCCTGGTCAACGGGGGTCCCGCGGCCTACGTCTGCCGCGGCTACGTCTGCGACCGGCCGGTGACCACCGTCGCCGAGCTCGCCGCCGCCCTCCGCCGCTGAGGGCGTTCCGCTCCGAGTGAACCGCTCCCCGCACGCCCGCGGCTCGGCGTAACTTGTGCAGTGATGTAATCATGTAATCGGGGAGTTGAGATGCACAAGCACTTCGGGATGGTGGGACGCATGGGACGCGGGTGGCACGGCCGGGGTTACCGGGGGCGCGGCGGGTGGCAGCAGGCCGACCTGCCCTCGGCCGACGACGCGGCGGCCTGGTTCGCCGGGCGGCTGCCGGACGGCTGGTTCGTGGAGAACCCGCGGGTGACCGTGGACCGCGAGGAGATCATCATCGTCGGCGAGCTGCCCCCGCTGGAGGGCGACTTCGCCGATGACGCCGCGCGCGGCGCCGCCGAGGCGGGCCGGATCAGCCGGTTCCGCGAGGAGACCAGGGACGAGCGGATCGAGATCGCCCGGCAGGCCGAGCACCGGTACGGCCGCAAGGTGGCCTGGGGCGCCAAGCTCGGCGGCACCGAGCAGCTGTTCACCACGCACTCGGTGCCGGTGATGACCCGGCTGCGCCAGGCCGAGCGGATGGTGCTGGACACCCTGGTGGACGCCGGCGTCGCCCGCTCCCGCTCCGAGGCGCTGGCCTGGGCCGTCCGGCTGGTCGGCGAGCACGCCGAGTCCTGGCTGGCCGAACTGCGCGACGCGATGTCCAAAGTGGACGACCTGCGCGCCAAGGGTCCGGAGCTTTAGTGCCGTCTGGTCGCTCCCGCGAGGCCATCCCACCCGCGGCCTCGCGTCCGCTCCTAGAAGATCGCCAACCAGATCGCGATGTAGTGGGTGATCGCGGCGAGCACCGTGGCGGCGTGGAAGAACTCGTGGTGCCCGAAGATGTGCGGCCACGGATCGGGCCAGCGGGTGGCGTAGAAGACCGCGCCGAGGGTGTAGAAGAACCCGCCGACGAGCAGCAGCACCAGGGCGGCGACGCCGGCGTGCCGGGTCAGGTCGGGGAAGACGAACACGGCGACCCAGCCGAGCAGGATGTAGATCGGGGTGCCGAGCCAGCGCGGCGCGTGCGGCCAGAACAGCTTGAGCGCCACCCCGGCGAGCGCGCCGCCCCAGACCACGCCGAGCACGACGTAACCGCTCGCGGGCGGCATCGCCAGCAGCATGAACGGGGTGTACGTGCCGGCGATGAACAGGAAGATCATCGAGTGGTCGAGGCGCTTCATCCAGGCGCGCACCCGCAGGCTCACCCACCACCGCCGGTGGTACAGCGCGCTGACCCCGAACATGCCGAGCACCGTCGCCCCGTACACCGACGTGGCCATGGCCGCCTTCGCCGACACGGTGGCCGCCGCCACGGAGATCAACGTCGCGCCGGTGGCGACCGAGACGAGGAACGACCAGTAGTGGATCACCCCGCGCATCCGCGGTTTGACGTACTGGCCGGGCGGTGGAGTCAGCGTCGCGGCGGGCACGACAGACAGGTTACGTGACCCCGGTGAACCGGGCGTTACCAGCGTGTTTGCCGCCGGCGTCGCCGGGTCGGCGGATGGCGCGGACCGCTAGCTCCAGCCGACGACCTCCCGGTGCTCCACCATCAGGCACCGGTCCATCACGACGTCCAGCCCGCCCGCGGCGGCGATCCGCGCGGCCTCGATGTTGATCACGCCGATCTGCAGCCACAGCGCGCCGGCCCCGACGGCGATGGCCTGCTCGGCGATCTCCGGCGTGAACTCCGGCCGGCGGAACACGTCCACGATGTCCGGCGCCTCGGGCAGCGCGTCCACCGACGGGTAGACCGGCAGGCCGTACCAGGCCGGCACGGTCGGATTCACCGGCAGGACCCGTAGCCCGGCCCCGCGCAGGTAGCGCGCCACGTTGTGGCTCGGCCGGCCCGGATGCGGACTGCACCCCACGACGGCCACCGTTCTCGCCTCCCGGACCAGCCGCTCGATGACGTCGATGTCCTGCCAGAGCGGATCGATCTCGGCGCGGGGCATGTCATCAGTGTGCCCCTCGCCGGCCGATGGGCGTACCGTGCGGGGACGTGAGTCTTCGCAGGCGCGTCGCCGACCTCGTTTACGGCCTCTACGACAAGCGGCTCATCCAGCAGGCCGCCGGTCGCCGGCCGCGGCACGTGGGGGTGGTGCTGGACGGCAACCGCCGGTGGGCGCGCGAGGCGGGGTTCACCGACGTCAACGACGGCCACCGGGCCGGCGCGCGGCGCATCACCGACCTGCTGGGCTGGTGCCGGGAGGCCGGGGTCGAGGTGGTCACGCTGTGGCTGCTGTCCACCGACAACCTGCAGCGGCCGGAGCACGAGCTCGGACCCCTGCTGGCCATCATCACCGACGTGGTCGACGACCTCGCCGAACCCGCCAACCCGTGGGCGATGCAGATCATCGGGGCGCTCGACGCCCTGCCCCGGGAGACCGCCGCCCGGCTCGTCGAGGCCGCGCGCCGGACCGAGGGCAAGACCGGCATGAAGGTCAACATCGCGGTCGGTTACGGCGGCCGCCGGGAGATCGCCGACGCGGTCCGCAAGCTGCTGCAGCAGCACGCCGAGCGGGGCACGCCCATCGAGGAGCTGGCCGAGGTGCTCGACGTCGACCACATTGCCGAGCATCTGTACACGTCCGGCCAGCCCGACCCGGACCTGCTCATCAGAACGTCCGGCGAGCAGCGGCTGTCCGGATTCCTGCTGTGGCAGTCGGCGCATTCGGAGTTCTGGTTCTGCGAGGCATATTGGCCCGAGTTCCGGCGCACCGACTTCCTGCGCGCGCTGCGCGATTACGCGATCCGGCACCGCAGATTCGGCTCGTAACCGCTTTTGGCGCGCATAGTGAAAGGGCTCAGGAACGTCGGTTCCTGAGCCCTTTCCGCTAAGCTCGCCGAGCGATCTCAGCAGCCATCCCCGCACGAGAACGAGTGCGCGATCAGCGCCGGGGTGGTGGCGATTCCGGCGTACGCGGCCGCGATCAGCCCGGCGGCGCCGCGACCGAGGTCCGCACCGCTCTCGATGAACGTCCAGTACGCGGTCGAGAAGGTGACCGGGGCATCGCATGAGACGTCGCACTTCGGGGCGGCGTCCGTCGCCGGGGCGGCGAACGCCGGGGTGGCGGCAAGGGAAAGGCCGATCGTCGCCGCGGCGACAAGGCCAACCTTCTTCAGCACGTGGTCCATCTCCTTCAAATTGGGGGGTATCGAGGAACTCGTCAGTTCCGCACGTGGATACCTCGTCGGTGACGATCCTATCGGTGTTCAATCGTCGGGCATCGTCGATTACTCGTTCGTGTCGGCGACCCGGCCGAGATTCACCAATCTCGGTTTCTCGGCCGGGTGAGCCGATCTTCTCGGTGACAATTCGGGATTTTCTGCCCGCGATCTCGTGCCTGGTCGGAGCGGATGGGCCGGGCTCGCGGGCGGCGGCCGTCGCCCGGCCGGCGGATGCTCCGTTCGCGCGACGCGGTCACGTTCAGTAACTCTCTAGAGCCTTGGTGGAAATCACCTGTGTGGCTGGCTGCCGAAGTGGGGCAACCGCAGGTAGCGTCCAAAGTGACGGGTCGTGTCAGCGCGGCCCGTCCGGGAGGCCCTGGTCGTGACGGTGACGATCGCGAGAGGGTCGGCACCCGGCCCTCGTGGGCGGGGAGCCTGACGCCGGTCCCGGCGTCACGGCGAACCGGCCAGCCAGGGTGGTGCCCGGCCCTTCGAGGCGCGGACGTGGGTGTCGCGTTCGCACGGGAGGTTGCCGTGACTGCTTCTCGTTCGTCCAGGCGCACCGTCGCAGCGGACCGTCGAACCTACGTGCTCGACACGTCCGTGCTGCTCTCGGACCCCTGGGCGGTGGCGAGGTTCGCCGAGCACGCCGTGGTTCTGCCGCTGGTCGTGATCGGCGAGCTGGAGGGCAAGCGTCACCACCCCGAGCTGGGCTGGTTCGCCAGGGAGGCCCTGCGCCTGCTTGACGACCTGCGGCTGCAGCACGGCCGGCTGGACAAGCCCGTCCCGATCGGCGCCAGCGGCGGCACCGTGCACGTCGAGCTCAACCATTCCGACCCGGAGGTGCTCCCACTCGGATTTCGCGCCGACTCCAACGACTCCCGCATCCTCGCCTGCGCCCTGAACCTGGCCGCGCACATCCCGGGCGTCGTCCTGGTCACCAAGGACATCCCGCTGCGGGTCAAGGCCGCCTCCGTCGGTCTGGAGGCCGACGAGTACCGGGCCCAGGAGGTCACCCCGTCCGGCTGGACCGGGATGGCCGACCTCGACGTGCCGCAGGAGGCGATCGACGCCCTGTACAAGGAGGGCGCCGTCGACCTGGCCCCGTACGGGATCGAGATCGGCGGCGACTACCCGTGCAACACCGGCCTGCGGCTGCTCGCCGGCTCGTCGAGCGCCCTCGGCCGGGTCACGAGGGACAAGCAGGTGCGTCTGGTCCGCGGCGACCGCGAGGCGTTCGGCCTGCACGGGCGCTCCGCCGAGCAACGCGTCGCGCTCGACCTGCTGCTCGACCCCGACGTGGGCATCGTGTCGCTTGGCGGGCGGGCCGGCACCGGCAAGTCCGCCCTCGCCCTGTGCGCCGGCCTCGAGGCCGTGATGGAGCGCGGCCAGCACCGCCGCGTCGTGGTCTTCCGGCCGGTGTACCCGGTCGGCGGCCAGGACCTCGGCTACCTCCCGGGCTCGGAGAGCGAGAAGATGCAGCCCTGGGCCCAGGCCGTGTTCGACACCCTCGGCGCGCTGATCACCCAGACCGTGATCGACGAGGTCCTCGACCGCGGCATGCTCGAGGTCCTCCCGCTCACCCACATCCGCGGCCGCTCGCTGCACGACTCCTTCGTGGTCGTCGACGAGGCCCAGTCCCTGGAGCGCAACGTCCTGCTCACCGTCCTGTCCCGGCTCGGCACCGGCTCCCGCGTCGTCCTCACCCACGACGTGGCCCAGCGCGACAACCTCCGCGTCGGCCGGCACGACGGCGTCGCCGCCGTCATCGAGAAGCTCAAGGGCCACCCTCTGTTCGCCCACGTCACCCTGACCCGCTCCGAGCGCTCGCCGATCGCCGCGCTGGTCACCGAGATGCTGGAGGACCACGCCTCGTAGCCCGCCACGCCTGACGGCCCCCTTCGCTCCGCCCAGCTGGAGTGAAGGGGGCCTTCGCTTGCGTACCCAGAAAGTTCTCCCCAGCACTTGGAACAAACTGTTCCGTTCTGATAGTGTCAGAACAGAACAATTTGTTCCGATCGAGCGGAGGACACGATGACCGCGATGCTGGAAGCGCCGGCCGAGGGCCAGGGCGAGGAGCGGGTGGCGGCCGAGCCGGCCGGGTACCGCTGGCGTTGGCTGGCCTTCTCGGCGGTGCTGGCCTCGACCGTGATGGATCTGCTCGACTCGACGGTGGTGGGGGTGGCGGCGCCGGCGATCCGGGCGGACCTGGGCGGGTCCTACGCCAGCCTGCAGTGGATGGGAGCGGGCTACACGATGGCGCTCGCGGTGCTGCTGCTGATCGGCGGGCGGCTGGGGGACATGTTCGGGCGCAGGCGAATGCTGCTGCTCGGGGTGGGCGGGTTCGCGGTGGCGTCGCTGGCCTGCGCGCTCGCGGTGACGCCGGAGCTGCTGATCACGTTCCGGGTGCTGCAGGGCGCGTTCAGCGCGGTCATGATCCCGCAGGGCTTCGGGCTGATCCGGGACCTGTTTCCGCCGGCGGAGATGGTGAAGGCGTGGGGCGTGTTCGGGCCGATCATGGGGCTGTCGGCGATGCTCGGACCGATCATCGGCGGCGGTCTGGTCGACGCCGACATTCTCGGCACCGGGTGGCGGGCGATCTTCCTGATCAACCTTCCGATCGGCGCGTTCGCCTTCGTCGTCGCCGCGAAGTTCCTGCCGGCGGCGGCGCCGGGCGCCGGGCCGAGGCGGCTGGACCTCGGTGGCGTCCTGCTCGCGGCCGCCGGCACGTTCCTGCTGATCTACCCGCTGGTGCAGGGTCGTGAGCTGGGTTGGCCGGCGTGGACCGCGGTCATGCTGGCCGCCGCGGTGGCGGTGCTTGCGGTGTTCGGGTGGTACCAGGTCCGGCGCAAGCGGACCGGCCGGTCGCAGCTGATCGAGACCAGCGTGTTCGGCCGCAAGTCGTACGTCTCCGGCGTGCTGTTCGCGGTGATCTTCTTCGCGGCCATGGGCGGCATGTTCATCGTCGGGATCTTCCTGCAGCTCGGCCTGGCGTACAGCCCGATGGAGGCCAGCCTGACGATGGCGCCGTGGGCGCTGGGCGCGATGATCGGCTCCGGGTTCGGCGGCGCGCTGATGCCCAAGCTGGGCCGCAGGATCCTGCACATCGGCCTGGCGCTGATGGGTGCCGGAGTGGTCGGGCTGTACGTCGTGTACACGTCGGCCGGGATCGGCATCAGCGGCTGGGACTTCATCGTGCCGAACCTGATCGGCGGGCTGGGCATGGGGATGATCTTCGTGCCGCTGTTCGACATCATCCTGGGTGACGTGGCCGACCACGAGGTCGGTTCGGCGACCGGCGCCCTCGGCTCGTTCGAGCAGCTTGGCCTCTCGCTGGGCGTCGCGGTGATCGGCACGATCTTCTTCAGCCTGCTCGGCGGGCACGGCGGCGGCGCGCACCTGCCGTCGGCGCTCGACGGCGCCGAGCAGGCCTCGGTGGTGACCTTCGCCCTGATCGTGGTGGCCTTCGCGGTCGGGTTCCTGCTGCCGAAGCGGGCCAGGGTGGGCGCGCCGGCGCACTGACGGCCCGGCGGAAGCCGCACCCGCTGTCCCCCGGGCAGCGGGTGCGGCCTTTGCGTTACACGGTTTGCCAGCCGGACGGCAGCGGCCGGCCCTCGGCGAAGCCGGCGGAGGACTGGATGCCGACCACGGCGCGGTCGTGGAACTCGGCCAGGTTGCGCGCGCCGGCGTAGGTGCAGGCCGAGCGGACGCCATAGCAGATGGAGTCGAGCAGGTCCTCCACGCTCGGCGCGGCCGGATCCAGGCGCATGCGCGACGTCGAGATGCCCTCCTCGAACAGCGCCTTGCGGGCCCGGTCGAACGCGCTGTCGCCGCGGGTGCGTGCGGTGACCGCCCGCTTGGAGGCCATGCCGAAGGACTCCTTGAACGGCTGGCCGGTCTCGTCGCGCTGCAGGTCGCCCGGCGACTCGTAGGTGCCGGCGAACCACGAGCCGATCATCACGCTGGACGCGCCGGCGGCAAGGGCAAGGGCCACGTCGCGGGGATGCCGCACGCCGCCGTCGGCCCACACGTGCGCGCCGAGCTCGCGGGCCTGCCGGGCGCACTCCAGCACCGCGGAGAACTGCGGCCGGCCAACGCCGGTCATCATCCGGGTCGTGCACATCGCGCCGGGGCCGACCCCGACCTTGATCACGTCGGCGCCGGCCTCGACAAGGTCGCGCACGCCCTCGGCGGTGACCACGTTGCCGGCCGCCACCGCGACGGCCGGCGACACCGAGCGCACCGCCTTCAGCGCGGAGATCATCTTCTCCTGGTGCCCGTGCGCGGTGTCCACCACCAGCGTGTCGATCTCGGCGTCGAGCAGCGCGCCGGCCTTGGCCGCCACGTCGCCGTTCACCCCGATGGCCGCGGCCACCCGCAGCCGGCCCCGGTCGTCGACGGCGGGCGCGTACAGCTCCGAGCGCAGCGCGCCGAGCTCGGTGAGCACCCCGGCCAGCCGGCCCCGCTCGTCCACGCCGAGGGCGATCCGCGCGGTGCGGCCGTGCAGGTGCTCGAAGACCTCGCGCGGCGACCTGGTGATCGGCACGACCAGGATCTCCGGGTCGGCCACCTCGCCGACCCTGGTGAACCGGTCCACGCCGAGGCACGCGGCCTCGTCCACCACGCCGCGCGGCCGGCCGTCCTCGTCCACCACCACGACCGCGCCGTGCGCACGTTTCGGGAGCAGGTTCAGCGCATCGGCCACCGCGTCGCCCGGGGTGAGCACCAGCGGCGTGTCCCACACCGGGTGCCGGGACTTCACCCACGCCACGATCTCGGCCACCACGGCCGGGTCGACGTCCTGCGGCAGCACCACGAGACCGCCGCGGCGCGCCACCGTCTCGGCCATCCGCTTGCCGGCCACGGCGGTCATGTTGGCCACCACGATCGGAATCGTCGCACCGGTTCCGTCCGAAGTGGACAGATCAACGTCGAATCGGGACTCGACGGCGGACCGGCCGGGTACCAGGAAGACGTCGTCGTAGGTCAGGTCGAACCCCGACGGCGTGTCGTTGATGAACCGCACAGTGTTTGATTGTCCTCGCTCGTTCCTCGCTCGGACGGCTCGCGGGCCTTGACGCGATGTCTTCCCTCGCGTGCTCGGCGCTCGTTCCTCGCGCCTGCGCGCGCTCCTCAGTCCAGACATCGCCGGCCCGACTCGCAGACTAGCCCGGGTCGACGGCCTGCCCGCCGCTCGGGAGCAGGGCCCGGACGGCGTCGATGGTGTCGGCGTCGGCGGGCTCCTTGTCCGGGCGGTAGCGGACCACGCGGGCGAACCGCAGCGCCACGCCGCCCGGGTAGCGCGGGCTGACCTGCACGCCGTCCAGCGCGATCTCCACCACCAGCGCGGGTTTGAGGTGCACGACCCAGTCGGTGCGGTGGTCCTCGTGCTTGGGGAACTCCGACGTCTGCCAGGCGAGCAGCTCGTCGGTGAGGCCCTTGAACGTCTTGCCGACCATGATCGGCGGGCCGCCGTCGGGATCCCGCGCGCCGAGGTGCAGGTTGGACAGGTAGCCGGTGCGCCGGCCGTGACCCCACTCCGCGGCCAGCACCACAAGGTCGAGGGTGTGCACGGGCTTGACCTTCTGCCAGGCGCGGCCGCGCCGGCCGGCCTGGTAGGGGGAGTCCAGGGACTTCACCACGACGCCCTCGTGGCCGGCGTCGAGCGCGCCGCTGAGCACCGCCTCGGCCTGCTCCGGGGTCGGCTCGAGGACGCCGGGGATGACCAGCTCGCCCACGGCCGTGCGCAGCGCCGCGTTGCGCTCCCGCAGCGGGGCGTCGACCAGGTCGGCGCCGTCGAGATGCAGGCAGTCGAAGAAGTACGGGTGCAGCAGCAGCTCGCGCTCGCTGGTCGCGCCGAAGCGGCTCATCGTCTCCTGGAACGGCCGCGGCCGGCCGTCGTCGGACAGCGCCAGCGTCTCGCCGTCCAGCACGACCGAGCGGCACGGCAGCGCGCGCACCAGCTCGACCAGCTCCGGAACGCTCCCGGTGATCTCGCGCAGCGTCCGGGTGTACACGTGCACCTCGGCGTCGACGCGGTGCACCTGGATCCGGGCGCCGTCGAGCTTGTACTCGACGGCACACGATCCCAGCTCGGCAAGGGCCTCGGCGAGTGACTCCGACGGCGAGGCCAGCATCGGGCGCAGCGGGCGGCCCAGCTCGAGCCCGAACGCGGCCAGCGCCTCCTGGCCTCCGGTCAGCGCGGCGGAGGCGGTGGCGGGCAGCCGCCCGGAGAGCATGAACGCGCGGCGCACGGCCTCGCCCGGGATCGCGCCGGCCGCGGCGATGGCGTCGAGCATGATGCCCTCGAGCGCGCCCTGCCGCAGCTCGCCGGTGAGCAGGTGGTGCAGGAACCGCTGCTCGGCCGCGGTGGCCGCGCCGAACAGCCGACCGAGCAGCTCGGCCCGCCGGGCGGCGGAGCCCTTGCCGCCGGTGCGGGACACGGCGTCGAGCAGCTCGTCCACCTGGTGCACGGTCAGGTTGGCCGTGGCGGCGGGCGGCACCTCCAGCTCGACCAGCGTGCGCCAGCCGGCGCCGATGCGGCCCTGGCGGGGCGCGCCGGCGAGGAAGGCGACCACGGTCTCGATCTCGGCCGGGCCCTGTGCGCGGCGCAGCAGGCCGGCAAGGGCCTCGACCTTGGTCAGCCGCGAGCGGGTCGCCGCCACGGCGGCGGAGGTGGCCACGACGTCGGCGAACAGCACCCGTCCATACTGCCCCGACACACCGACATTCGACGCTACGGTGGCCGTCATGACGGAGCCCGAACCGGCCAGCCTCGTTCCGATCGCCGACGGCGTGCTCGCCTGGGTGCAGCCCGACGGCTCGTGGTGGATCAACAACGCCGGCGTGGTGCTCGGCGACGGCGGTCCGCTGCTGGTCGACACGTGTGCGACCGAACGGCGCACCCGCCGATTCCTGGCCGCGGTCGACGAGGCGGCCGGGGGCGCCGCGGTCCGGGTCGCGGTCAACACCCACTGGCACGGCGACCACACCTACGGCAACAGCCTGCTGCCCGAGTCGACCGTGATCGTCGGGCACCAGGCGACAAGGGACGGCGTGCTCGCCGACGTCATCCTGGCCAACACGCCGCCGATCTGGTCGCCGACGCCGCAGTGGGGCGCGCTGCGGCTGCGCCCGCCGACGGTCGTGCTGCACCACCAGCTCACCGTGTTCGTCGGCGACCGTCGCGTCGAGCTGCGCCATCCCGGCCATCCGGCGCACACCCTCGGCGACGTCGTGGCGTGGCTGCCGGACGATCGCGTGCTGTTCACCGGGGATCTGATCTTCCACCGGGTCACGCCGCTGGTGCTGATGGGATCGCTGTCCGGCGCGCTGCGCGGCCTCGACTGGCTGGCCTCGTTCGGCGCCGACCGCGTCGTGCCGGGGCACGGGCCGCTGATCGACGGCGCGGACTTCCCGGCCGTGCTCGACGCGCACGCGCGCTACTACCGGTTCGTGCTCGACACGGCGTCGGCGGGACGGGCCGCCGGTCTGGCCCCGCTCGACGCCGCGCGCCGGGCCGACCTCGGCGAGTTCGCCGCCTGGCCGGACAACGAACGCCTCGTGCTCAACCTGCATCGCGCTTACGCCGAGCTGGCCGGACAAGAGGCCGACATCCTCGGCGCCTTCACCGACACCGTGGCGTACCACGGCGGACCATTGCGATGCGCGGTGTGAGAGGCGCCGACAGTCGGATGTCCCGATGTCGACTATTCGTCAACCTTATACGTTTTGCGCCGCCGTCCATTGTGGACCAATTACTCCCAATAGCCGACGACGTTGGTACCCGTGCGTAGGGTTCGCCCATTCGTGTAGTTGTTCGTGACCAACGCTCTTCGCCAGGATTCGGCTATGCCCGGAAACCCGCACACCTCCGTGCGGTCGCGGACGGTCGCCGCCGAACTGCGCAGCCTGAGAGAGAAGCGCGGTCTGAGCTGTGCCGAGGTGGCCAAAATCCTGGGGGTGTCGGCCAGCAAGATCAGCCGTATCGAAACCGGGAACAGCGGCATGCAGGTCGACGACGTCGCCGCGCTGCTCGGTTTCTACCAGGTGCCGGCCGCGCGCCGGCAGGCGCTGCTCAACCTGCTGCAACGCGGGCACGAGAAGGGTTGGTGGCAACGGCAGGCCGGCCTGCCGCACCTGTGGCGCACGCTGATCGACCTGGAGAACAAGGCGACCCGAATCCTGAACTACGAGCCGATGGTGATCCCCGGCCTGCTCCAGACATCGGAGTACAGCGCCGCGATGATCAAGGGCGGGGAACCGACGCTCAGCAACGGGGAGCTGGACAACCTGGTGGCCTCGCGGATGGCCAGGCAGGCGTTGCTGACCCGGGTCAGCGCGCCGCTGTTTCTCGCGGTGATACACGAGATCGCGCTGCGCCAGCCGATCGGCGCGCCCGGCGTGATGAAGCGTCAACTCAAACACCTTCTCACGGTCGCTGAGCGTCCGAATATCGGTCTCCGCGTGCTGCCGATCAGTGCCGGCGCGAACGCCGGGCTGCGCGGTCCCTTCGTGATCCTGGAGTTCGTCGAGGAACCCAGCCTGGTTTTCGTCGAGAACCATGACACCGGAATTTTCCTGGAGGACGACGCCGATCTGGAACGCTACCGGCTCGCATTACGGAACATCCTGGGCATGGCGCTGCCACCGGATGAGACGGCCGAGCTGATCGCCGCGATCGCCGCCGAGCTCGACTAGAGAGAGGTGTCGCACATGAAGATCGTTTGCTGGCGCAAGAGCTCTCGCAGTACCAACAACGCCAACTGTGTCGAGGTCGCCCGCACGGGTCCCGCCGTGGGGCTGCGCGACTCGAAGAACCCGGGCCCGGTGCTGGCCCTTCCCGCGCGGTCCTTCACGACCCTGGTCACCCGCATCAGGTAAGCGTCTCCGCGATCTCGGCCACGGCGGCGCGCAGCCGGTCCGCCGACAGTGCCGCGTAGCCGAGCACCAGGCCCGGATACCCCGGCCCGCCCGCGCCGCGGGCGTACTCCGACAGCGCCGGCGCGTACACGCCGCGCGCGGCCAACCCTTGGTGCACAACGGAATCATCCATCCCATCCGGCAGGCGCAGCAGCACGTGCAGACCGGCGGCGATGCCGATCGGCTGCCACGCGGGCAGCCGCTCGGCCAGCGCGGCAAGCAGCGCGTCACGCCGCCGCCGGTACAGCAGCCGGGTCCGGCGCAGGTGCCGGTCGTAACCGCCGGAGCGCAGCAGACCGGCGAACGCCGCCTGCGGCAGCGGCGAGCAGCCGAGGTCGGTCAATCGCTTGCGCCGCACCAGATCCGCGCGCAGCCATGGTGGCGCCACCAGCCAGCCGAGCCGCAACGCGGGCGCCAGCGTCTTGCTGACGCTGCCGACGTAGGCGACCCGGATCGGGTCCATCGCCTGCATCGCGCGCAGCGCCGGGCGGTCGTAGCGGTGCTCGGCGTCGTAGTCGTCCTCGATCACCAGCCCGTCCCGCTCGCGCGCCCAGGCCAGCAGCGCGTGCCGCCGCTGCGGGGGCAGCGCCGTGCCGAGCGGGAACTGGTGCGCCGCGGTGATCAGCGCCGCCCGGCATTCGGTCGCGGCGAGCAGGTCCACCCGGATGCCGTCGCAGTCGGCCGGGACCGGGCACGGCCGAACGCCGCTCGCGGTCAGCAGCTCCAGCTGCCCCTGGTGCCCCGGATCCTCCACGGCGAGGTCGCGCCGCCCGCGCGCGGCCAGCACCGCGCCGAGCAGCGCAAGTCCCTCCGCGGCGCCGTGCGTGATCACGATGTCGTCCGCGGTGACGGTGACCGCGCGCACCCGGCCGAGGTAGCCGGCCAGCTCGGTGCGCAGCTCCTGCAGCCCGGCCGGGTCGGGGTAGCCGAGCGCCTCGTCGGGCAGCCGGGCCAGCGCCGCCCGGCTCGCGGCCAGCCATTCCGCGCGCGGGAAGGCCGACAGCGCGGGCAGTCCCGGCCGCAGGTCGTAGCGCCACCGGGCGGTGGGCGGTGCGGGCCCCGGCTCGGTGGAGGGGGTGCAGCCGAGGTCGTCGGCGACCCTGGTGCCGGAGCCCCGGCGGCTGGTGAGGTACCCCTCGGCGACGAGCTGGCCGTACGCGGCCGTCACCGTGCCGCGCGCGACGCCGAGCTGGCCGGCCAGGTCGCGGCTGGACGGCAGCCGGGTGCCGGCCGGAAGCTGGCCGCCGCGGATCGCCCCGCGCAGGGCGGCCTCCAGGCTGCGGCCGTGCCGGCCGCGGGCCGTTTCCTCGGCCGCCGGCAGCAGCATCTCCCGCAAGGTGGTCCATTCTTCGGCCATCAAATTGGACCTTACTCCTGAACCACTTGTCGGCCAGGCTGGTCGCCATGACGGACTTGGTCGCTCGCGCTCCCCGCGCCGGGATCGCCATCGGCTCCGGCGCCCTCGCCGCCACCATCGTGGGCGGCTCCGTTCCGGTCGTCGGCCTGCTCGACGCGTACCCGATGCTGTCCGGTCAGGCGATCCGCTACCTGCTCGGCGGCCTGCTGCTGGTGGCGTGGGCCGGGGTGGGGCGCCGCCGGCTGCCCCGGCCGGGCGCACGGGACCTGCTCAGCCTGCTCGGCCTGGCCGCCACCGGCATGCTCGGCTTCAACGCCTGCCTGCTCTACGCCCAGCGCTACGCCGAACCCGGGTTCGTCGCGGCCGTCCTCGGCGGAACCCCGCTCGTGCTCGCCCTGCTCGCGCCCCTGCTGGCCGGCCGCCCGGCGCTGCTGACCATGGTCGGCGCGCTCGCGGTCGTCGCCGGCATCGTCGTGCTCAGCGGCGGCGGCTCCTGGCACGGCCCCGGCCTCCTGCTCGCGCTGCTCACCCTCGCCTGCGAAGCCTCGTTCACCCTGCTCGCGATCGGCGTCGTCGCCCGCCTCGGCGCGTTCGCGGTGTCAACCTGGTGCTGCCTGCTCGCCGCCGCCCTCGGATCCGTGCTCGCCACCGCGATCGACGGCGCCGCCGCCTGGCAACTCCCCACCGCGCGCGAGGCGGCCGCCCTGCTCCTGCTCGCCGCCCTCACCACCGCCCTCGGCTTCTGCCTGTGGTATCGCGCCGTCTCCGACCTCGGCGCCGACCGCGCCGGCGTGCTCATCGGCCTCATGCCCGTCTCCGGCCTCGCCGTCTCGATCGCCCTCGGCGCCCAACCCCTGACCCTCGTCTCGTGCGCCGGCATTGTCCTCGTCACCGCCGGCTGCGTCCTCGGCCTGCACCGCCACCGACCCACGTTGTCCACACCCACCTCACCCATCCACACCCCACCCAAAGTGGATCTTCCAACCGCGATTCCCGGCTAAACTGCCCACGAACCCGCCTCCCCACCCCAGACGGGGTGGGGGCTGACTGGGAATAGTGCGGCGAAGTCGCCAAGATCACCTTGTGGACGACGGCTGCGCCGCGCGGCTCCGGCAAGGCTGGCTACGGGAACGCGTCACATGGCTGCACCAACGCGGAACATGACTACCGGAACACCAGACACCGGAACGCAACCTGGATCCCGGCACCACCACGGGCTCCGCCGCGCGCGGGGGACCCGGCTGGCACCGGACTTTGCCGGGCGCCCTGCCACCCCACCCATCCACACCTCACCCAAAGTGGATCTTCCAACCGCGATTCCCGGCTAACCGCCCACGAACCCGCCTCCCCACCCCAGACGGGGTGGGGGCCGACTGGGGATTGGTGCGGCGAGTCGATCATCGGGTTGGGCCGGCCGCACGGTGGGTGCGCGGCAATGTGGGGGTCGACGCGGGACGTGGGGTGCACCGCGGGCCGGCGGCTTCGGGCGGGGCGCCGACCTTGGGCGTCGGGTTACCGGGTGCGGGTGGGGGAGCTGTTGGGGTGGGCCATGTGCAGGACGTCGAGGGCTTGGTCGAGTTGGGCGAGGGTGAGGCGGCCGGCGTCGACGTGGCCGCGTTCGAGGACGACGTCGCGGATGGTCTTGCGCTCCTTGAGGGCCTGCTTGGCGATGGCGGCGGCTTCCTCGTAGCCGAGGTAGCGGTTGAGCGGGGTGACGATGGCCGGGGAGGACTCGGCGTACTCGCGTTGGCGGTCGGCGTTGGGGACGGCGCCGGCGATGACCTTGTCGGCGAGGAGCGTGGCGGCGGCGGCGAGCAGGCGGGCGGACTCAAGGATGTTGCGGGCTATAACCGGGAGCATGACGTTGAGCTGGAAGTTGCCCTGGGCGCCGGCGAAGGCGACGGCGGCGTCGTTGCCGATCACCTGGGCCACGACCATCATGGTGGCCTCGCAGATCACGGGGTTGACCTTGCCGGGCATGATCGACGAGCCGGGTTGCAGGTCGGGCAGGGCCAGCTCGGCCAGACCGGTGCGCGGGCCCGAGCCCAGCCAGCGGAGATCGTTGGCGATCTTGAACAGCGACACGGCCACGGTGCGGAGCTGGCCGGAGGCCTCGACGACGCCGTCCTGGGCGGCCTGGGCCTCGAAGTGGTCGCGGGCCTCGGTCAGCGGCAGCCCGGTCAGCGACGCCAGCTCCTCGGACACGAGCGCCCCGAAGCCGGGTGGGGCGTTGAGCCCGCTGCCGACCGCGGTGCCGCCGATGGGCAGCTCGCCAAGGCGCGGCAGGCAGCCGGTCAGGCGGTCGATCCCGTAGCGCACCTGGGTTGCCCAGGCCCTGGCCTCCTGGCCGAGGGTGATCGGGACGGCGTCCATCAGGTGGGTGCGGCCGGACTTGACCACGGTGTCCCACTCGTCGGCGCGCGTCTCGATGGTCCGGGCGAGGTGCTCGAGGGCCGGGATGAGGTCGCGGACCAGGGCCTCGGTCGCGGCGATGTGGATCGTCGTGGGGAAGGTGTCGTTGGACGACTGGGAGGCGTTGACGTGGTCGTTGGGGTGCACGTCCCGGCCGAGCCGGGTGCTGGCCAGGGTGGCGATGACCTCGTTGGCGTTCATGTTGGACGAGGTGCCGGACCCGGTCTGGAACACGTCGATCGGGAAGTGCGCGTCGTGCCGGCCCTCGGCCACCTCGTCCGCGGCGGCGGCGATGGCCGCGGCGACGTCGGCGTCGAGCACGCCCAGCTTCCGGTTGGCCCGGGCGGCGGCGGCCTTCAGTAGGCCGAGGGCGCGGATCTGGGCGCGCTCGAGGCCGCGCCCGGAGATCGGGAAGTTCTGCACGGCCCGCTGGGTCTGCGCGCGCCACAGCGCGTCGGCGGGAACCCGCACCTCGCCCATCGTGTCGTGCTCGATGCGGTACTCGTCCTTGGCCATACCTCTAGTCTGGCCCTGGACACTCCGGGTGGGCACGGTGGGCTCCTAGGCAAAGGCGGTACGTATGACGAACCCGACACCGACCGAGGTCGACATCCTGATCGTCGGCGCCGGCCCGACCGGCCTGTTCGCCGCCTACTACGCCGGGTTCCGCGAGCTGAAGGTGGCCATGGTGGACTCGCTGCCAGAGCCCGGCGGTCAGGTCACCGCGATGTACCCGGAAAAGATGATCTATGACGTGGCCGGGTTCCCCGCGGTGCGCGGCCGGGACCTGGTCAGCGCGCTCGTCGAGCAGACCGACCAGTGGAAGCCGACGTACCTGCTGGGCCGCAAGGCGATCACGCTGTCCGAAGTGGACGGTAAGTTCGACGTCGGCCTCGACGGCGGGGCGACGATCCGCGCCGGCGCCGTGCTGATCACCGCGGGGATGGGCGAGTTCAACCCCCGCCCGCTGCCGGCCGGCGACGGCTGGCTCGGCCGCGGCATGGTGCACTTCGTGCCCGAGCCGGAGGTGCACCGCGGCCAGAACGTGATCGTCGTCGGCGGCGGCGACTCGGCGTTCGACTGGGCGCTGTCGCTGCACCCGATCGCGAAAAGCGTCACGCTCGTCCACCGCAGGGCCAAGTTCCGGGCCTTCGCCTCGACCGTCCGCCAGGTCCGGGAGCTCGGCGTGCCGATCATCACCGACGCGGAGGTGGTCGAGCTGCGCGCCGACGACGCCGGGCTGGCCGAGGTGGAGATCAAGGTCAAGGGCGAGCCGGAGAACCGGGTGCTGCCCGCGCAGACCGTGGTCGCCGCGCTCGGCTTCACCGCAGACCTCGGGCCGATCGAGTCCTGGGGCCTGAAGATCGATCACCGGGCGATCGCCGTGGACACGACGATGAAAACCGCCCGGGACAAGATCTACGCCGCCGGCGACATCGCCGCCTATCCCGGCAAGGTCAAGCTGATCGCCACCGGCTTCGGCGAGGCGGCCACCGCGGTCAACAACATCGCCGTGGCGCTCAACCCCGAGGCACACCTGTTCCCGGGCCACTCCAGCGACGTCAGCTAGGAATGCCGGCGCTCAGTACCGTGAGCGCATGACCGAGACCGCGCCCGAACTGACCGCACCGCACGACACCGTCCCGGCGCCGGCGCATCCGCTCGACCCGCTCACCGCCGAGGAGCTCCGGCGCGCCAAGGAGGTTCTCGTGCGCGCCGGCAAGGTCGCCGGCAGCACCCGGTTTCCACTCGTGCAGCTGCACGAGCCGCCGAAGGGCGAGGTGCTCGCGTTCCGGTCCGGCGACGCGGTCGACCGGCACGCGTTGGTGCTGCTGCTGGACTCCGCGACCGGGGCGACGCACGAGGCGATCGTGTCGGTGACGCGCGCGGAACTGGTCTCGTGGGCGGCCGTGCCGACCGAGACCCGCGGCCAGGCGCCGATCATGCTGGAGGAGTTCGAGCTGATCGGCGACATCGTCAAGGCCGACCAGCGCTGGGTCGACGCGATCGGCAAGCGCGGCATCACCGACCTGGACCGGGTCGTCGTCGCGCCGCTGTCCGCCGGGTGGTACGACATCCCCGGCGAGAGCGGGCGGCGGCTGCTGCGGGCGTTGGCCTTCGCCCAGGATCACCCGCAGGACGCCTGCTGGGCGCACCCGATCGACGGTCTCGTCGCCTACGTCGACCTCATCGCGCGGGAGGTCGTCACGCTCATCGACCACGCGGTCATGCCGGTTCCGGCCGAGCCCGGCAATCTCGACGAGCAGTCCATCGGCCCGGTGCGCACGACGGTGAAACCGTTGGAGATCAGCCAACCCGACGGGCCGGGCTTCACCGTCGACGGCCACGTGGTCACGTGGGAGAACTGGCGCTTCCGGATCGGCTTCGACCCGCGCGAGGGGCTGACCCTGCACCAGATCGGCTACCGCGACGGCGACCGCGAGCGGCCGCTGATCTACCGCGCGTCGATCGCGGAGATGGTGGTGCCGTACGCGGATCCGAGCCCGACCCGGTTCTGGCAGAACTACTTCGACGCCGGCGAGTACAACCTGGGCAAGCAGGTCAACTCGCTCGTGCTCGGCTGCGACTGCCTCGGCGAGATCCACTACCTCGACGCCGTGCTGGCCGACGACAACGGCGACCCCATGGTCGTCGGCAACGCGATCTGCCTGCACGAGGAGGACCACGGGGTGCTGTGGAAGCACACCGACATCGTCACCGGGCTCGCCGAGACGCGCCGCTCCCGCCGGCTGGTCGTGTCCTTCTTCGTCACCGTCGGCAACTACGACTACGGCTTCTACTGGTACTTCTACCAGGACGGCACGATCCAGCTGGAGGCCAAGCTCACCGGCTGCCTGTTCACCGGCGCCATGCCGGATGGGGGGTACCGGTGGGGCACCGAGGTGGCGCCGGGTCTCGCCGCGCCCTACCACCAGCACCTGTTCAACGTCCGGCTGGACACCACGATCGACGGCGTGTCGAACTCCGTGCAGGAGATCGACGTCGTGCCCGTCCCGATCGGCCGGGACAACCCCTACGGCAACGCGTTCACCACGTCCGCGCACACCCTCACTCGCGAGTCCGAGGCCGGCCGCACCGCCGACGCGACCCGCGCCCGAACCTGGCGCGTGGTCAACCCCGGCGTGCGCAACCGCCTCGGCCAGCCGGTCGGCTACACGGTCGTGCCGCACTCGGCGCCCCCACTGCTCGCCGACACCACCTCGTCGATCGCCCGCCGAGCCACCTTCGCCACCAGGCACCTCTGGGTGACCCGCTACGACCCCGCCGAGCGCTACCCGGCCGGCGCCTTCCCCAACCAGCACGCCGGCGGCGCCGGGCTCCCCGAGTGGACCGCCCGCGACCGCACCATCGACGGCGAGGACATCGTCCTGTGGCTCACCTTCGGCGCCACCCACCTACCCCGCCCCGAAGACTGGCCCGTCATGCCCGTCGACCGCGCCGGCTTCACCCTCAAACCCTTCGGCTTCTTCGACCGCAACCCGGCCATCGACCTCCCCCGGTCGACCTCGACCCACTGCCACCCGCACGGCGGCTAGCGCGCCATCGACTCCAGGTACTCCTGGGTCTCGGGGTCGGTGGAGTAGACGCACACGCCGCGCATACCCCTGGTGAGCAGGACCTTGTAGGTGTTGCGGATGAGCGCGCGGAACTGCGGTGGGGTGGCCCGCTTGACGGCCGGGTCGTGCGACCGCTCGGGCCGAGCGACCCACTCGTCGCCGCGGCGCACGAAGTCCGGCCCGAAGATCACCCCGGCCCAGTCGTACTCGAATCCCTGGGCCGTGTAGATGCAACCGACCTGCCCGAACCCGCGCTCGTCACTGGCCCAGTAGTACGACTCGGGCGCCTCGGTGACCCGCTTGCCCGGCTTGGCGTTCCACGGTCGCCGCCAGTTACCGATCTCGACGTCGGCAACGAGCACCCGGGCGCCGTCCCGGTTGACCGGGTCGCTCCAGCGCCAGCAGTAACCCGCGGCAAGCCGTGCCGTGCCGCCGTCCGACTCCTGCCGGGCGAGCAGCCACGACTCCATCTCCTCCGGCGAGCGCGCCGAGCGCACCGCGAAGCTCTCGTCGGTCCGGCTGACGAGCCGACTCCATGGCGCGGCCGGCAGCCGGCTCAGGCCGAGCAGTCGCGCCACCCAGGCGTCGTAGTACTCCGAGCCGCCGCAGCGGAACTGCCCCCCGAGCCGAATCACCTCGACCGCACAGTCCAACTGCTCGGCGACCGCGCGAATCTCGGTGAGGGAGCCCATCTCGCCCGGCCGCACGATCTGATGCTCGTCGAGCAGGAAGACCGGCACCCTGGCCGCGTCGATCAGCTCCTCGATCTGGCGGCGAGCCCTGGCTCGGGTCTCGCGACGGGTGAAGCGGTAGACGCTGGTTTCCCGGATGCGATGGGCCTCGTCGCAGATGAGGACATCGAGCCCGAACTTCTCGGCGTCCACGAAGTTGTTGAAGTACTTGAACATCGCCGGCACTCGCCGGTCGCGGGTGCCGACGATCCGGCGCAGGGTGTTGGTGAACGCGCTCGATCCGGTCGCGTGATAGGCGGTTCGTCCACGTCTGGCCAGCTCGCCGAGCAGGCTGAGCGCGATGACGCTCTTTCCCGACCCGGGCCGCCGAGCACGATCATGACTGTCTGCTTGCGCTCGCCGTGCGCGCGGCGCACGGCGCTCATCACCCGGCTGAACGCGACCTGCTGCTCGTCGAGCAGCACGAACTGCTCCCGATCCCTGATCTCGTGGTGCGCCCGGTCGAGCAGCGGCTTCGACGGCGCATGGCGGAAACCGAGGAATTCGTCGGCCGCATTGCGCGCTCCATCGCGCGAAAGCGGCCGCACATCGAGTACCCGGCGAAGGCGCTCGATCAGCTCGCCGCGGGTATCCAACGTGTACAGGTTGCCGTACTGGTCGAGCCGGTATTCGTGGATTCGCCACACGCCCGATTGGCGAGCGTTGTGCAGGTAAGCCACTCCGTGGACCGCGTCGGCGCGTTCGGCAAGGGCCGGCGTCGCGTCGATGAGGTACTCGCAATATCTGCGCACCTGCTCCACCGGGTGCAGCACGGGTTCGGTGTAATGGTCGATCCGTACCAGATCGTCGCCAACGGGCTCCGCTTTGGACCACTGTTTGAGCTCGACGAGCACGTACGACGGCGACCCGTGGCGGGGATCGATGCCGCACAGCACCACATCCACCCGTTTGGGACTGTGCGGCAGCTTGTGCTCGAGGAGCACCTCGACATGGCCAAGACCGGCATCCACGACGTCGGCGAGAAATGCGGGCAAGCTGTTCTGCCACGACCGGACCTCGCCGGCGCCGATGCCCGCCTCGTACTGGATGCGGGCCTGTTCGGCCAGCACGGTGTGCAGTTTGTCAGTCCGGGCATCCTCGAGCAGCGACTCGGCACTTTGCCGAACGAGAGCCACCGGTATTCCCCCACAAGGGCACGCGAACAACATGTGCGGGTGGGGACATCAACGAAATGATCCGGTGCCCGTCGGGCCGCGCGGCCGAGCATAGCCGCAGCCTTGGGGGAGGCGTGCGGACACCCGGGGAATCACCCGGGGACGGGGAACCGCGACTCGTTGCGCCGGATCTTCGCCAGCGCGGCGGCCGCGAGATCGACGCCGAGCACGTCGGCGAGCCTGACCAGATAGATCAGCACGTCGGCGAGCTCGTCCTCGACCCGTTCCGCCTGCGACGGCTCGGTCATCACCTCGGCCGACTGCTCCGCGGTCAGCCACTGGAAGAGCTCGGTCAGCTCACCGACCTCGGCCGACAGCGCCATCACCAGGTTCTTCGGCGTGTGGTACCGCTCCCAGGCGCGTGCGGCGGCGAAGGCCCGCAACCGGTCGGCGAGCTGGTCCAACTCCATGCGGCAGTCGTATCACGCCGTCAGATCACGGGACGACCTGGACCGTGGAGCCGACCTTCAGGGTGTTGTAGTAGGTCTTGGCGGCGGCGCGGGAGAGGTGGATGCAGCCGTGGGACTGTTCGCGGAGGCTGCCTTCGTGGAAGGCGATGCCGCCGTTGAAGAAGACCGAGTAGGGCATCGGGGCGTCGTCGAACAGGCTGCTCTTGTGGTCGATGTCCTTGAACTGTACGCGGAACGTGCCGGGCGGGGTCCGGTAACCCTTGCGGCCGTGGGTGATCGGGACCGGGCCGTAGGTGACCTTGCCGCCGGACAGCAGCCAGGACTTGTTGGCCGACAGGTCGATGCACGCGCCGTCGGAGATGGAGCACGGGGTTCCGGCGGCCGGGGCCGGCTTGGGCTTCGGCTTGGTCGTGGTGGGTTTCGGCTTGGTCGTGGTGGGGGGTGGTGGGGGCGGCGGTGTGGTGGTGGTGGTCGTTGTCGTGGTCGGCGCGACCGTGGTCGTGGTGGTCGTCGACGTCGGGGGCTCGGCGGACGGCCCGCCCGAGGACGCCGCGTTGCCGGTGCCGCACGCGGACAGCGCGGCGAGGCCGGCCACACCCACGATCATCAGTTTGATCCGCATGTCGGCTCCCCTCGGCCAAGATCCGCCTGTTCCTATCCTGACGACGTGACGGATCCGCCGCAGGTTGCCCGATCACCCCGGCAACGGATCAAAATGTGACCTTCACACATTCCCAAGAGCGGGAGGCACAGTCAGGGCAGCGGCGGGATGGCGTGCTCGTCCTCCTCCTTGGACGGGCGGTCGAAGTCCACCGAGGCGTACTCGCGCAGCTTGGTCAGCCGGTGGAAGCCGTCGATCATGCGCACGGTGCCGGACTTGGAGCGCATCACGATCGACTGGGTGGTGCACCCGCCGGACCGGTAGTGCACGCCGCGCAGCAGGTCGCCGTCGGTGACCCCGGTGGCGCAGAAGAACACGTTGTCCCCGCGGACCAGGTCGTCGGTCTCCAGCACCCGGTCGAGATCGTGGCCGGCGTCGAGCGCCTTCTGCCGCTCCGGCTCGTCCTTGGGCCACAGCCTGGCCTGGATCGCGCCGCCCATGCACTTCATGGCGCATGCGGCGATGATCCCCTCCGGGGTGCCGCCGATGCCCATCAGCAGGTCCACGCCGGTGTTCGGGCGGGCGGTGGAGATCGCGCCGGCCACGTCGCCGTCGGTGATGAACCGGATCCGGGCGCCGGCCGCGCGCACCTGGCGCACCAGCTCCTCGTGCCGCGGCCGGTCGAGGATGCACACGTTGACGTCGGACACGTCGCTGTGCTTGGCCTTGGCCACCCGGCGGATGTTCTCGCTCACCGGGGCGGTGATGTCGATGACGTCGGCGGCCTCCGGGCCGACGGCCAGCTTCTCCATGTAGAACACCGCGGACGGGTCGAACATCGCGCCCCGCTCGGCCACCGCGAGCACCGCGATGGCGTTGTGCATTCCCTTTGCCATCAAGGTGGTTCCGTCGATCGGGTCGACCGCGACGTCACAGTCCGGGCCGTTGCCGTCGCCGACCTCCTCGCCGTTGTAGAGCATCGGCGCCTGGTCCTTCTCGCCCTCGCCGATCACCACCACGCCGCGCATCGACACCGTGCCGATCAGCTTGCGCATGGCGTCCACGGCGGCGCCGTCACCGCCGTTCTTGTCGCCGAGGCCCACCCAGCGGCCCGCCGCCATCGCCGCCGCCTCGGTGACCCGGACCAGCTCCAGCGCCAGGTTGCGGTCGGGAGCTTCGCGCCGTCTCCTGGCGCCCGCGGTGGGGACGTTGCCTTCGCTCGAGATGGTCATGATGCCTCCGAGTCGACGCGTGGAAAGGGCCCTGACCCGATCCTCCCAGATCAATGGCGATCGCGATAACCATGCGTCACCGACCCGGCTCGGTGAGAAAGCGCTGTCACGTCGCCTTCCCGGGTTCCCCTCTCTCGACCGACGCCAGCGCGGCTTCCACCCGCTCGCGTGCGCCGGCAAGGTGGCGGTCGCAGATCCTGGCCAGTTCCTCGCCGCGCTCCCACAGCGCCAGCGACTCCTCCAACGACAGCCCGCCCGCCTCCAGCTTGGCGACCACGGCGGTCAGCTCGTCTCGGGCCTGCTCGTAGTCCAGCTCGGTCTCACTCATGCCATCACCTCGCAAGCTCGGTGATGGTGACCCTGCCGCCTCGTTCCTCGGCGGCAGGGCGGTGTTCGATGGTTCGCTTCGCAAGCTCCGCTCACCGGGCTGAGCTCTCCAATCTGGTGTGGGCACGCACCAGCGCGGTGGCGACCGCCTGGTCGTAGCCGACGAAGGCCTCGGCGAAATCGGCGCCGTCGCGCTCGGCGACGGCCTCCTCGATGCGCATCTGGGCCCGCCCGACCCGGTGCCGGTGGGCCGATCCGGTGCCCTGCCACCACCGCTTGCCGGCGAACATCGAGGTGGCCTCGGTGAGCTCGCGCAGCCGCCGCGGCAGCAGCTTCGTGCCGGGGCCGTCGCAGCCGGCGAGCAGCGCGGCCCAGCATTCGGCCGCGGCCGTGTTGGCCTCCGTCGCCCTGCGGCGCACGGCATCCGCGCTTGCCCTGATCGCCGGGGACTGCACGGATCCGGACACCGTGTCGATCGTCGACAGGGTCAGCGGCAGGAAGCTCGGTTCACGCTCAAGTCTCGCCACTGCCACCTCCGCTTGCCGGTGGGTCCGCACCGGACACGACCGCATGCACCGCGCCGTCCATGACCCGGACCCGCAGCCGGGTTCCGGCTGGCGCCTCGGCGATCGAACGGAGCACCCCCGAGTTACCGGCCGGGTCGACGCGCTGGACAACCGCGTACCCGCGGGCAAGCGTGGCCGCTGGTCCGAGCGTCGTCAAGCGGGCATTCGTGGCATCGAGCGCGGCTCGCTCGGCGGACACGTGGTTGCGGACCGCCCGGCGGGCCCGCCCGACGAGCGTGGCGATCTGCTCGGCGCGGCGGTCGAGCGGGCCGAGCGGGTCGGCCAGCACCGGCCGGCTGCGCAGCGACTCCAGCAGCCGGCGCTCCCGGTCCACCCAGCCGTGCAGCGCGCGCCGGGCCCGGTCGCGCAGCTGCCGCACGCGCAGGGTCTCCTCCGTGACGTCCGGCACGATCCGCTTGCCGGCGTCGGTCGGCGTCGAGCAGCGCACGTCGGCGACGTGATCGAGCAGCGGGGTGTCCTGCTCGTGGCCGATCGCGCTGACCACGGGCGTGCGGCAGGCGGCCACCGCCCGGCAGAGCGTCTCGTCGGAGAACGGCAGCAGATCCTCGACGCTGCCGCCGCCGCGGGCGATCACGATCACGTCGACCAGGCCGTCTTTGTCCAAAGTAGACAGCGCGTCGACGATCTGCGGCACCGACAGCGCGCCCTGCACCGCGACGTTCTCGATCCGGAACCGCACCGCCGGCCACCGCGCGCGGGCGTTGACCAGCACGTCGTGCTCGGCCGCCGAGGCCCGGCCGGTGATCAGCCCGACCGTGCGCGGCAGGAACGGCGGCCGGCGCTTGCGGGCCGGATCGAACAGGCCCTCCGCGGCCAGCAACCGGCGCAGCCGCTCGATCCTGGCCAGCAGCTCCCCGACGCCGACCGCGCGGATCTCGTCGGCCCGCAGGCTCAGCGTGCCGCGGTTGAAGTAGTACGCCGGCTTGGCGTGCAGGACGACGCGGGCGCCGTCGGCCAGCGGCGGCACCTGGGCGCGCAGCACCTCGGCCGGGCAGGTCACGCTGATCGACAGGTCGGCGGCCGGGTCGCGCAGCGTCAGGAACGCGGTCCCGGTGCCCGGCCGGGCGGAGATCTGGGTGACCTGGCCCTCCACCCAGACCGAGCCGAGCCGGTTGATCCAGTCCGCGATCATGCGCGCGACGGTGCGCACCGGCCAGGGGTTCTCGGGTGTGGTCGGGTTACTCATGGCCATCGCCTCGCAAGCTCGGTGCCGGCGACCCTGCCGCCTCGTTCCTCGGCGGCAGGGCAGTGCCTGATGGTTCGCTCCGCAAGCTCCGCTCACCGCAGGTCGCGGACGGTGGCGATGCGACGGGTCAGCATGCCGACGAACGACGGGCGGTTGGCGTGCGTGCGCTCGTGCTCGAGCAGCTCCTCCAGCTCGGCCAGGGTGAACCGGCGCAGCCGGGCGCGCAGCTGGGGCAGCGACAGCTCGTCGTAGTTGGCGATCCCGGCCGGGCCGGCGGTGCGCTCGGCGTCCTGGGCGGTCTCCTCGGCGAGCGCGCGCTCCTCCTGGGCCCACGGATCGGGCTCGGCGCCGTCGGCGATCACCGGAGCGTCGGTATCCTGGTGGCCGTTCCCGGAGATGTCCGCCCACTCGGCCACCTGGTCGAACGGGGCCGGGCGGCTGGCGTCGTACCGGTCGGTGTCGGCATCCTCGTCGAACGTCGCCCAGTCCGGCGTCTCCTCGACCGGCCGCAGCGCGGAGAGCACCTCGTCGCCTCTGATCGCCAGCTCGGTCACCTGCTGCTGCAACCGCATCGACATCTGCAGCGCCTGGCTGGCCACCGTGACCGGGAGGCCGGCCAGCTTCGCCGGCAGCTCCCGCGCGTGCTCGACGGCGGTGACGGCGAGCCCGGCCGCGACCCTGATCGGCAACGGGAGTGACTTCATGGCGCCTAGCCTGCCTCAGTCGTTCCGATCTGCCTACTCTGGGTTGCACGGCGCCGATCCGTACCCTGGGTGGCATGAAGCGTGTGCTGCTGGCCAAGCCACGCGGCTACTGCGCCGGCGTTGACCGGGCCGTGGTGACCGTGGAGAAGGCGCTGGAGACGTACGGCCCGCCGGTGTACGTGCGCAAGGAGATCGTGCACAACCGGCACGTGGTCGACACCCTGCGGGCCCGTGGCGCGATCTTCGTCGACGAGGTGGACGAGGTCCCCGAGGGTTCGCTGGTCGTCTTTTCCGCCCACGGGATCGCCCCGGCGGTGCACCAGCGGGCCGCCGAGCGCAACCTGCGCACGATCGACGCCACCTGCCCGCTGGTCACCAAGGTGCACCAGGAGGCCAAGCGGTTCGCGCGGGACGACTACGACATCCTGCTGATCGGGCACGAGGGCCACGAGGAGGTCGAGGGCACCGCCGGCGAGGCGCCGGACCACGTGCAGCTCGTCGATCGCCCGGAGGACGTCGACCGCGTGGCCGTCCGGGACCCGTCCAGGGTCGTCTGGCTGTCCCAGACCACGCTGTCGGTCGACGAGACCATGGAGCGGGTCGACCAGCTGCGCCAGCGGTTCCCCGCGCTGGCCGACCCGCCGAGCGACGACATCTGCTACGCCACGCAGAACCGCCAGGTCGCGGTCAAGGCGATGGCCCCGGAGTGCGACCTGGTGCTGGTCGTCGGCTCCCGCAACTCCTCCAACTCCAAGCGCCTGGTCGAGGTCGCGCTGCTGGCCGGCGCCCGCTCCGGTTACCTGATCGACTTCGCCCACGAGGTCGACGAGTCCTGGCTGGACGGGGTCGAGACGATCGGCGTGACCAGCGGCGCCTCGGTCCCCGACGAGCTGGTGATGGACCTGCTGGCCTGGCTGGCCGACCGCGGCTGGACGGACGTCCAGGAGGTCACCACCGCCAACGAGAAGATCACCTTCGCGCTGCCGCGGGAGCTGCGCAAGAGCCTGAAGAAGGCGACGTGAGGCTGCTTTCCTAGCCCACGTCGGGCGGGCGGCGGCGCAACGGGCGCCTCGGCTGATCCGCGCGGGGATCCCCGGCGCGGCGCGGCGGTGGGTCGCCCCGGCCGGGTTGCCGGCGCGGCGGCGGCTCCGACCGCCCCCGTTCGGACCGGGCGCGATCCGTGCC
>NZ_DASZCQ010000084.1:0-10810 GCF_035942955.1 Actinophytocola sp. | reverse complement strand
CGGCACGACCACAACCTCTTCACGACGACGCGGGTCGGCGCCGTTTCCGGCACCTCGATCCTCGCGGCCGTCGGCTACTCGCCGAGGAGGACGGCGTCCGCTACCGCGCCGTCATCGAACGCGCCGTCCTCGAACAGACCGGCGCCACCGCCGACGCGACCTCGGCCATCGAGTCCGGCGAGGAGGTCCGCGTGGTCGACCGGGTCCCCACCAAGCTCGCGATCGCCGACCGGGCCCTGGCCATGCTCCCCCTCGCCGGCGACCCCGCCGCACCGCCGGCCGCCATGATCATCACAGCAGCGGGCTCCTCGACGCCCTCGTCGCCCGGTCGGGCTGGCTGTGAGGCGCCGTCTGGGAGCGGACATGGCCGCCGCACGCCAACCCCACCCCGACGCTCGACGAGCTCGATCACAAGATCCTGACCCTGCTGCTGGCCGGTCTCACCGACCGCCCCATCGCCAGCCAGCTCCGGCTGTCCACCCGCACGATCCACCGCCACATCCACACCCTGATGATCACCGCGGGCGTCCGCACCCGCTTCCAACCGGGCTGGCACGTCGCCCGGTCGGGCTGGCTGTGAGGCGCCCCGGCCGCTCCAAAGTCCACGTGGTGTCCGCGATTGTCCAACCGGCTGTCCCTAGCGTGGTCGGCAAGGTGAACCGCAGATCCTTACCGGACAGGGGAACGCGCTGATGGCATGGAAACCGCTCATCGCCGGACTGACGTTGGCGGCCGGCGCGGTCATCGCGGTGCCGGCGTCGACGGCGGCGGCCGCGGGGGTGCGCTACGAGGCCGAGACCGCGCCGGCGGTCTGCACGGGCACGATCGACAGCAACTGGGCCGGATTCTCGGGGACGGGATTCTGCAACGGCACCAACGCGGTCGGCGCCTACGCGCAGTTCACCGTCAACGCGGGCACGTCGGGCGCAGCCTTGGCCGAGGTCCGGTTCGCCAACGGCACCACGAGCAACCGGCCGGCCGACGTCATCGTCAACGGTGCGACCGTGCGGTCGGTGTCGTTCGAGGGGACCGGCGCGTGGACGACGTGGGCGACGACGACCGTCACCTTCACCGTGCCGTCGGGCAACAGCACGATCCGGTTCGACCCGACCACCTCGGCCGGCCTGCCCAACATCGACTCCATCGACTTCATCTGGGAGAGCCCTCCGCCGCCGGGCAACACGCTGTACGTGGCGACCAACGGCAACGACAGCGGTCCTGGCACGCTGGCCGCGCCGCTGCGCACCATCCAGCGCGCGGTCGACCTCGCCCAGCCCGGGTACACCATCTTCATCAGGGGCGGCACGTACGCGCCGAGCACCAACATCCAGATCCTGAAGAACGGCACGTCCAGCCAGCCCATCACGATGCGCAACTACAACGGCGAGCGGGTGATCATCGACGGGGAGAACATGCCACACACCCCGGATCCGCCGGGCGGCAGCATCCCGCGGCCGGAGCGGGGCGCCATCCACATCGAGGGCGACTTCTGGCGGCTGATCGGCCTGGAGATCATCCACGGTCCGTACGGCGTCTTCGGTCTCGACTCCAGCAACAACATCTACGACCGCCTCGTCACGCGGGACAATTATGAGTCCGGGTTCCACCTGTTCCTGTCGTCGAGCAACAACCAGATCCTGAACCTGGACAGCTACGGCAACCGCGACCCGCGCAACAACGGGGAAAGCGCCGACGGCCTTGCCATCAAGGAAGGCTCCGGCACCGGCAACGTGGTGCGCGGCGCCCGGCTGTGGAACAACTCCGACGACGGCCTGGACTACTGGATGTTCTCCTCGCCCATCCTCACCGAGAACAGCCTCGCCTGGGGCAACGGGTTCAACCGCTGGAACCTCCCCGACTTCACCGGCGACGGCAACGGGTTCAAGCTGGGCGGCAACGGCGTGGCGGCCAACCACACCCTGCGCAACAGCATGACGTGGGACAACGCGGTGAGCGGCATCATCGACAACAACAACCCCGGCCAGCACCGGATCGAGCGTTGCACCGCATGGGACAACCCGGGAACCGGGTTCGACTTCGACCGTTCCGACAGCACCCTGACGGCCAACCTCGCCGTGGCCAACGGCACCCAGGTGTCGCTGGGCTCGAACTCCAGCGGCAGCGGCAACTCCTGGGATCTCGGCGGCTCCTGGTCATTGGTCAGCACCGATCCGAGCACGATCACCGGACCACGAGCCGCGGACGGCTCGATCCCGTCCTCCACCTTCCTCCGCCCGAGCAACGGCGCCAACGTGGGCGCCCGCTTCTGACCGACCGCACACCCGGCGGGATCGGCCGAAAGGCCCGGTCCCGCCGCCGGTAATTGCCTGGCCCGCCACGGATGCGGGCCGCCGATCGGTTGGCTGTAGGCTGTGCGCCGCATCAGCGTCCAATCGAATACGGGATGGGTTGTGTCGCCGGACAAAGCCACCTACAGCGCGTTCATCTCCTATAGTCACGCCTTGGACGGCAAGCTGGCACCGACCCTGCAACGAGAGATCGAACGCTTCGCCAAGCCGTGGTTTCGAATGCGCATGCTGCGGGTGTTCCGGGACAATGCGAGCCTGTCCGCACAGCCCGATCTGTGGTCGGCCATCGAGCGCGCGTTGTCCCGGTCCGACTGGCTGATCCTGATGGCTTCTCCGGAGGCCGCCCGGTCGCCATGGGTCAACCAGGAAGTCTCCTGGTGGCTGGCGAATCGCTCCCCCGACCGTCTGCTGATCGTGCTGACGAGCGGGGAGTTCAGCTGGAATCAGGAACGCGGCGACGTGGCGGACGCTGCGAGCACGGCATTGCCGCCGGCACTGCACGGCGCGCTCGACGCCGAGCCGCGCTGGGTCGACCTGCGCTGGCTGCACGAGGCCGACCAGGTCGACCGATCCAACCCGCGGCTGCGGGAATGCGTCGCCGACATCGTGGCGACAATCCGCGAAATACCGAAGGACCTGCTGGTCGGCGAGCACATCCGGCAACACCGCCGCACGATCCGGCTCGCCTGGTCCGCGGCGAGTGCCCTTGCGCTGCTTCTCGTGCTGTCCGTCATCGGTTTCAGCGTGGCCGTCGTGCAACGAAACGAGGCGGTGAACCAGGCCAGGATCGCCACCGCCCGCCAGCTGGCCGCCAGCGCGGCGGCGAATCTGGGCACGCGGATCGATCTCGCCCAGTTGCTTGCGGTCGAGGCGTACCGGATGGAACGCGGCCCGCAAACCCGCTCCGCGCTCTTCCAGAGCGTCACCGCCAGCCCCAACCTGGTGCGCACCTTGCCGATCGGAGTCCCGGTCACGGCGATCGCCGGCTCGGCCGACGCGCGGGTCGCCGTCGCCGGCACCGAGACCGGTCGGGCGGTGCGTTGGGATCTGGCAAGCAACACGGTCAGCGAGATCACCGTCGGCGGCGCTCCCGTCGTGGACGTGGCGATCAGCGCTGACGGCGGAAAGGTCATCGCCACCGACGGTTCGACGACGCTGCTGTGGGATGCCGCGGGAAACCGCCGGCCCGTCCCGGCTGCCGACGTCAACGTGAAACAGGTCGCCATATCACCGTCCGGCAAGCTGGCCGCCACACTCGCCTATCAGGAAACGGCCTCCTACGATCCCGACCGGACCGATGCCACATTGACCCTGGTAGACGGCCAAACGGGCAAGCAGGTCAACCATACGCCCACCAGTTATTGGGCCGAGCTCGCCCTGGTGGACGACGACACGATCACGGCGATGAACGGCGGCGGACTGTGGCGACACCTGTCCACCGACGCACTCGCGACGACCGGGGCGCCGAGTGATACCCGGGAAAGAGTGCCAGCTGGCCACTTTGTGGCCGGATACTCGGCAACTGCCGAATATTTCGCCTACATGAAGTACCAGAATGTCGTCGCGCACCACAACATCACCTACGACCACGACGAAGTCGACTTGGCCGCTGGGACGGGCTATTTTGGCGCCAGCATGCCGATATCGCGGCCCGAGTTGCTCAGGATCAGCGATCGGGGGACGTACGTCGCGGCCGCGGGCGGTGGATCGCTGTACGCCGCGCGCCTCATCTGGAACGCGGGCGGCGACCTACCGGATCCCATTCACCTCAGCGGGCAGGGGCGCGCCGAGGCTCTCGCGTTTCTCGGCGATGGACCGGAGCTCGTCTCCGCGGCGGAAGGCGCGCTGACCCTGTGGAACCTTGCCCAGGCTTCCCCGCTCAGCGTGCGACCACGAGCCGACCTGCCGTCC
Organism: Actinophytocola sp.; assembly: GCF_035942955.1. GTDB lineage: Bacteria > Actinomycetota > Actinomycetes > Mycobacteriales > Pseudonocardiaceae > DASYTH01. The sequence goes on along the minus strand of NZ_DASZCQ010000084.1, from coordinate 6,590 downwards.
TCTCCGAATGCGGGCGGGATACCACAAATCGCCGTCACGGCCGACGGCACGCGGGTTGCGGTGACCAACGACGCCGGGCAGGACTGGAACGCGGACTGGGTCGCCGGCCCGGCCATCCATGATTTCTCCGGACCGGAGTTGACGACCACGCGCCTCGACCCGGAGTACCGATACCGGGTTCCGCTGTGGAGCCCGGACGGCGGCCGGCTGCTCCTGTTCACCAATGGTGGTGCGGCCGACCTCCTGGAAAATGGGCGCGTGACCGCGCAATGGCCGGCGCGGGGCGAGGCCACCATCATCGGCGCCCAGTTTTCCGCGGACGGGTCCCGGGTTGTGCTCGCCGACGAGGTCGGCGGCCTGCAGATTCGCGACGCGGCCAGCGGCGAGGTGCGGACCTCGACGCCGAGCGTGCTTGCCGGGAACAGCCGGGCGTTCGCCGACCATTCCGCGGTCAACGGCGCCGCGGAAACGGCCGCGCTCGTCGCCCTCGACCAGTCCGTCAGCGGTCCGGTCGTGGTGATCGACGCCAAGAGCGGCACGTCACATGAGCTGCCGGGCGACCCCGCGGTGTCCGTGACGTTCAGCAACGACAACCTGTTCGTGCAGCACGAGGACGATTCGCTGGACGTGTGGGATGTCACCGGGACGACCAAGCGTCGCACGATCACCGGCAACATCGGCTACGCCGACGCGCTCACCGTCATTCCGCATACCGGTCTGCTGGCGCGGCTGCGGGGCGACGGCACGGCAGTGATCTCCGATCTCGAGTCCGGCGACGTTCTCGGTTCCATTCGGCTGCCGCCGATGACCCGGTCGTCCGTCACCGATCCTTGGTCGGTGACCACGTTGACCGCGACGCGGAACACCGGCGAGCTCATCACCGCGACCTCGGGTGGCCAGCTCGTCTACTGGCGGCTCACCGAGGACGCGTGGCTCGACGTCGCCTGCGAGGCGGCCGGCCGCGATCTCACCCCGGCCGACTGGCGCCGGGTCGCCGCCTCCGATCCCCCGGCCGACCTGCGCTGCCGGCGGTGAGCGGCCGGTGTGGACGATGCGGAGGTGGCGGCCGTGACCACCGTTGACGGAGGACTTGCCGACACCGACCTTCCCGGGTTGTTCGAGGCGGCCGACGCGGCCTCGCTGGAAGGTCAACGGCGGTACGTGACGGCGGTCCGGTTCCGGCTGATCCTGGTCATCGTCGCGGCGATCACCGGGGTCGTCACCTGGAAGGTCGGTTCGCGCGGGATAGACCTGGCCGCGATCGGTACCGCGCTCGCCTTGGTCGCGATCTCGTTGACCGAGCTCACCGTCAAGTCCGTCCGGCCGGAAGACCGGTGGTACGACGGCCGGGCCCTTGCCGAATCCGCCAAGAGCCTCGCCTGGCGGTACAGCGTCGGCGGCGTTCCGTTCGCGAAACAGGACGATGAGGACGCGGTCAAACGACGGTTCATCGAGCAGCTGGCGCGCCTTCTTGAAGAGGCGCCGACCACGAGCATCACACCGTCGCGGCGTCCGGTCGTCACGGAACGGATGGCGGCGCTGCGAGCCAGCGACCTGCCCACCCGGAAGGCGGCTTACCTCCGGTCCCGGATCGGCGACCAGCAGGAGTGGTACTCCAGGAAGGCCCGGCTCAACGACAAGCTCGCCGGCCGGTGGCGCACGGCGTTGGTGATCTTCGAGGTGCTCGGCGTCTGCGCCGCGCTCGCCAAGGCGGTTGGTTACGTCAACCTCGACCTCGCGGGAATCGTCGCGGCGGTCATCGCAACCGGGACGGCATGGATCAGCCTCAGGCAGTTCTCCACGCTCGCCCGGGCGTACACCTTCGCGGCGAACGAGCTGACCATCGCCCGCGGACGCCTCGAGCTCGTCGCCGACGAGAAAGCCTGGGCGGCCGAGGTCGCCGACTCCGAGGAAGCGGTGAGCCGCGAGCACACCATGTGGCGCGCCTCCCGGTCACGCGCCTCGAGCTGACGCGCAAGGAGATCATCCGGCGGTCAGACCGCGGCCCATGGCCAGGCGGGACTCGGCGTTCTGCAATGCCACCACGGATATGGCGTGGAGAAGGGCGGGCTCCGGGTAGCCGGCGTCGCGCAGGGCCGCCAGGTCGGCAGCGGCCATCCGCCACGGTTGGCGGGACAGCTTGCGGGCGAACGAGTCCAGTAGAGACTCCCGGTCGTCCCGTGGGGTGTGGTCGGCCAACTCGTCGGCCCGCGTGCGGTCGCAGCATTCCCGCGCGGCCGCGGCGGCCAGCAGCCGGCGTTCCCGGCGGGACAGCGGCTCCTCGGTGTCGAAGACGTACTCGCGCCACTGCCGCCACGCCTGCGCCATTGCCAGGAAGCCAGGCAGCCTGCGGTGTTCGGCGGGGACGACGGGCCACGACGCGCGGTCCGGCCGCGGCACGGGCTCGCGGTCACGGTCCGGTTGGAACACCGGAAGCGGCGACACGTAGTCGAACTCGATGCCCGACGCGTCGGCCACCCGGGTCAGGTAGTTGAACATGGCCACCACGCCGGTGGCCGCCTCGATGGCGTCGCTTCCCAGACCCTGCGCGGCGAGCCGCGCGCCGTGCTCGGGGGTGATCGACCACGGCGCCGCGGTCAGGGTGGCTGCGAACCGGGCAAGCTCGGCGGCGCGCGCGGGCAGCAGGTCGTCCTCGCCCTTGAGCACGGTCTCCGGCAACGCGGCATCACCGCTGGCGACACGCAGAAACTCTGCGTGAGCCGACGTTCAATAGAAGCACTGGTTCGTGCGCGACGTGACGCTGCTGATCAGCTCCCGCTCCGCCCAGCCGAGCGCCGAGCGGTGCAGCGACCCGGACACCGCGAACGTGCGGCGCATCAGCTCGGCATCGAGGCTGTGCGCCCGGATGATGCCCGGGGCGTCGTCATGCGGCGGCCGGTACGCCTCCGGAATGGGCCGGGCGGCCATCGCCGCATAGGTCTCCGCAAGCTCTCCGGCCGCCTCGGCCCTCGATATGGTCGCCAGCCACGCCATGCCCGCACACTAGATCATCACGCTCGAGCATGACCAGAGCCGCCGTACCACCTCGACTGTCTACACTGGACGATGATCAGGCGGCCGGTGCCGCGTCGTAGTAGCGGCGGACGCTCGAGCCGATGCGGGTGACGTCGGTGCCGTAGATGTGGATCGAGATCGCCGTGGTGTCGGACGTGTTGTGGACCCGGTGGATGTCGCCGGGCGGGGCGAAGCCGCTGACGTCGCCGACGTGGTTGTCGCTGCGGCCGATCGGGTTCAGGTCCTCGTCGAACAGCTCCTCGTGCTCGGTCCCCTGGATGACGCCGAACACGCACCACGTCACGTGGTCGTGGATGCGGGTCAGCTGGCCGGGACGCCAGACCAGCGCGATGATCGAGAACGAGCCGTCGGGCTCGACGTGCAGGGTGTGGCTGCGGTAGCCGTCCGGCGAGCCGAGCCGTTGCTCGGCGGTGAGCACGTCGGGGCCGGGCAGGCGCCCGCGGAGTTGCCCGGCGACCAGCTGCGCGGTGTCCGCCCAGCTCGCGTGCGCGGCGACGGCGGTGCGGACGCCGTCGACCAGGTGGCTCAGTGCGATCCCGGGGCGGGTGTGTGTCGTCGTCATGCGTTCAGCCTGCGCCCGATCGACCCATAGGTCCAATGCCTGGTTTCTTGCTGATTCATCGATAGGATTGATGCATGCTGGACGTCACCCGGCTGCGCGTCCTCGAGGCCGTCGCCCGGCTCGGATCGATCACCGCCGCGGCCAGGGAGCTGCACTACGCGCAGCCGTCGGTCAGCCACCACCTCGCCCGGCTCGAGGCCGAGACCGGCGCGCAGCTGCTGCAACGGGTCGGGCGCGGCATCCGCCTCACCGAGGCCGGGCGGCTGCTGGCCGACCGGGCGACCGAGATCATCGGGCGGATCGACGCCGCCGACGCCGAGCTGTCCGCCCACGTCGGGCTGACCGCCGGGCGGGTGCGCCTTGCCGGCTTCGCCTCCGCCATCGGCTCACTCGTGCCGCGCGCGGTGGCGGCGCTGGCCGGCAGGCATCCGGGGCTGCGGATCAGCCTGACCGACACCCATCCGCCGGAGGCGCTCGAGCTGCTGCGCGCCGGCAGGATCGACGTCGCGCTCATCTTCCGCTACGACGACACCGAGCCCGAACCCGATGGCGTGCGCCTGCACCACCTCCTCACCGACCCGCTCTACCTGCTGGCCCACCGCCGCGGCGCCACCCTCGCCGCGCTGCGCGACGCCACCTGGATCGCCGGCTGCGCACGGTGCCGCAGCCACCTGCTGTCGGTCTGCGCCGAAGAAGGCTTCACGCCGCACATCGGCTACACCACCGACGACATGGTGGTCATGCAGGCACTTGTGGCCGCCGGGCTGGGCGTCACCACGATCCCCGGCCTGGCCCTTCGCGCCCACCGCGCCAAGGGCATCCTGGCTACCCGGCTCCCCGGCTCACCCCGGCACGTCTACGCCGCAACCTACGGCGAGCCGCCCGATCCACCCCCGACCACCGCGCTCCTCACGGCGCTCACCGAGGCCGCCACCTCGGCCACCTAGTCCATTGAGTACCGTCAATTCGACGCCCTGCGGCGCCACGTCCTGTCCACTATGGCTCCTTCAATTGCCGACGGAAAAGAATTGATTTCAGGGCGCACGAAATAGAGAAAGCCGCCCGGATCGGTTACCCGATGGGCGGCTCCCTGACCTGACGTGCCGTTACGTCATGGTGGAGAGCCGATGCCGCTGAGCAGGGCCGATGTGGACCGTGTGGAGCCGTCGGACACGCACACGGCAGCGATCAAGGCGCCCTCGGCACAGCGCCACATCCCTCGCTCCAATGTGTTCGTCATGACTTCTCCTGTTCCTCCATGAACGTAATCATCATCGCAGAATCGCACGACCGCGTCAATTGCATTGATGACGCCCCGCGGCACCCGCTAGATCCATCAAACCAGTTTGATGTACTATGCGGGCATGACGTCCTCGGGCCACACGGCCGAGTCACCGGCGTTCGTCCGGCTGGTGGCCCACCCGCTGCGCTGGCAGCTGCTGACCGCGCTGGCCGACGGCGACCACCGGGTCCGTGAACTGGTGGCCCTGCTCGGCCAGCCGCAGAACCTCGTCTCCTACCACCTGCGGCTGCTGCGCGACGGCGGGCTGGTCACGGTCACCCGCAGCAGTTTCGACGGCCGGGACAGCTACTACCACCTTGATCTGGACCGCTGCGCCGAGGCGTTGGCCGACGCCGGCGCCGCGCTGCACCCGGCGCTGCGTAGTGACCCCGCGCCACCGTTGCGCCACAAGGGGTCCCGACGCCTCGCCGTGCTGTTCGTGTGCACCGGCAACAGCGCCCGCTCACCGATCGCCGAAGCCCTGCTGCGTCACCACACCGCCGGCCGTGTCACCGTTTCCAGCGCCGGCAGCAGCCCGAGACCCCACCTGCACCCGCACACCGTGCGGGTCCTGCGTGACCAGTTCGGCATCGACCTTCCCGACCGGCGACCGCGACACCTCGACACCCTCGCCGGCCGCCGGTTCGATCACGTGATCACGTTGTGCGACAAGGCCCGCGAGGCCTGTCCGGAGTTCGGCAACCACCCGCGCCGCAGCCACTGGAGCATCCCCGATCCATCCACAGCGGACGGTGGCTACCCGCGGTTCCGGCGGACCGCGTCGGACATCGACACCCGCATCCGGCACCTGCTGCCCGTTCTCGCCACCACCCACCGTTAAAAGGAGGTTCGGCCATGATCACGCCCGGCCAGTACGCCAGCGTCCGCTACCTCGTCGACGACGTGCCGGCGGCCATCGACTTCTACACCACGCACCTCGGGTTCACCCTCAACACCAACCCCGGGTCCGCCTTCGCCGACGTCATCCGCGGCCCGCTGCGGCTGCTGCTGTCCGGACCGGCGAGCTCCGGCGCCCGCGCCACCCCGCAGGACGCCGCCACCGCCGGCCGCAACCGCATCCACCTCGAAGTCGACGATCTCGACGCCGAGGTCGACCGGCTGCGCGACGCCGGCCTGACGTTCCGCAGCGAGGTCGTCGCCGGCCCCGGCGGACGCCAGATCCTGCTCGCCGACCCCGCCGACAACCTGATCGAGCTGTTCCAACCCGCCGCACCCTGACTCGGGCCGATCATCCACAGTGGACCATCGGACCACGACCGGCGCGGCGCGGGCGGGACGACCGGGAGCGCGTGGCGGGCCTTGACCTCCTCGGCCATCGCGGCCACCACGCCGAACCGCACCTCGGCGGCGACGCGGGCGCGGACGATCACGGTGTGGTAGCGGCTGGTCGACCGTAGGTGACGGCGTCGCGGACCGCCCGGGGAGCGGTCTCGGTCAGCTCGCGGTCGGGCCGCACGCCGAGCGCGTCGTTGACGGTGGCGAAGGCGGCGCGCAGGGCGACGAACGTGGTGATCGCGAGGATCTGCGCGTCGTCGTAGCCGGCGTCGCGCAGCCGCTGGACATCAGCCGGCCCGGTGGCGTTGGGGTCGCGGGTCATCGCACGCGCCCAGCGGGCCAGCGCCTGCTCGGTGGAGTCCAGCGGCCCGTCGTCGCCGCGCAGCACGCCGCCGGCCACCTCGTGGCCGGCGG
>NZ_DASZCQ010000083.1:0-31923 GCF_035942955.1 Actinophytocola sp. | reverse complement strand
CGGCCGGCCGCCGCCGCGCCGCCGGTCAAGCGGGGAATCAGGTGCCACACCCCGACCTGGCGCCGGCACGACGCGCTGCCGCCGTCGCCGCCGCGGCCGGCGCACCTGCTGGTGTTCGCCCCGGCCGGCGAGCTTGGCGCGCGGCTGGTCGAGCGGGCCACCGCCGCCGGTCACCGTGCCGTGCTGGTCGAGCCAGGATCGGTCGACGAGCCCGAGCACTACGGGCGGCTGCTCGACGAGCTGACCGTGGAGCCGGACGTGCCGCTGCGCGTGGTGCACGCCTTCGGAACGGAACCGGAGCGGGACCTGGAGGCCGCGCTGGACAAGGGTTTCTACAGCCTGATGTGGTTGACCAAGGCGCTCGGCCGCAAGCTCGCCGGCCGGGACGTCGAGCTGGTCGCCGCGGTGGCGGACACCTTCGACGTGCTCGGCGGGGACGCCACCAACCCGGTGCCGGCCACGATCGCCGGCATATGCCGCTCGATCGCCGCCGAGTACCCGCGGATCCGGGTCCGCTGCGTCGACCTGGAATCCGCGGCACCGGCCGAGCAACTCGCCGGTCAGCTCCTCCGCGAGGTCGAGCTGCTCGCCGATGATCCCGCCGAGGTGACCGCGTGGCGCCGGGACAGGCGCTGGGTCCGCGCGTTCGAGGAGACCGCGCTGCCCGCGGCGGCGGACGAGCAGGTCTGGCGGGCCGGTGGCACCTACGTGATCACCGGTGGCATGGGCGGCCTCGGGCTGATCATGGCCCGGCGGCTCGCCCCGCTCGGCGCCCGCCTTGCGCTTGTCGGCCGCACGGAGCTGCCCGACGAGGCGCACTGGGACGGGTGGCTGGCCAGCCACGACCCGGACGAGAAGGTCAGCGCGATTCTGCTGGCGATCAGGCAACTGCGGGCTGCCGGCGCCGAGGTGCTTCCACTTGCCGCGGACGTGAGCGACCCCGATCAGGTCAAGCGCGTTTTCCACGCCGCGCGCGAGGAGTTCGGCGTCGTGCACGGCGTGGTGCACGCCGCCGGCGTTCCCGGCGCGGGGTTGCTGGCCGCCAAGGGCAAGGCGGACGCGGCCGCGGTGCTCGCCCCCAAGGTCGCCGGCACGCTGGCGATCGCCGAGGCGCTGCGTGAGGATCCGCCGGAGCTGCTGGCGCTGTACTCCTCATCGGCCGCCACCATCGGCGGGTTCGGCGAGAGCGACTACTGCGCGGCCAACGCCTTCCTCGACGCGTTCGCCGCGTCGGCCACCGGTCGCGTGGCCGGGCGGGTGGTGTCGGCGGCCTGGGGCGCGTGGCAGTTCGACGCGTGGCAGGAGGTGACCCTGGCCGGGAACCCGGCGCTGGAGCGGGTCCGCCAGTACCGCGACGAGTTCGGCATCACCGACGACGAGGGTCCCGACACGCTCACCAGGATCCTGGCGGCCGGCGCCCCGCACGTGGTGGTGCTGACCAAGCCGATGGCCGACGTGGTCGCGGACCTGGCCGCGCTGTCCACTCCGGACGGTGAGCTGGCGCCCGGGATCGGCGGTGGGCCGCGCTTCCCGCGGCCGGAGCTGCGTACTCCCTACCTCGCCCCGCGCACGAACGTCGAGCGGCGGGTCGCCGAGGTGTGGCAGGACTGCCTCGGCATCGAGCAGGTCGGCGTGCACGATCCGTTCTTCGAGCTCGGTGGCACGTCGCTGGTGGGGATCACGGTGGTCAACCGCCTCGGCAAGGAGTTCGGCGTGGAGCTGGCCGCGGCCACGCTGTTCGAACGGCCGACGGTCGCCCAGTTCGCCGAGTTGCTCACCGGCCCGGACACGGCCGATTCATCATCCACCCCGACGTCGAAAGTGGACGGTAGTGCCGCGCGCGGGGAGCGGCGCAGGGCCATGCGCGCGAGGAAGACCCGAAGGTGAGGCACGGAATGACCAGCGAACTCGAGCACGACGACCTGTCCGGTGAGGTTTCCGGTGACATCGCCATAGTGGGGATGGCCGGCCGGTTCCCCGGTAGTGGGGATGTGCGCGAGCTGTGGCGCAACCTGCGCGCCGGCAAGGACCTGATGACCCGGTTCACCGAGGAGGAGCTGCGCGCCAACGGGGTGACCGACGAGCAGCTGGCCGATCCCGCCTACGTGCCGGTCGGCCCGGTGCTGGACGACATCGAGCTGTTCGACGCCGGCTTCTTCGGTTACGCCGCACGGGAAGCCCAGGTGATGGATCCGCAGCAGCGGCTGTTCCTGGAGTGCTCGTGGCACGCGCTCGAGGACGCCGGGGTGGACCCGGAGCGGACCGACGGGGCGATCGGCGTCTTCGCCGGCGGCCAGTTCTCCACCTATCTGACGAACAACCTCACGCCGCACCCGGATCTGGTGGAGACGGCCGGGTACGTCTTCGTCGGGCTGGGCAACGACAAGGACTCCCTGCCGCTGCGGGTGGCGCACGCCTTCGACCTGACCGGTCCGGCCTACGGCGTGCAGAGCTACTGCTCCACCTCGCTGGTCGCGGTGGCCGCGGCGTGCACCAGCCTGGTCTCCGGCGAGTCGGACATGGCGCTCGCCGGGGGCGCGGCGATCACCGTGCCGCAGCGGGTCGGCTACGTGTACGAGCAGGCCGGGATGGCCTCGCCGGACGGGAAGTGCCGGGCCTTCGACGCGGAGGGCAAGGGCACCCCGCTCGGCAACGGCGTCGGCGTCGTGGTGCTGCGCCGGCTGGAGGACGCGCTGGCCGACGGCGACCGGGTCTACGCGGTCATCCGCGGCTGGGCGGTGAACAACGACGGCTCGCTGAAGGTCGGCTTCACCGCTCCGGGCGTGCGCGGCCAGGCCGGTGTGGTGGCCGAGGCGCTGGCCGCGGCCGGGCTGTCCCCGGCCGACATCGACTACGTGGAGACGCACGGCACCGGCACCCCGCTCGGCGACGCCGCGGAGATCGCCGCGCTGCAGCAGGTGTTCGATGTGGACGGTGTGACCCGGTGCCGGGTCGGGTCGGCCAAGACCAACCTCGGTCACCTCGACCGGGCGGCCGGGGTGACCGGGCTCATCAAGGCCGCGCTCTCGATGTACCACCAGGAGATCCCGCCCACGATCAACTTCAGCACGCCCAACCCGCAGCTGGCGCGCAGCAGGGATCGGCTCGAGGTGGTCACCTCACTGCAGCCGTGGCCGCGCGGAGAGCGGATCCGCCGGGCCGGCGTGAGCGCGTTCGGCATGGGCGGCACCAACGCGCACGTGGTGCTGGAGGAGCCGGATCCGGTGCAGCGCGAGTCCCGGCTGCCGGCGCGGCCGCACCAGGTGCTGGTGTGGTCGGCGCGGACCGCGTCGGCGGCCACCGCGGCCACCGAACGGCTCGCCGCCGCGGTGTCCGACGAGGACGTCGATCTTGCCGATGTCGCCTACACGTTGCAGGTCGGCCGCAAGGTGTTCCACGAGCGCCGGGCGGCCGTCGTGCGGGACGCCGCCGACGCGGCCGGCGCGCTGAGTTCCGAGGCCGCGCACCGGGTGTTGGCCAGGGCCGACGCGAGTGCCCGGCGCCCGGTCGGGTTTCTGCTGGCCGGTGTCGGCGAGCACTACCGCGGGATGATCGGCGGCCTGTACCGCAGCGAGCCGGTCTTCCGCGCGGCCATCGACGAGTGCGCGGAGATCTTCCGGGATGAGCTCGGCACCGACCCGCTGACCGAGCTGACCGCGGAGGAGACCGCCAACGGCGCGGACCTGGCCCGCCTGCTCGGCCGTGCCGAGGTGCCGCAGGACGACACGTCGGCCGCCACCGAGGTGGTCCAGCCCGCGGTGTTCGCGGTCGACTACGCGCTGGGCAAGCTGCTGATGGCATGGGGTGTGCGGCCGAGCGTGCTGGCCGGCTACAGCGTCGGCGAGTTCGCCGCCGCCTGCCTCGCCGAGGCGCTGACCCTGGAGGAGGCGGCCCGGCTGGTCGCCGTGCGGGCCAAGCTGATCTCCCGGCTGCCGGCGGGGGCGATGGCCGCCGTCCCACTGTCCACGGCGGACCTCGGCCGGCTGGTCGGGTCGCCGGCGGACCTCGGACTCGACGTCGCCGCGGTGAACGGCACCGCGATGATCGTGGTGTCCGGCCCGGCCGACGCGGTGGCCGAGCTGACCGATCGACTTGCCGGGCACGACATCCCGTGCCGGCTGCTGCGCACCTCGCACGCCTTCCACTCGCGCATGCTGCGCCCGGTCGCCGACGAGCTGACCGCGTGGGCGCGGGCGAACCTGGACCCGAAGCCGCCGCGGATTCCCTACCTTTCCAACGTGACCGGCGCGGAGATCACCGAGCGGCAGCTGCGCGACCCCGGCTACTGGGCCGAGCACATGTGCCGCACGGTGAAGTTCGCCGAGATGCTCGGCAACCTGCTCGCCGAGGGCGAGCCGGCGCTACTCGAGATCGGCCCCGGCCAGTCGCTCGGCGCCCTGACCCGCAACCACCCCGACTGCCCGCCGAACCGGTGGCCGCTTCTCGTCCCGACGCTGCCCGCCGAGGCGGACCCGCGGCCGGACACCGAGGTGCTCACCGAGGCCCTTGCCAAGCTGTGGCTCGCCGGCGTGGACATCGACTGGCACGCCTATCACGAGGGCCGCGAGCCACGGAAAGTGGCGCTGCCCCAGTACCCCTTCGAGCGCCAGCGCTACTGGATCGACCCGCCCGCTCATCAGGCGCCCGCGGCGAGCGCAGCGAGCCGGGCGCCCGAACCCGCCTACACCGCCGACGACACCGTTGACGACGCCACCGACGAGCGGTTCTGGGGTCCGGTGTGGACACCGACGCCACTCGGCCCGCCCGGCGGCACGGTGCCGACCGGTCCGGTGTGGATCCTCGCCGATGACCGCGGCGTTGGCGCCGCTCTGGCCGAGCGGCTGGCCGGTGACGGGCGTGAGTGTGTGATCGTCCGGGACGAGGCCGAGAACTATGAGCGGCTGCTCGCCGAGGCCGGCACGCCCAGCGAGGTCATCCACCTGTTCGGCCTCGACGCCGGCGATCCGAGGCGGCTCGGTTTCGACAGCGTGTGCAGGCTCACCTCGGTGCTCGGCACGGAGGTGGCCGACCCCATCCGGATCACCGTGGTGACCGAGTCGGCGCGGGCGGTGCTCGACACCGACGTGCCGGACCCGCACCGGGCCACCGTCTACGGCGCCTGCATCGTCGGCTCGCAGGAGTTCGCCGGACTGCTGGTCCGCTCGTTCGACGTGTCCGGCGACGCTCCGGAGACGATCGCGGCCGCGCTGCACGCCGAGATCCGCGTCGGCGACAACGCCGGCGCGGTGGCTCTGCGCGACGGCGTCCGTTACGTGCTCGACTACCAGCCTCAGTCCACACCGGACACCGCACCGGTCGCCGTGTGCCCGGACGGGGTCTACCTGATCACCGGCGGTCTCGGCCCGGTCGGCCGGCTGATGGCCGGGCACATCGGCCGCGCGGGCGACAACACCGTGGTGCTGGCCGGCCGCAGCGGTCTCCCGCCGGAGGACGAGTGGGACCGGCTCGTCGAGGTGAACGACTCGCGCGCCGAGCGGATTCGCGCCGTGCAACAGCTGCGGGACAACGGAATCCGGGTCGAGGTCGCGGCCGCGGACATGACCGACGAGGCGGCCGTGCGGCACCTGGTCGACGACCTGTTCGACCGGCACGGCCGGTTGGACGGCGTGGTGCACCTCGCCGCCAACACCGCCCCGGAGACCTTCGGACCCATCACCGAGATCGGCCCCGAGGCCGTCGACGCGCACCTCACCGGCGGCAAGGTCGACGGCACGGTGGCGCTGGAGAACGCGCTGCGCGGCCGGCCGGTGGAGTTCGTGGTGCTGTTCTCCTCGATGTCGGCGGTGCTCGGCGGCCTGGGGTTCGCCCCGTACGTCGCCGCGAACACGTTCCTGGACACCGTGCCCTACCGGCACATCGACGACGCCACCCGCTGGCTGACGATCAACTGGGACACCTGGGCGGCCACCGCGGCCATGATCGACGAGGGTGGGCTCGGCGACCTGGGCGCCACCATGGTCGAGTACTCGATGACCGAGGAGCAGGCGCTCGCGGCGTTCGACCACGTGCTGGCGCATCCCTTGCCGCGCACCGTGGTCAGCGCCGGCGATCTGCCGAAGCGCAGCCGGCAGTGGCTGGTCAAGGATCTCACCGAGACCGCAACCGGCTCGTCGGGCGTCCGGCTGCCGCGGCCCGACCTCGCGCAGGAGTACGTGCCGCCGGCCGGTGATCTCCAGCGGGCGCTCGCCGGCGTATGGGAGGAGATGCTCGGCATCGACCGGGTCGGCGTGCGGGACAACTTCTTCGACCTCGGCGGCACCTCGCTGATGGGGCTGCAGCTGGTCAAGCGGATGCAGAAGGTGTCCGGTGTCGCGGTGTCCGCGGTGAACCTGTTCGAGGCGCCCACCGTGCACGCGATGGCTGTGCTCATTGAAGAGAAGGGCGGCGCGGCGGTCGCTCGGCAAGCGCCCGCGGCGAGCGCGGCGAGCCGGGTGCCCGAACATCAAGCGCCGATGGCGAGCGCAGCTAGCCCGGAGCCCACTCAACAAGCGCCCGCGGCGAGCGCAGCGAGCCGGGCGCCCGAGGAGGACCCGAATGCCGGCAAGATCGCAATCATCGGCATGGCCGGGCGGTTCCCCGGCGCCAACGACATTGCGCAGTTCTGGCGCAACCTCGCCGGCGGGGTGGAGTCCGTGGCCACGTTCTCCGCGGAGGAGCTGCTGGCCGCCGGTGTCCCGGAAGAGCAGGTGCACGCGCCCAACTACGTGCCGAGGCGCCCGGTGCTGGACGACGTGCGCGGGTTCGATGCGGCATTCTTCGGTTACAGCCCGAGGGAAGCGGAGATCACCGACCCGCAGCACCGGCTGTTCCTCGAGTGCTGCTGGGAGGCGCTTGAGGACGGCGGCTACGGGACGGGCGCCGGCCGCGGCCGGGTCGGCGTGTTCGGCGGCACCAACATCAGCACCTACCTGCTGCGCTTCCTGATGTCATCGTCCACTATGGACGTCGGGGAGACGGATGCCTACCAGTTCGTCATCGGCAACGACAAGGACTCGCTGACCACCAGCGTGTCCTACAAGCTCGGCCTGGCCGGGCCGAGCTTCACGGTGCAGACCTTCTGCTCGACCGCACTGGTCGCCGTGCACCTTGCCTGCCAGAGCCTGCGCCACTCCGAGTGCGAGCTGGCACTGGCCGGCGGCGTCTCCATCCACACCCCGGACCGCGTCGGGCACCTCTACGTTCCCGGCGGCATGGAGTCCCCGGACGGGCACGTGCGCACGTTCGACGCCGACGCGGGCGGCACCATGTTCGGTGACGGCGCGGGTGTCGTGCTGCTCAAGCGCCTGTCCGACGCGCTGGCCGACGGGGACACGGTGTACGCGGTGATCCGCGGCTCGGCGATCAACAACGACGGCTCGCTGAAGGTGGGCTACACCGCGCCGAGCGTGGTCGGCCAGGCCGCGGTGGTGGCCGACGCGATGGCCGACGCCGGCGTCACGGCCGAGGACATCGGCTACGTCGAGGCGCACGGCACGGCCACCCCGCTCGGTGACCCCATCGAGGTCGCCGCGCTCACCAGGGCCTTCGGTGAGACTGAGCGCACGCAGTACTGCCCGATCGGCTCGGTGAAGACCAACATCGGTCACCTCGCCGCCGCCGCGGGCATCAGCGGCCTGATCAAGACGGCGCTCACGTTGCGGCACAAGCAGATCCCGCCGAGCCTGCACTTCACGCGGCCCAGCCCGGAGATCGACTTCGAGAACAGCCCGTTCTACGTCAACACCGCGCTGTCCACCTGGGACGCGCCGGTCGGCCGGCCTCGGATCGCCGGGCTCAATTCGCTCGGCATGGGCGGCACCAACGTGCACATGGTTCTCGAGGAGGCGCCGTCGGCCGAGCCGCCCGCGTCGCCGTCGAACGGATCGGACCGCCGGTACGAGCTGATCACCGTGTCCGGGCGCAACGCCACCGCGGCCGACCAGGCGGTGCGCCGGCTCGCCGACCAGCTGGCCCGCCGGCCCGACGTCGCGCTGCGCGACGTGGCCAACACCCTGCAGCTCGGCCGGGAGGCCTTCGAGCACCGCAGGACCTGGGTCACCGACTCGATGGCCGAGATCGTCGCCACGGCCGGGGCCGGCGATCGCCCGTTGCCGCCGGGCGTGCTGGCCCGTGCCGAGCAGTTCCGGGGCCGGCCGGTGAACTTCCTGTTCGCCGGCGTCGGCGAGCACTATCCCGGCATGGTGGTCGAGCTGTACCGCAGGGAACCGGAGTTCCGATCCATTGTGGACGAGTGCGTCGAGGTCATGCGGGACGCCCTCGCGCTCGACCTGCTGCCCCTGCTCACCGCCGCACGCAGCACGGCCGGCGGCGAGGACTCGGCCCTGCTGGCCATGCTTGGCCGGACCGCCGAGACCACCGACCCGAACCGGGAGGCGTTGCGCCGCACCGAGATCGCCCAGCCCGCGGTGTTCGTGGTCGAATACGCGGTGGCCAGGCTGCTGATGAGCTGGGGCGTGCGCCCGGCGATGATGCTCGGCTACAGCCTCGGCGAGTACGTGGCCGCGGCGCTCGCCGAGGTCCTCCCGCTCGCCGACGCCCTGCGCCTGGTCGCCTTCCGGGCCGGCCTGATCGCCAAGCAGCCCGCCGGTTCGATGCTGGCCGTGCCCAGGTCGCCGGCGTGGCTGACCGAGCGGTTCGGCGACCTCGCCCCGCTCGGGATCGACGTGGCCGCGGTGAACGGGCCGGAGATCACCGTCATCGGTGGCGAGCCGGACGTAGTGACGGACTTCGCCGCCCGGTTGCAGCGCGACGACGTGCCCAGCACGAAGCTGCTGACCACGCACGCGTTCCACACCAGGATGCTCGATCCGGTGCGCGACGAGCTGACCGCCTGGGTCACCGCCAACATCCGGCCGCAGGCGCCGAAGCTGCCGTATATCTCCAATGTGACCGGCGAGCCGGCCGACGAGCGGCTGGTGACCGACCCGGAGTACTGGGCCCGGCACATGTGCTCGCCGGTGCGGTTCGCCGACGGGCTGGCCCGGCTGCTGTCCGATCCCGACCCGGCGCTGCTGGAGATCGGGCCCGGCCAGTCGCTCGGCGCGATGACCCGGGTGCACCCGGACTGCGCGCGCGAGCGCTGGCCGCTGATCTCTGCCACGCTGCCGGCCGCGGCCGATCCGCGCCCGGACGACCGGGTGCTCACCGACGCGCTCGCCCAGCTGTGGCTGGCCGGGGTGGACATCGACTGGCGCGCTTATCAGGAAGGCCGCCAGGCACGGCGGATTCCGTTGCCCTCATATCCGTTCCAGCGTCAGGAGTACTGGCTGGCCGGCGCGTCCGCCCCGCCCATGGCGCCCGGCGCCGTGCACGCCGGTCCGTCCGGTTCGGACCGTCCAGGCGCGGCGTTGACGGATCTTCCGCTGCTGCCTGAGGATCGTTGGGTGCACGCGCCGGTCTGGCGGCAGACCGCGCCGCGCGCGGGCGCCCTGCCGGCCGCACGCTGGCTGGTCTTCACCGACGACGGGCCCGCGGATTCGTTGTGCGAGCGGCTCGAGTACCGGCTGGTGGCCGCCGGCGGCAGCGTCGTGCGGGTCCGGCCGGGCGATGCCTTCGCCGCGACGGATGACGGGTACGTGGTGCGTCCCGGGGAGAGTGCCGACCTCCGCACCTTGCTCCGCGAGCTGCGCGACGGCGCCGGCCTGCCCGAGCGGGTGGTGCACCTGTGGACGTTGCGGGACACCGGGCTGGACGCCGGGCTACCCAGCCTTATCGCCTTCGCCCAGGCGGCAAGCGATGTCGGCGCGGAGGGCTGGATACTGGACACGGTGACCGCGGGCTCCCAGGCGGTGACCGGGGCCGAGGAGATCCGACCCGAGGTGGCCCCGCTGCTCGGGCCGACGCGCCTGATTCCGGTGGAGTATCCGGGAGTTCGCTGCCGGATGGTCGACCTCGACCCGGCCGAGCTGGCGGATCCGGCTCGGGTGGCCGGTCCGCTGCTGGCGGAGCTGGGCGATGGTGACGTGGACGCCGTCGTGGCGTTGCGGGGCGGTCGCCGGTGGCTGCTGGACTACGAGTCGGTGCCGGTCGCCGGCGAGCCGGCGGAGCCGTTGCGGGAGCGGGGTGTCTACCTGATCACCGGTGGGCTTGGCGGCATCGGCCTGGCCATGGCCGAGCGGCTCGCCCGCGAGTGCCGGGCCCGCCTTGTCCTCTTCGGCCGCACCGGGGTGCCGCCGCGGGAGACCTGGGATGCCGTGCTGGACAACGAGAAGACCGGCGACGAGGTGCGGCGGCGGCTGGCCGGCGTGCGGCGGCTCGAGGAGCTGGGCTCGGAGGTCCTGATCGTCACCGGCGACGTCAGCAAGCCCGCCGACACCGAGGCCGCGGTGCGCGCCGCCGTCGACCGGTTCGGTTGCCTGCACGGCGTTCTGCACGCCGCCGGGGTACCCGGCGTCGGGCTGATGCAGTTCAAGACCAGGGCCGAGGTGGACAAGGTGCTCGCCCCCAAGGTCGCCGGCACCCTCGCCCTCGACCGGGCGCTCCGCGGCCAGCGGCTGGACTTCCTCGTCCTGTTCTCCTCGATCACGTCGGCAACCGGCGGCGGCCCCGGCCAGGTCGACTACTGCGCGGCCAACGCCTTCCTCGACGCGTTCGCCCACGCCTCCGCCCGGCGCCCGGACGGCCCGCGCACCATCGCGGTCAACTGGGGCGAGTGGGAGTGGAACGGCTGGGAGGCCGGGCTGTCCGGGTTCGCCCCGGAAGTGGCGCAGTTCTTCCGCGACTACCGCGCCCAGTTCGGCATCTCCTTCGACGCCGGCTGGCGCGCCCTGCGGCGGATCCTCGGCACCGGGCAGCACCAACTCGCGGTGACCACCCAGGACTTCTCCGCCATGATCCGGGCGAGCGGCCAGTTCACCATCCAGGAGATCGCCGCGGTCCCCGCCGCCGAGTCGGACGGCGCCCGCCACCCCCGGCCCGACCTGAGCGTCGCGTTCGTCGCACCGTCCAACGAGGTCGAGGCGACCATCGCCGAGGTCTGGGCCGACATGCTCGGCCTCGACCGGGTAGGAACCGAGGACAACTTCTTCGAGCTCGGTGGCAACTCCCTGGTCGGCGTGGAGATCATGATCCGCATCCGACGTCGCCTCGGGATCGACGAGCTGGCTCCGCATGTCCTCTACGAGGCGCCCACCGTCGGTGCTCTTGCGCGGTTACTGAGCTCCAGCGGTGGTCAAAGCTCTACTGTGGACACGGCGGCTGAGCACAATGATCGCAGTCAGGCTCGTCGGGCTAACCTGGCGCGGCGACGGCGGCAGCAGTAGATCTGGTGTTGGCTTGCGTTGTCGGGTGGCGGTTCTTTGCTTTCGGCCGTTCCCGGCTGCGTCGGAACGCCGGGTGGGTCGCCTTGTGCTTGCTGGGCACGGCGTTCCGCGGCACGACTGTGGACAGGCGCCCCGTGTACTGATTGCGGGGCAGCCCTGTCCACAGCCGTGCACCGGAGTCGGTTTCCCTCGGCTAGGGGGGCCGGTCACGTAGCCATGATCGGGCAGGTGTGGGTGCGCCGTGGGCGGGGCTGGTGGCGAGGGTGGGTCGCGCGCCTGTGGACAGGTGCCCCGTCCACCTTCGCGGGGCCCGCCCTGCCCACAGGCGCGCTCAGTCTTTAACAGACTTTTCAAATCTATGAAGAAAAGAAAGTTAGAACGGCGGAGGATCCGGGTCCCACTCGGACGGCGCGGTGACTGGCTCGGGCTCCACCACATGCGTGAACCCCAGTGGGCTCGTCCACTCCAACCGGTCCCGGCCGAGTGTGCGGACCTGCCAGCCGCCGTCGTGCTTGGCGCGGTGGTGCCGCCGACACAGGCACTGGCAGTTGGCGTCACAGGTGGCGCCGGTTGGCCAGGGGATGCGGTGGTCCACATCGCACCGGCGGGCGCGACGGGTGCAGCCGGGATAGCGGCAGGTGCGATCGCGCACCTGCACGAACGTCTTCAACCACTGCGGTGGCGTGTAGCTCGGCGCGGTGAGATCGACCACGGCGCCGGTGTGGGGGTCGGTGCGCAGCCACCGCCAGCTTGTTGCTTCGGCCGCCAACTCTCGAGCCGCTTGGGCGGTCACCGGCAGCCCGTCGACCTCCGCCGGGTGCGCCGCGGCGGTGCCGGGGGCGGGCATGGTCAGGTGCACCTCGACCACCCGGTTGCTGCCGGTGTCGGTGCCGAAGAGTAGGTCGAGGGCGATGTCGGCCTCGATGTGCTGGAGGGTGCGGGGTTCGTTGCCCAGTGCCTTCAGTGCTCGGGCTCGGTCGGCGATGACCGCGTGGGCGGTGGCGATGTGCTCTGCCGTGTGGTGGATGGTCAGCGCCGCCATGCCCGGTTCGGTGGGGTAGGCATCGACCCGCCGCCCCCGGACCCGTTGCGTGCGGCGTTCCTCGGCGCCCTCCGGATCCACCGCCAACACCACCCTGGCCAACGCATTGCGTAGCTGGGTGGGGGTCTGTTGGCCGGCCTTGTCCAACACCTGGGCTTCCACGGCCAGGGCGTGGTCGTCGGACAACTCGGCCACCGCGTCGGCGATCAGCTGGGCCTTGTACTCCTCGATCCACCCTTGATCCAACGCCGCCAGGGTTTGCGGCAGCCGCTCAACCACAGTCCTCGCGAACTTCAACCGACGCTGCGCGGCCCGGTCGGACAGATGCAGCTGAGTGGCCACCTCCAGGCAGGCGAACTCATCACCCTCGGTGGCAGCGGCGTAGGCGGCCAACTGGCGCAACTGCACCGCCTGGTAGTGACCGATCAGGACACCAGCCAACGCCGCCTGCCCCAACAGGTCCTGGGGCTCGGCGGCGGTAGTGGGGTGGTCCTGGACGACGAGCACACCGACACGCTAGCCGACCCCACCGACAATTCCGGGCCCCCAACGGGCTTGATCAACAAATTGAGGGAAGATCTTTTGGAGAGCAGACGGGCCGGGGGGACGGCGAGGCTCAGTGAGCCAATTTCCTCTTGGTCGGGATGCGGTGGCGGGCCAGGCTTGTTGTTGATCACAGGTTGCTGATCACCGGCGTGGCGAGGTTCACGTGTTGTTCTACCGTGCCGCGCTGGCCGTGGTCACAGCAGACCCTGACCTTGACCTGCGGCCTGGTCCGCGCTCACCGCAGGCGGCTGGGGTCGGTGTGGCGCACGCTCAACCCAGGACAACCAGCACTGCTGGTGCTGGTGTCCCTGCGCACAGGCGAACCGTCCCCCGAGGTGGGCGCCGGGTCCGCGGTCTCCATCACGACATGCTGGCGCTATATATCAACGAAGTCGTCGAACTGGCCCAGCGGACCCCGAAGCTGCGGGAGGCACTGCGAAAGGTCAAACGGCAGGCTTGGCCTACGTAGGGATCGACGGCACGCTGATCCCGATCGACCGGATCGCCGCCGACCCGCCCCTTTTCTGCTGCGGCGAGCACACGATACACGCAGTGAACCTGCAGGTGATCGCGTTGCCAGACGGCACGATCCTGTGGGTCTCCGGTGACCTGCCCGGCAGCACCCACGACACCGCCGCCGCCCGGATCAGCAAGCATCCTCGCCGCGCTGCGCGACACCGGGCTGATCGCCTTGGGCAACCAGGGCTACCGCGGCGACGACCACACCCGGCCACCACCTGATCACCCCGCACAAAGGGGGCCGCCACCAACCCAAGCCCCACAACGACGCCAATCGCGCCCACGCCCGCCTGCGCGGACCCGGCGAACGCGCCACCGCCCCAACTCACCACCCGGCGCATCCTGCACAACCTCCGCTGCTGCCCCCGCCGCGCCGGCCGACTCGCCAACACCATCCACCCACTACACAACCACCAGGTCACCGCCGGATGACAATCTCATGGTGGAAGATCTTTTCGGGGACCGCTTCACGCGGGGCGGCCCACGCCATTGGGGGCGTGGGCCGCTTTGGGTGTTGTTGTGCTGTCGGGGTTACATCGAGCCGACCATCCAGGATGTTTCCTTGGAGAGGGTGATTGCGCCGGCGCCGTTGGAGCGGTTGCCGTCGCCGGAGTCGAACTGGTCGGCGGGGTGGAAGAGGCCGGCGGTGGTCTTGCCGATGCCGATGGCGCTGAGGTTGGTGGCGCCCATGAATGAGCGTTGCACGGACACGGTCGTGGTTTGGCCGGTGTTCCACCTTATTGTTTCGGTGGTGACGGTGTCGACGAGGGAGGCCGTGATCTGGGTCGCGGAACCGCGGATGGTGATTGTTGCCGACGTGTAGCCTGGGGTGCCCTGCGATACGCAGCTTGATACGTTTGCGCTGCCGGTGACCGCGCGGGTGGCCGTGTCGACGCGGACGTTGAGGCTACCTTCGCTGCACTCGATGAATTCCCAGGCGGACGGTTCGGACGCGGTAGCCGGGTTCAACGGGAGCGTGGCGGCCACCGTCGCGCACGCGGCGAGTACGGCCCCGAACCACCCCCGGATACCGAAGCGGTAAATCTTCATTCAGGCCCTCCACATTTGTTGACGTGCTTGTCACAGATTTTCACGAGGTTGCCATCGGGCGCCCATTCGGCGGTAATCGGGAGTCGGAGATGGCCCGGTTACCGGAAGGTGGGGGCTGCGTGGACGCCGCGCGCATAACGTTGGCTTCGGCAATGGAGAGAACCGCGGACAAGCCGACCAAACCTGCGGCGGTGAGTGATAGATGCGCGAACGCGACGAGGACTCGGTGGTGGCCATCGTCGGGATGTCCGGGCGTTTTCCCGGGGCCGACGATGTGGAGCAGTTGTGGGCGAATCTCGCCGCCGGTGTCAGCGGGATCCGCGACCTCACCGAGGAGGAACTGCTGGCCGCCGGCGTGGAACCGGCGTTGCTGGCCGACCCGCATTACGTGCGCCGGGCCGCTCCGCTCAACGATATCGAGCATTTCGACGCCGCGTTCTTCGGGTTCAGCCCGCGCGAGGCCGAGGTGACCGACCCGCAGCACCGGCTGTTCCTCGAATGCTGCTGGGAAGGCCTTGAGCGCGCGGGCTACCAGCCGAACAAGATGCCTGGGCGGGTCGGCGTGTTCGCCGGGTGCGGCGTCAGCAAGTACGGCTTCGCCAACGTGCGGCAGCGGCCGGACGTGATGGCCACCACCACCGAGGTGGCGTGGGCGGTCGGCAACAACAGCGACTCACTGTCCAACATGGTCTCCTACAAGCTGGGCCTGACCGGGCCGGCGGTGGCCGTGCAGAGCTTCTGCTCCACCTCGCTGGTCGCGGTGCACCTGGCCATCCAGAGCCTGATCACGTTCGACTCCGACGTGGCGCTGGCCGGCGGCGCGTCGCTCGAGGTGCCGATGACCGCCGGCTACCTGTTCGAGGAGGGCGGCATCCTGTCCGCGGACGGGCAGGTGCGCAGCTTCGACGCCGACGCCGCCGGCAGCCTGGTGGGCAACGGCGTCGGCGTGGTGGTGCTCAAGCGCCTGTCCGACGCCCGCGCCGACGGCGACCACATCTACGCCGTGGTGCTCGGCTCGGCGTCCAACAACGACGGACGGGCGAAGGTCGGCTTCACCGCGCCCGGCGCCGACGGCCAGGCCGAGGTGATCGGGTACGCCCAGTCGGTGGCCGGCGCGCCCGCGGAGACCATCGGCTACGTCGAGTGCCACGCGACCGGCACCATGCTCGGCGACTCGGTCGAGCTGGCCGCGATGGACCGGGTGTTCCGCGGCGCCAACGGAAACCCGTGCGTGCTTGCCTCGCTCAAACCCGAAATCGGCCACCTCGACCGCGCGTCCGGAGTGGCCGGTCTGATCCGCGCGGCGATGGCGGTGCGGCACGCCGAGCTGCCCGGCACCCGCAACTTCCGCACGCCCAACCCGGCCATGGCGGCCAGCGGCCGGTTCACCGTGCTGCCGGGGAACCGGCCGTGGCCGGCCGGCGAGTGGCCGCGCCGTGCCGGGGTGAGCTCGTTCGGGCTCGGCGGCACCAACGCCCATGTCGTGCTCGAGGAGCTCGGACCGTTGCCGGACCGGCCGAGCGAGGCGGGACCGCAGGCGCTGGTCCTGTCCGCCCGCACCGAGGAGGCGCTCACCGCGGCCATCGACGCGCTGCGCGGGCACCTGGCGAACGCCGAGGACGTCGACCTGGCCGACGTCGCGTTCACGTTGCAGGCCAGCCGGGCCGGCTTCACCCACCGCATGGCGGTGATCTGCACCGACACCGCGGACGCCGTGCACGCCCTCGCCGAGCCGGCCCGCCAGCGCCGGTCCACTCCGGACACCTCGGCCAACTCGCCGGTCGTTCCGGAGGACCTGGAGTCCGCGGTCCGGCAGTGGCTGGACGGCGCCGAGATCGACTGGGCCGCGCTGCACGACGGGCACCGCCGCCGCGTCCCGCTGCCCACTTACCCCTTCCAGCGCCAGCGCTACTGGATCGACCCGCCAACTCAGCAAGCGCCCGCGGCGAGCGCACCGAGCCCGGCGCCCCAGCCACAGCTCGGCGCGTCCCCCGACCGCGACCTCGCGGACTGGTTCTACCTCCCGGTGTGGCGCAGTATTCCCTTGCCGCACAACGACGTCACCACTGATCAACTCGCCGAGCGCGGCCCATGGTGGGTGCTGGCCAACGACGACCTCGGCGAGGCGGTCGCGCGGCGGCTCGCCGAGCGGGGCGCGGACACCGTGCTGCTGCGGCCCGGCACAGGGTTCCACGGCCGGGACGACGCCGGCGTGCGGACCGTCACCGTCGACCCGGGTGCGCGCTCCGACTATGCCAGGGTGATCGCCGAGTTCGGCCGGCCGGGAACCGTGCTGCACGGCTGGAGTCTCGGCGCCACCCTGGCCGGCGAGCCTGCGCGGTTCGACGCCGCGCAGGCGCTGGGCTTCCACTCCGCCCGTGCCCTCTCGGGTGCGCTGTCCGACGCGCAGCAGGCCGGGGCGGTCGAGCTCATGTTCCTCACTCCCGCCGCCGTTGAGGCGACCGGAGGCGACCTTCGCCATCCCGAGCACGGCACCCTGGTCGGCCTCGGCCCGGTGATCGGGCAGGAGGTGCCGAACATCACCTGCCGGCTGGTCGACGTCGACGTGCCCGGCTGCGTCGCCGCCCACGGCGGCGTGGCCGCGCTCGCCGCCGAGGTGGTGGCCGAGGCGTGCACCGGTCTGCGCGAGCAGGTGGCGCTGCGCCGGGCGGACCGCTGGGTGCAGACCTACGAGCGGCTCCGAATCGACGAGGTGCCGCCCGCCCGGCGACCGCTCGCCGGCGGCGCGACCGTGCTGATCACCGGCGGGCTCGGCGACGTCGGCATCCTGCTCGCCGAGCACCTTGCCGGCACACGGGGTTGCCGGCTGGTGCTCACCGTCCGGACGCCGCTGCCGCCGGAGGAGGAGTGGCCGGCCTGGCTCGCCGAGCGACCCGGAGAGCGGGCCAGCCGGCACATCCGCACCATTCAGCGGCTCCGCGACCTCGGCGTCGAGGTGCTCGCCCTGGCCGCCGACGTCGGCGACCGGGAGCAGATGGCCGCCGTCGTTTCCCAAGCGCGGCAACGGTTCGGCCGGATCGACGCGGTGATCCACGGGGCCGGGGTCTCCGACGCCCGGTATTTCGGCCTCGCCCCCGAGATGACCGTCGAGCAGTGCCAGGCCCACTTCGCGGCCAAGATCGACGGGCTGCGCGTGCTGGACGAGGTGCTCGGCGAGACCGACGCCCCGGTGCGGGTGACCGTGTCCTCGCTGGCGTCCATCCTCGGTGGACTCGGGTTCGCCGCCTACGCCGGGGCGAACTCCGGCATGGACGCCTACGCACGGATCTTCGGTACCCGGTGGCTGACCGTCAACTGGGAGGGCTGGGGCCTGCGGGACGAGGAAGACCACCCGATGCCGGCCACCACCATCAAGCAGTACTGGATGCGCCCGGACGAGGGCGTCGAGATCTTCGAGCGATCCCTCGCGGTGGCCGGGCGGGTGAGCCAGCTGGTGATCTCCAGCGGCCCGCTGCTGCCCCGGCTGGCCCAGTGGACCGGCGTGGCCGAACCGCAGGAAACCGTTGCGGCCCAACAGCGGCACCCGCGGCCGCCGCTGTCCACGCCGTTCGAGCCGCCGGCGCCCGGCCACGAGTCCGCCATCGCGGAGATCTGGTGCGAGGTGCTCGGCATCGACCAGATCGGCGCCAACGACAACTTCTTCGAGCTCGGTGGCCATTCGCTGACCGCGGTGCGGCTGATGGGCCGGATCCGGGTCAGCTACGGCGGAGTCCCGATCTCCGCCGTGATCGAGCACCCGACGGTCCGGGAGCTCAGCAAGGTCGTGGCCGGCGCGGACGTGATCGAGAGGGAGTGAGCGATGACCCTGGTAGGAGTGGTTGGCGCCGGCATCATGGGAGCCGGCGTCGCGCAGAGCCTTGCGCAGAGCGGGCATGCGGTGCGGCTCGTGGACATCAGCGCCGACGCGCTGCGGACCGCGCTGGACAGCATCGAGTTGAACTGCCGGATGAGCCGGATGCTCGGCGGGCCCGCGGTGGACGCCGGCGAGGTGCTCGACCGGATCACCACGGGGACCGACCTCGAGCTGCTCGCCGACACCGAGGTCGTGATCGAGAACATCACCGAGGACGAGGCGCTCAAGCGCGACCTGTACCCGCGGCTGGACAGGATCTGCCAGCCCGGCTGCGTGCTGGTGGCCAACACCTCGGCCATCCCGATCACCAGGATCGCGTCGTGGACCGGGCGCCCGGCGCAGGTGGCCGGCGTGCACTTCATGAACCCGGTGCCGATGAAGCCGGCCGTCGAGTTCATTCCCGGCCACCACACCTCGCCCGAGGCGCAGCGCACGGTGCGCGAGCTGCTTGAGTCCATGGGCAAGAAGCCGATCGACGTCAACGACGCCTGCGGGTTCATCTCCAACCGGATCTCGCACGTCTTCATGAACGAGGCCGCATACCTGGTCTACGAGGGGGTGGCCAGCGCGGAGACCATCGACGAGGTGTTCCGCAGCTGCTTCGGCCACCCGATGGGTCCACTTCAGACGCTCGACCTCATCGGCGTGGACACCGTCCTGCAGAGCATCGAGGTGCTCTACCAGCACTTCGCGGACAGCAAGTACCGCCCGTGCCCGCTGCTGAAGCAGATGGTCGACGCCGGGCTGCTCGGGCGCAAGTCGGGCGAGGGTTTCTATCGCCACGGCCCCGATTCACGAGGACCGGCCGACAGCGCCGGCCGGAACGGCCACCTCACGGCGGTCCGCTCCGCTACCGATCACTGAGGAGGAACCATGTCTGACGCCGCGCGTGCCGAGCTCCGGCAGTTCATCACGGCGAAGTACCCGGCCATCGAGCTCACCGACGATCAGGACATCTTCGGCCTGGGGTTCGTGAACTCGCTGTTCGCGATGGAGCTGGTGATGTTCATCGAGAAGACCTTCGGCGCCCGGATCCCCAACGACGAGCTCAAGCTGGACCACTTCCGCTCGGTGAACGCGATGGTGGCGCTGGTGCAGCGGCTCGCAGGGCCCACCGCCCAGGCGTCCGGCGTCTGATTGTCCGATCGAGACGGAGAACTATCGATGAGCACCGCCATCCTCGACGACGTCCGCGCGTTCGTCGACACCGAGGTCGCGCCGAACGCCGAGGAGTTCGACCGGGCCGAGCGGCTGCCGCGGGCCCTGCTCGACCGCGTGGGCGAGCTGGGGTTGTGGGCGCCGTTCCTGCCCGCCGAGGTCGGCGGCGCCGGGCTGGACATGGTCACGCTCGGCCGCATCCACGAGGAGATCGGCCGGGGTTGCTCCGGGCTGCGCAGCATGCTGACCGTGCACACCATGGTGTCGTGGGCGGTCGGGCGCTGGGGCAGTGACGCGCAGCGGGACCGGTGGCTGCCCCAGCTGATCAAGGGCGAGACCTTCGGCGTGTTCGCACTGTCCGAACCGGACAGCGGCAGCGACGCGTCGGCCGCCGGCACCCTCGCGGTGCCGGACGGGGACGGCTGGGTACTCGACGGACGCAAGAAGTGGATCACCGGTGGGCAGGTCGCCGACGTGCTGCTGGTGTTCGCCCGCAGCGGCCAGGGGATGAGCGCCTTCCTGGTGCCGCGGGACGCGGCCGGGGTGGAGATCAGCCCCATCCCCAACATGCTCGGCACCCGGTCCAGCATGATCGCCGAGGTGGTGCTGCGCGACGTCCGGATCGGCGCCGACGCCGTGCTCGGCCCGCCCGGCTGGGCCGCAGGCACCGTGATGACCGGGGCGCTGGATCTCGGGCGGTACAGCGTCGCCTGCGGCTCGGTGGGCATCATCCAGGCCTGCCTCGACGCGTGCGTCGCGTACACCTCCCGGCGCACCGTCCGGGATGGACAGCTGCGCGACCTGCAGCTGATTCGCCGCAAGGTCAGCGACATGGTGACCAGCGCCCGCGCCGCCCGCCTGCTGTGCGAGCACGCCGGGCGGCTCAAGGACGCCGGGGATCCGGCCACCATCATGGCCAGCTGGGTGGCGAAGTACTACGCGTCGACCGCGGCCGCGACCGCGGCCAGCGATGCCGTGCAGATCCACGGCGCCAACGGATGCAGCCCCGACTATCCGGTGGCCCGGCTGTACCGGGACGCCAAGATCATGGAAATCATCGAGGGCAGCTCCGAGCTGCAGCAGACCACCATCGCCGAAGAGGCCTACCGGGAGGCGGCGTAGCACCATGAACGTGACGGAGCGCGAGGAAGCCCTTGCCAAGCGGGGCCGGATCAAGTGCGTGGTCTGGGACCTGGACAACACGCTGTGGGAGGGCACCCTGCTGGAGGGCGGCGAGGTCACCGTCCGCCCGGAGGTCGTCGCGGAGATCCGCCGGCTCGACGAGATCGGCATCCTGCACTCGATCGCCAGCAAGAACGACTACGACGCGGCCATGGCGCGCCTGCGCGCGGCGGGGCTCGACGAGTACTTCCTGTACCCGCAGATCAACTGGAACCCGAAGTCGTCGTCGATCGAGCAGATCGCGAAGGCCATCAACATCGGGATCGACGCGATCGCGTTCGTCGACGACCAGCCGTTCGAGCGGGAAGAGGTCGAGCACGCGCATCCCTCGGTGATCACCGTGGACGCGCTGGAGATCGACGTGCTGAAGCACCCGGCGTTCGAGCCGAGGTTCGTCACCGACGAGTCCAAGCTGCGCCGGCACATGTACCGCAGCGACGCCGAACGCAACCGGATCGAGCAGGACTACCATGGCACCAGCGAGGAGTTCCTGGCCACGCTGGACATGAAGTTCACGATCCGGTTGGCGCAGCGGGAGGACCTGCGGCGCGCCGAGGAGCTGACGGTGCGCACCAACCAGCTCAACTCCACCGGCCGCACCTACTCCTACGAGGAGCTCGACGAGCTGCGCCAGTCGCCCGACCACCTGCTGCTGGTGGCCTCGCTCACCGACAAGTACGGCAGCTACGGCACGATCGGCCTCGCGCTGGCCGAGCGCGGCAAGCCGGCCTGGCATCTGCGCATGCTGCTGATGTCCTGCCGGGTGATGGCCCGCGGGGTCGGCACTGTGCTGCTCAACTACGTGATGACCAGGGCCAAGGAGGAGGGCGCGAAGCTGCGCGCGGACTTCGTCGAGACCGGGCGGAACCGGGTGATGTACGTGACCTACGCCTTCGCCGGTTTCACCGAGGTCGAGCGGGACGGCTCGCGGCTGGTGTTCGAATCGGACCTGAGCACCATCCAGGGCTGGCCGGACTACCTGACCGTGGATCTCCCATGAGCCTGGCGAGCGTGCTGCGGCGGCCGCCGCCCCACCTGGACGAGCTGCATCCCGCTCCGTGGCGGGCGACGCTCGAGGTGCTCGCGATCGGCGTGCCGAGAATGTTCCGCAACTCCCTGGTGCCAGTCCTGATGTTCCTGGCCGGCTCGGCCGTGCTCGGCATCGAGTTCGGTGCGGTGCTGGCGATTCTCGCGGCCGGGGCGCTGTTCCTCATCGACCGGCGGGCCGGGAGCGCCGGCTTCGTCCCGATCCTGATGATCGTGTTCGTCGCGCTGTCCGCCACCGTCGCGGTGATCTCCCGCAGCGTGCCGGGGTTCTTCCTGCCGATCGCGGGAGTCGACCTGCTGATGGGAAGCTGCGCCCTGCTGAGCGTCGCGATCGGACGCCCGATGATGGCCGGGGCCGTCGGCGACTTCATGGTGCTGACCCCGCAGGTGCGGGCGAGCGCGACCAACCAGTGGCTGCTCCGGCAGTTCACCACCGCGGCGGGGGCCTACTTCCTCGCGCGTGCCGTGCTTCGCCTTGCCGCATACGTCTGGTTGCCGTCCGGCTGGTTCATCGCGACCACCATCGCCGTCGAGGTCGTCGGCGACACCCTGCTCGTCGGTGTCGGGGTGTGGCGCAACACGGTGTGGCTGCGCCCGGCGCCGATCGACCCTCCTTCGCGAACCGAGAGGGTGCCGCGATGACCACGACACCACGGGCGGCCCGGTGGTTGCCGTTCGGAACGCCGAACCCGGCCGCGCCGAGGCTGTTCTGCTTCCCGCACGCGGGCGCCAGCGCGGCGGCCTTCGGCGGCTGGCAACGGTTGGCCGGTGACGGGATCGCGGTGTGCCCGGTGCAGCCGCCCGGCCGCGCCGAACGGTACCGCGAACCCGCCTACCGCGACGTCGGCGCGTTCGTCGACGATCTCCTCGGCGATCTCGGCCCGCAGTTCACCGGACGGTACGCGTTGTTCGGTCACAGCATGGGCGCGCTCGTGGCGTTCGAGCTGGCGTTGCGGCTGCGCGCCGACGGCGCCGTGCCGCCGGCCCACCTGTTCGTGTCCGGCCGGCCCGCCCCGCACCTGCCGGAGACCCGGACGCAGCTGCGCGACCTGCCGGTCGACCGGCTCGTCCATGAGCTGCGCCGCATCGGTGGCACGCCCGACATGGTGCTGGGCGATCCGGAGCTGCTCGAGGCGTTCCTTCCGTTGCTGCGGGCCGACTTCTCGGTCAACGAGACCTACCGCTACCGGCCGACGGGACCGCTGCCGTTCCCGCTGACCGCGTTCGGCGGCGAGCGCGACCCGCGCGCCGACGAGCCGGAGGTCCGGGCGTGGGCGGCGCACACCGGCGCGCGGTTCGGCTGCCGGATCTTCCCGGGTGGACACTTCTTCACCGAGACCCATGCCGCGGAGCTGGTCGGGATCATGCGGGCCGAGCTGCTCTCCCCGGGGTCGGCGAGCACCGGTGGCCGCGCGGCCTGAGGCGGCGCCGCTTCGGGTGCTGCTGACCGAGTCGGTCAGCGCCTCGGCGCGGCAGGCGGTGACCGTGCTGACCCGGCGCGGTCACTCCGTCGGGGTGCTGGAGCCGCGGCGGGGCGGCCTGCTGTCGGCCACGTGCCGGGTCCGCCGGCGGCATCCGGTGCCGGCGTTCGGCGCCGATCCGGTCGGCTACCTCGAGGCGCTGCTGGACGTGCTGCGCACTCACCGCTACGACGTGGTGCTGCCCATCCACGAGCAGGTGGCCGTGCTGTCCCGGTATCCGGGGGAGGTGGCCGGGCTCGGAGTCGGAATCGCCGTGCCGCCGTTCACATCCCTTGCCAGGGTGGCGAACAAGGCCGAGGCGGTGCGGTTGCTCACCGATCTCGGGTTGCCGCAGCCGGCCACTGCGCTTGTGGGTTCGGCGGACGAGCTGTGCTCTGCTGCCGAACTCCCTTGCTATGTCAAGCTTCCCGTCGCCTCCGGCAGCCGAGGCGTGTGGTTCGCCTCCCGTCCGGAGGATCTACGCCGGCTCGCGTCGCGCACCGAGGTGATTGACGCCTTCGCGCGGGGCTGGCCGGTCCTGGTGCAGCGGCCGGTTGCCGGTCGGTTCGTCATGATGCAGGCGGTCTTCGACCATGGTGAGCCGGTGGCCGCGCACGCCGTGCTCCGGGTGCACGAGGGTGTCCTGGGCAGCGCCGCGGTCAAGGAATCCGTTCACCTGCCGGAACTTCAGCGGCAGCTCGGCACGCTCGGCGCCGAGCTGCGCTGGCACGGCGCGCTGTCCGTGGACGCGATCATCGACCGGCACGGCGCCGCCCGGCTGGTCGACGTCAACCCGAGGCTGGTGGAACCGGTCAACGCCGAGCTCGCCGGCGCCGACCTGATCGGCCGGCTGCTCGCGGTGTCCCGCGGCGAGTCGCCCTCGCCCGCGGCCGCCGGACGCGCCGGGGTGCGGACCCACATGGCGCTGATGGCCCTGCTGCGCCACGGAGAGCTCGGCCATCGCCGCCGGGACGTCGCGGCCGAGCTGTGGAACGTCCTCACCGGACGCGACCGGTACGCCGGCAGCGTGGAGGAGTTGCTGCCCGCGCGGTGGGATCCGCCGGCCGCGCTCGCGTTCATCGCCGTGGGCACCGCGCTGATGGCGAGCACGCGGCTGTGGCGGCCGATCGCCGGCTCGTCGCCGGCGAGCATGACGCTGAGCGCGGACGCCTGGCGGGCGCTGAAACCTGACCCTCGGTGGCCGGTCGGGGATCCAGCGTAATTGTCCGGGCATCAGGGCCGGTGCTCATCTCACCGATCGGCGGTACCCGTTCCGAGTGGTTACCTGACCCGCTCATCCGACGCGCATGTGTTTTTCAGATGGCCATCGCTGGCCAGGTATTTCGCGCCGGATCCGACCGGGATCACCGGTGCGGAGCCGATGGGGCGGGGGTTCCATCCGGGTGATCCAGCGTGTGACTATTACTGCCGCGCTGGCGCAATAGATATGAACAGCCCGGTGTCTAGGAGTGATTGTTGATGCGGTTTCGTTTGCTCGGATCATTAGAAGTTCTTGACGCTGACCGGCGGGTGGATCTGGGCGGCGCGGTTCAGCGGGCCGTTCTCGGATACCTGCTGCTGCACGCCAACCAGGTGGTTCCGACCAGTCGCATGCTGCGCGCCCTGTGGGACGGGCAGGCGCCGCTGACGGCAAGGAAGATGGTGCAGAACGCGGTCTCCGCGATCCGGCGGATGCTCGCCGCCGCGCACGAGGACGACGCCAGGGCGACGTTGCTCACCCGCCCGCCCGGATACCGGCTGCAGATCGATCCGGATGCCGTTGACATCCACCAGTTCCGGCGCCTGGTCGAGCAGGGCCGCACCGCGATCACCGCCGGTTCGCCCGGCCGCGGCACGAGCCTGCTGCGCGAGGCGTTGGGGCTGTGGCGCGGGCGGGCGCTCGCCGATCTGGTCGAGCGCGGAACCATGTGGTCCGAGCTGGCGGCCGTGGAGAACGAGCGCCTGCTCGCGCTCGAGGACTGCTTCGACGCCGAGCTGGCCTGCGGGCGGCACCGGGAGATCACCCCGGAGCTGGAGATCCTGACCGAGGCGGAACCGCTGCGGGAGCGGCTGTGCATGCAGTTCATGCTCGCGCTCTACCGGTCCGGCCGGCAGGTCGACGCGCTCAACGTGTACCGGCGTACCCGCGCCGCGCTGGTCGAGGGGCTCGGCATCGAGCCGGGCCGGGACCTGCAGCGATTACAGCACATGATTCTCGAGCACGACGTCTCCATTCAGGCCCCGATGCTGGTGGCGTGACGCGTGGTCGGAAAATTACCGCACGATGGGCCAGGCATAGAAATGAAATGCGTTCCTCAGCCGTCCGTCCGGGCATACTTGTAGTCGTCCCAAGTCTGGTGCATTGATATGCAATAGTGGATGGGCAGGTGCGGTGACGACATGCTGCGTACCGAACTGATCCGGCCGCTGCCCGAGATCCTGCTGGAGCACGCCGAGCACCTGGGGAACAAGATCGCGTTCGCGGATGGTCGGCGCGCCGTGAGCTACGCGGAGCTGGAGCGCCGCACCCGGCGGCTCGGCGGGCAGCTCGCCGAGCTGGACCTGTTTCCGGGTGACCGGGTGGCGATCTGCCTCGACAACCGCGTCGAGCTGGTGGAGAGCCGCCTTGCGGTCCTACGGGCCGGCGGGATCGGCGTGCCGGTCGATCCCCGGTACGCCGACGACGTGCTGGCGCACGTGCTCGACGACAGCGGCGCCGAGCTTCTGATCACCGACGCGGCCCACGCCGGCCGGCTCGATCGCCTGCTGGTGGAGCGTCCACACCTGCGCGTCGTGCTCGCCGACGGCGGGGACCTGCCCGAGCCGGCGAACCCGCCGGGTGACGACATGGAGCTCGACGACCTCGCCTTCCTCACCTACACGCGGGGCACGACCGGCCGGCCGAAGGGTGTGCTGTCCACCCAGCGGAATGCGTTGTGGACGGTCGCGGCCTGTCACGCGCCGATCCTGGGCCTGTCGGCCGAAGACCGGGTGCTGTGCCCGCTGCCCCCGTCCGACCACAATGGACTCCTGGTCACGCTGGCCGTGATCGCGGTGGGCGCCACCGGCCGGATCGCCGGTGACGCCGCCGAGGAGCTGCTGCCGGCGCTGGCCGGCAAGCCGTGCACGATCCTGCTCGGTACCCCGGCCACCCATGCCGAGCTGGTGCGGCTGGCGCGGGACCGGGCGCTGCCTGGGCCGCGGTTGGGCCTGGTCGTGGGCGACACCAGCCCCGAGCCGCTCCGTCAGTCCTTTATGGACACCTTCGGCGCTGCGCTGCTCGACAGCTACGGCGCCGCCGAGACCTGCGGTCCGATCGCCGTCAACTGGCCGAGCGGCACGCTCGTGCCGGGGTCGTGCGGAGTGCCGGTGCCCGGGTTGGCCGTTCGCCTCGTGGATCCCGAGTCCGGTGCCGACGTCGGTCCCGGCCGGGTCGGCGAGGTGTGGGCCAGCGGGCCGAACGTGATGGCGGGCGGCTACCACAACCTGCCCGAGGCCACCGCGGCCGCGCTGCGCGACGGCTGGTACCTCACCGGAGACCTGGCCCGCCGCGACGAGTGGGGATACCTCACCGTCACCGGCCGGATCCAGGAGGTGGCCGCGCGCGAAGAGGACAGCCTGCCGCGGGACGCCGCGCCCGCCCGCCGCACCGCGGAGGAGGACGCGGCGCTGGATGCCCTGCGCCTGCGCCTGGCGAGCATGCCGGATGCCGAGCGCGACGCCGTGCTGCTCGACCTGGTGCGGTCCGAGGTGGCGGAGGTGCTGGAGGCCGGTGGGATCGGCGCCGACCGCGCGTTCCAGGACGCGGGCTTCACCTCGCTGACCGCGGTGGAGCTGCGCAACCGGTTGCACGTGAGCACCGGGCTGCGGCTGCCGGTGACCGTGGTGTTCGACTACCCGACCCCGCGGGACCTTGCCAGGTATCTGCGGGTCGAGCTGATCGGGTCCGATGCCGGCGTCGAGGCGCCGGTGGAGGCGGCCCCGGTGGACGAGCCGGTGGCGATCGTCGGGATGGCGTGCCGGCTGCCGGGTGGGGTGGCCTCGCCCGCGGACCTGTGGCGCCTGGTCGAGTCCGAAGTGGACGCCGTGTCCGGGTTTCCCGAGGATCGCGGTTGGGATCTCGAGGGGCTGTTCGACCCGGATCCCGAGCGGCTGGGGAAGTCCTACGTGCGGCACGGTGGTTTCCTGCACGGCGCCGGCGACTTCGACGCGGGGTTCTTCGGGATCTCGCCGCGCGAGGCGCTGGCCATGGATCCGCAGCAGCGGTTGATGCTGGAGGCGTCCTGGGAGGCCCTCGAGCATGCCGGGATCGATCCGACCTCGCTGCGGGGCAGCCGGACCGGCGTGTTCGCCGGGGTCGTGGCGCGGGAGTACGGCTCGGCCGCGGACCGCGGCTCGGTGGGCGTCGAGGGGCACTGGCTGACCGGGACCACGTCCAGCGTGGCGTCCGGCCGGGTGGCGTACGTGCTGGGGTTGGAGGGTCCGGCGCTGACCGTGGACACGGCCTGCTCGGCGTCGTTGGTGGCGTTGCATCTTGCGGTGCAGGCGTTGCGGCGCGGGGAGTGCACGCTGGCGCTTGCCGGCGGCGTGACAGTGATGGCCACGCCGGACGTGTTCGTGGAGTTCTCCCGGCAGCGTGGGCTCGCGCCGGACGGCCGGTGCAAACCGTTCGCGGCTGCGGCGGACGGCACCGCGTGGGCCGAAGGCGCCGGGGTGCTCGTCGTGGAGCGGCTGTCGGACGCGCGGCGGTTGGGGCACCGGGTCCTTGCGGTGGTGCGGGGTTCCGCGGTGAACCAGGACGGCGCGTCCAACGGGCTGACCGCGCCGAACGGCCCGTCGCAGCAGCGGGTGATCCGCGCGGCCCTCGCCGACGCCGGCCTGTCCACACAGGACGTCGATGCCGTCGAGGCGCACGGCACCGGAACCGCGCTCGGAGATCCCATCGAGGCGCAGGCGATCCTGGCCACCTACGGGCAGAACCGCCCGGCCGAGCGTCCACTGTGGCTCGGCTCGGTCAAGTCCAACCTCGGTCACACCCAGACCGCCGCCGGGGTGGCCGGTGTGATCAAGATGGTGCAGGCCATGCGGCACGGGATGCTGCCCAGGACGTTGCACGTCGACGAGCCGACCCCGAAGGTGGACTGGTCGGCCGGTGCGGTCTCGTTGCTCACCGAGGCCCGCGAGTGGCCCGACACCGGCGGCCGGCCGCGCCGGGCCGGGGTGTCGTCGTTCGGCATGAGCGGCACCAACGCGCACGTGATCATTGAAGAGGTGCCGGCGGCGGAGCCGACCGGCGAGGAGCAGCCGGCGCCGGTGCCGGACGGCGCCGTGCCGTGGGTGATCTCGGCGCGGTCGCCGGAGGCGCTTCGGGGGCAGGCCACGCGGTTGCTGGAGTTCGTGTCGGCTCGGCCGGACATATGTGCCGCGGACGTGGGCTTCTCGCTGGCCACCACCCGGGCGCAGCTCGACCACCGCGCGGTGGTCACCGCGGGGGACCGGGACGCTCTGCTGGCCGGGCTGGCGGCGCTGGCGGCGGCCGAGCCGGCCGCGGGCGTGGTCACCGGCGTGGCCACCGGGACCGGCCCCGGCAAGATCGCCTGGGTTTTTCCCGGGCAGGGCGGCCAGTGGCCGGGGATGGCCGCGGGTCTGCTTGAGACCTCGCCGGTGTTCGCGCGGGCGCTTGAGGAGTGTGTGGCGGCGTTGGAGTCGCATGTGGACTGGCCGGTGTGGCCGGTACTGCGGAGCGAGCCGGGCGCGGTGTCGTTGGACCGGGTGGATGTGGTGCAGCCTGTGTTGTGGGCGGTGATGGTGTCGCTGGCCCGGTTATGGCGGTCCTACGGCGTCATCCCCGCCGCGGTGGTCGGCCACTCGCAGGGGGAGATCGCGGCGGCGTGTGTGGCCGGTGCTTTGTCGGTCGCCGAGGGGGCGCGGGTGGTCGCCTTGCGCAGCAAGGCCATCCTGGCCCTGTCCGGTGCGGGTGGGATGGTGTCGGTGCCGCTGCCGGTAGCTGAGGTGGAGGAGTTGCTGTCGGCATGGGAGGGGGTGCTGGGTGTTGCGGCGGTCAATGGCCCGGCGTCGGTGGTGGTGTCCGGTGGGGTGGACGCGTTGGACGAGTTGCTGGTCGAGTGTGCGCGGCACCAGGTTCGGGCCAAGCGGATCCCGGTTGACTATGCCTCGCATTCGCCGCAGGTGGAACGGATCCGCGCGGAGATTGTCGACAGTCTGGCGGGGATCGACCCCAAACCGGCGGAGGTGCAGTTCTACTCCACCGTGACCGGCGAGGTTGTCGACACCACCGAGCTGGACGCCGACTACTGGTACCGCAACCTGCGCGGCACCGTCCGCTTCGCCGACACCGTGGAAACCATGCTGGCCGATGGGTTTCAGCATTTCGTGGAGGTCAGCCCGCACCCGGTGCTGGCCACGAGCATTCAGGACTCGATCGAGCACAACGGGGCCGACGCGTCGGTGGTCGGCACGTTACGCCGCGACGAGGGTGGCCAGGACCGGTTCATCCAGTCCGTGGCGCAGGCGCACTGTGACGGCATTGCCGTGGACTGGTCGGCGGCGTTCGCCGGCGCCCGCACGGTGGAGCTGCCCACCTACGCCTTCCAGCACGAGCGGTACTGGCTGGCCGGCGGTGGTGGGATCGTGGACGCGGCCGGGCTGGGCCAGACCGGTATCGACCACCCGGTGCTTGGCGCGGTGGTGGCATGGCCCGACACCGGCGGGGTGGTGGTCACCGGCCGGATCTCCCGAACCACCCACCCATGGCTGGTCGATCACGCGGTCAACGGCACCGTCCTGGTGCCCGGCGCGGCGTTGGTGGAGCTGGCGCTGCAGGCGGGCGATCGGGTCGGGTGTGATCACCTGGAGGAGCTGACCCTGACCGGCCCGATGGTGCTCCCCGAACAGGGCGGGCTCCACATGCACGTGGTCGCCGGCGCGCCCAACGACGACGGCCAACGATCCGTGGCCATCTACAGCCGGCACGAGGCCGCCGCGGCCGACGCGGCGTGGACCCACCACGCCACCGGCTCCCTGACGCCCCGCCAGCCCGCGGTGGATGCCGAGCTGGTCCAGTGGCCGCCCGCCGGCGCGCAACCCGTTGCCATGGACGGCTTCTACGACCACCTGGCCGCGGCCGGGTTCGGCTACGGCCCGGCCTTCCAGGGCCTGCGCCAGGTCTGGCGGCGCGGCAAGGAGATCTTCGCCGAGGCCGCCCTGCCCGAGGAGCAGACCGCCGACGCCGGGCGCTTCGGGCTGCACCCGGCGTTGCTCGACGCGGCCCTGCACGGGATCCTGGCCGGCCGCGAGGACGTCGAGGTGCGGTTGCCGTTCAGCTGGGCGGGAATCGGCCTGCACGCCACCGGAGCGACCAGCGTACGGATCCGGCTCACCCCCGCGGGCGGGGACGCGGTGTCGGCGCACCTGGCCGACCCCACCGGAACGCCCGTGGCGAGCATCGCCGCGCTGACCCTGCGGCCCATGAATCCCGGCGCGCTGTCCGCGGGCGCCTCCGGCGGGCAGCAGTCGCTGTTCAGTCTGCAGTGGACACCGGTCCAGGTCGAGCAGCCCTACACCGGCCGGTATGCGGTGCTGGGCGAGAACACGCTGGGCCTGGACGCCGAGTCCTACCCGGACCTGCGGGCCGTCTCGTCGGCGTCGGAGGTGGTGCTCTACCCGGTGCCGGCGGCGCCCGCGGGCGAGGTCACCGGGCAGGTGCTCCGGCTCATCCAGGAGTGGCTGGCCGCCGAGCAGCTGGCCACGACGCGGCTGGTGCTCGTCACCCGCAACGCCATGGCCACCGACCACCGTCAGGACTGCGACCCGGCCCACGCGGCCGTGTGGGGACTGGTCCGTACCGCCCAGACCGAGCATCCCGACCGCTTCGCCCTGCTCGACCTCGACACCGATCCCGATGCGCCGGCCGCCGTCCGCACCGCCCTTGCCGCGTCCGAACCCCAACTCGCCGTCCGCTCGGGACAGCTGCTCGCCCCCCGGCTGACCAGGGCCGGCTCGGACGGTGTGCTGGTTCCGCCGGTCGGCGCGCCGATCTGGCGGCTGGACAGGGAAAGCGGCAAGGGCGCCCTTGACCGGCTCGAGCTGGTCGCCCATCCGGAGGCCGGCGGACCGTTGGCGCGGGGCCAGGTTCGGATCCAGGTTCGGGCCATCGGCCTGAACTTCCGGGACGTGCTGATCGCACTGAACATGTACCCGGACGAGGTGTGTCCGGGTGGCGAGGCCGCCGGTGTGGTGCTGGAGGTCGGGCCGGGCGTCACCGATCTTGCCCCCGGCGACCGGGTGTTCGGGTTCACGTTCGAGCCGTTCGGGCCGGTCACCATCGCCGACCAGCGGGTGGTTCGGCGGATGCCGGCGGGGTGGTCGTTCGAGCAGGCGGCGTCGGTTCCGGCGGCGTATGTGACGGCCTACTACGGGCTCAAGGAGTTGGCCGGGGTCGGCGCGGGCGACCGGGTGCTGGTGCACGCGGCCGCCGGTGGCGTCGGCATCGCGGCCGTGCAGTTGTTGCGGTACTGGGGTGCCGAGGTGTTCGGCACGG
The DNA here is from genome assembly GCF_035942955.1 of Actinophytocola sp. Lineage (GTDB taxonomy): Bacteria > Actinomycetota > Actinomycetes > Mycobacteriales > Pseudonocardiaceae > DASYTH01. The sequence goes on along the minus strand of NZ_DASZCQ010000083.1, from coordinate 203 downwards.
CCAGTCCTGGCAAGTGGGATGCGTTGCGGGAGATGGGGTTGGCCGACGATCACATCGCTTCCTCGCGGACGCTGGAGTTCGAGGAGCAGTTCCTGGCCGCCACCGACGGTCAGGGGGTCGACGTGATCCTGGACTGCCTGGCCGGCGAGTTCGTCGACGCGTCGCTGCGGCTTTTGCCAAGGGGCGGGCGGTTCATCGAGATC